>NZ_JBWKFN010000012.1:0-285462 GCF_056434245.1 Streptomyces sp. NPDC044064
GGGGATGAGGCGAGACGCGGCCCCCTGTGTGTGGTGGGGTGGTTTGGTGTTTTCCGCGGTTTTTGTGTTCTTCCCTCCCGTGGGTGGCGGGGGGGGGGGGGGGGTGGCCCCCCCCCCCCCCCCCCCCCCTACTTCACCGACCCCGCCATCACCCCCTGCACGAAGTGCCGCTGGAAGGCGAAGAACACCACCACCGGCACGATCAGGGACAGGAACGCGCCCGGGGCCAGGACGTCGATGTTGCTGCCGAACTGGCGGATCTGGGACTGGAGTTCGACCGTCAGCGGCTGAGACGAGCTGTCGGCGAAGAGCAGGGCGACCAGCATGTCGTTCCAGACCCACAGGAACTGGAAGATGGCGAGGCTGGCGATGGCCGGACGGCCCACCGGCAGGACCAGACGGGTGAAGATGCGCCACTCGCTGCCGCCGTCCATGCGCGCGGCCTCCAGCATCTCCTTCGGCATCTCCGCGAAGTAGTTCCGCAGCAGGAACACCGCGAACGGCAGACCGTAGGCGACGTGGAAGAGGACCACACCGGGGATCGTGCCGAACAGGCCCAGCTGGCCGAAGAGTTTGGCCACCGGCAGCAGGCCGATCTGCACCGGCACCACCAGCAGGGCCACCACCAGCAGGAACAGCGCTTCGCGGCCGGGGAAGTCCAGCCAGGCGAAGGCGTATCCGGCGAGCGCCGCGATGACGACGACCAGGGTGGTCGTCGGCACCGAGATCAGCACGGTGTTCCAGAACGCCTGGGTCATCCCGGAGTTCTTCAGCAGCGCCGAGTAGTTGTCGAAGGACAGCTGGCCCGGGCTCGCCAGGGCGGTCCACCAGCCGCCCTTCGCCGTGTCCTGGGCCGACCGCATCGACGACACGAACAGTCCCGCCAGCGGAGTCAGCCAGACCAGGCCGATCACCACGAGGAACGCCTGGACCAGACTGTTGCCCAGGCCGCGCCTGACCGTGTTCATGGCCGAGTTCATCGCTGGCTCCTTCGGAAGCGGCGGACGTTGAAGACCATCGCGGGGATCACCAGGAGCAGGAGCAGCACGCCGAGGGCACTGCCCAGGCCCTGGTTGTTGCCGCCGCCGAAGGACACCAGCCACATCTGGGTCGCGAGGACGGTGGCGTCCTCCTGCACCGGTCCGGGCGCGATGATGTAGACGAGGTCGAAGACCTTCATCACGTTGATCACGAGGGTCACGAACACGACGGTCAGCACGGGGGCGAGCAGCGGGACCGTGATCCTGCGGAAGATCTGCCACTCGTTCGCGCCGTCGATCCGGGCGGCTTCCAGCGCATCCCGCGGGAGGGCCGACAGACCCGCGCCGATCAGCACCATCGCGAAGCCGGTCCAGATCCACAGGTACGCGCCGATGATGGCCGGTGTGACGAGCGTCGGGCCGAGCCAGGAGATTCCCTGGTAGGGCGGGGCGAAGTTCGAGGCGGGCAGCTCCACGGTGTACGAGCCCTGGCCGAGCCCGGAGAAGCGGAAGGAGCCGTCGGAGGCGGACGTGGTGCTCGCGACCGTCCTTCCGTCGCGCAGCGCCTCGACCTTCATGCCGGGCAGGCCGCTCTCCTTCGGGTCGACCCTGCCCTGCTTCCCTCCCCCGCCGGGCGTGAAGTCCAGGTAGACCACGCCGCGCAGTTCGTCGGCTGCCGCCGTGCGGGCCGCGGCCGGGTAGGCGGGCGAGGTGCCCTTCGGCAGGTCCTTGGGCAGTACGCCCACCAGGCCGAGGGCGACCGAGTGCCCCGGGGACAGGCCCGCGTCCGTCAGGTACGAGCCGTCCCGGCCCCGGCTCAGGCCGTGCCCGTCACGCGCCCGGGCCGTCGGGTACGACGAGGTCCCCGTGAAGGCGTCGTGGACGGAGACCACGGCTGCGTCGAGGACACCCTTGTCCGGGTCCTCGTCGTAGGCGAGCCGGAAGATGATGCCGGCGGCGAGGAAGGACACGGCCATCGGCATGAACAGCAGGAGTTTGAAGGCGGTGGCCCAGCGCACCTTCTCCACCAGAACGGCCAGGATCAGGCCGAGGCCGGTGAGCAGGGCCGGGGCCACGACGACCCAGATGGTGGTGTTGCGGATGGCCTTCAGGGTGGCCGGGTCGCGGAACATCTCGGTGTAGTTGTCGCCGCCGACGAACCGGGTGCCGGAGGCGTCGAAGAAGCTGCGGCCGACGGAGAACAGCACCGGGTAGACGACGAGGGCTCCGAGCAGGAGCAGGGCGGGGAAGACGAAGAGCAGGGCGACGGTCCGGGCGCGGCGCCGGCCGCGGCGCCCGCGGGCCGCGCCTGCGGCCCGCGGGTTCGCCTGTCGCTCGGCGAGTGAGGTGGCGGTCATCTGTCCGCTCAGCCCTGGTAGGCCTTGGCCGCCGCGGACTCCAGCTTCGCCGCGGTGCCCTTCGGGTCGGAGGGGTCGCGCAGGAAGTCCTGGAGCAGCTTCCACTCACCGGCGCCCTTGGTGCCGCCGAAGGCGGCCGGTGCCTGGTCGGACATGTCGAAGCGGACCGAGTCCCCGGCCGAGACGAGGGACCTGGCGGTGGCCCGGGTGACGTCGTCGCTGTAGGAGGCGAGGTCGAGCTTCTTGTTCGGGGACAGGAAGCCGCCCACCTTCGCCCACACGGCCGCCGCCTCCGGGGTGGCCAGGTACTCCAGGAGCTTCATGCCGGCCTTGGCGTTCTTGCCGTCCTTGAGGACGACGGCCGCGTCGCCGCCGCTGACCACCGGTGCCGTGCCGCCGCCGACCGCGGGGAACGGGAAGAAGTTGGCGTCCTTGCCGATGGTCTTCTGGAACTGGTCGTGGGCCACACCGGCGACGAAGTCGCCCTCGTAGACCATGCCGGCCTCGGGCTTGGGCCCGAAGACCTTCTCGACGGAGCTGGGGAAGTCGGTGTTCAGCGCCTCCTTCTGGCCGCCGGCGATCAGCTGCTTGTCCTTGAAGAGCTTGCCGAGCGTGGTGAGCGCCCTGACGACCGAGGCATCCGTCCACTTCAGCTTGTGGGCGGCGAGGGCGTCGTACTTCTCCGGTCCGGCCTGGGAGAGGTAGATGTTCTCGAACCAGTCGGTGAGCGTCCAGCCGTCCTGGCCTGCGACGGCGAAGGCCGAGAGCCCGGAGTCGGAGACGGTGTGCCCGGCCTTGAGCATCTCGTCGTAGGTCTTGGGCGGCTTGACGCCGGCCTGGGCGAGGGCGTCGGGGCTGTACCAGACGGTCGACTTGTGGGCGGCCTTGAAGTAGAGGCCGTAGAGGGTGCCGCCGACGCTGCCGTACTTCTTCCACACGGGTGCGAAGTCGGCGTCGACCGTCTGCCCTGCGGTCGGGGACAGCGGCTTGAGCCAGCCCTTCTGTGCGAACTGCTGGAGCACGCCGACCTGCGGGACCATCACGACGTCGGGCGCGTTGCCGCCCTCGATCTTGCTGCCGACGACCGTGGAGACGTTGTCACCGGTGGAGACGAACTGCGTCTTGGCGCCGGTCTTCGCGGTGAACGCGTCGAGCACCTTCTGGAAGTTCTTCTGCTCGCTGCCGGACCAGACGCCGGCCACGGTGACCGTCTGGCCGCTGAGGGCCTTGTCGCCACCTCCCGCGGTGACCGGGCCGCCGCCACAGGCGGTCGCGCCGAGGGCCAGGGCGAGGGCGGTGCAGCTGGTGAGCAGGGTGGTACGGCGTCGCATCATCGTTGATGTCCCTTCGAGGGGTGTGAGTTGACGGAGGATCAGAGGTCGGAGTCGCTCAGCCACCAGGCGGCCGTCGAGCCGGGCAGCACCCCGGCCGTGCAGGGACCGCTGGACAACAGGGGGGTGCCGGAGACCGGCGCGGGTGTGGGGGACGTACCGAAGTTGACGGCGCAGACGAGGCCGTCGCCGCGGACGAAGGCGAGGACGCCCGGCGGGGTGTCCAGCCAGCGCAGCGCGCCCTCGCCCAGCTGGGGCAGCGAGGCCCGGAGCTGGAGACCGTCTCGGTACAGGTGCCAGAAGGAGCGGGTGTCGGCGAGGGCGCGGTCGGTGGCGTACTCGGCGAAGTACTCGGGCTGCGGCAGCCACGGCTTGGCGCTCTCCGCGCCGGAGGTGAAGCCGAACGGGGAGGCCTGCCCGGACCAGGGCAGGGGCACCCGGCAGCCGTCGCGGATGCGGGCGCGGTTTCCGGTGCGGTGGAAGATCGGGTCGGTGAGCACGTCGTCGGGCAGGTCGACGACCTCGGGCAGGCCCAGCTCCTCGCCCTGGTAGATGTACGCGGCTCCGGGCAGCGCCAGCATCAGCAGCGCGGCGGCGCGGGCGCGGGCGGCGCCGAGGCCGCTGCCCTCGGTGGCGGGTTCGCCGTAGCGGGTGACGGTGCGGACCTGGTCGTGGTTGTTGAGGACCCAGGTGACGGTGGAACCCGTGCCGGCTATGTCCTGCATGGCCTCGGAGATGACCTTGCGGAAGGCGTCGGCTTCCCAGGCCGCGCCGAGCAGGTCGAAGAAGAAGGCCTGGTGGAGTTCGTCCGGGCGGACGTACCGGGCGTGTTCGCGGGCGGTGGGGACCGAGACCTCGCCGACCAGCAGCCGCTCGCGTCCGTCGCGTGCCGTGTACTCCTCGCACACCCCACGCCAGTGCCGCCACACGTCGTGCACCTCGGGCTGGTTCCAGGCGAGCGGGTTGACCGAGTCGCGGGTGCGGGCGTCGGCCTCCGGGTCGTCGGAGTCGGGCAGTGCGGGGTGCTTGTAGAGGCCGGCGGCGACGTCGATGCGGAAGCCGTCCACCCCGCGGTCCAGCCAGAAGCGCAGGACGCGGTCGAACTCGGCGGGGATCTCGGGGTTGCGCCAGTTCCAGTCGGGCTGTTCGGGCGTGAACATGTGCAGGTACCACTGGCCGGGGCGGCCGTCCGCCTCCGTGACCCGGGTCCAGGCCGGGCCGCCGAACATGGCGTGCCAGTTGTTGGGCGGTTCGCTGCCGTCCGGGCCACGGCCGTCGGCGAAGTGGAAGCGGGCGCGGGCCGGGCTGCCGGGCTCGGCGGCGAGGGCCTCGCGGAACCACGGGTGCTCGCTGGAGCAGTGGTTGGGGACGATGTCCAGGAGCACCCTGACGCCGAGCCGCCGGGCGGCCGCCACCAGCAGGTCGAACTCGGCGAGGTCGCCGAAGAGCGGGTCGACGCCGCAGTAGTCGGCGACGTCGTAGCCGTGGTCGTGCTGGGGCGAGGGGTAGAAGGGGCTCAGCCAGATCCCGTCGACGCCGAGCTTCTTCAGGTACGGCAGTCCCGCGCGGACTCCGGCGAGATCGCCGATGCCGTCGCCGGTGCTGTCGAGGAAGCTGCGGACGTAGACCTGGTAGATCACCGCGTCACGCCACCAATGATGCCTGTTCAACCCTGTGGCCTGTCTCTGTGAAGGGCAGCAGTTATGCATGCATGTTAGGTAGACGTGTCGCGAGGGTGTCAATGAAAAGAACGCAGGCTACTGGGGAGTTGGGGTCACAAATACGGACTTACCAGGACACTATGAAGCCAGATGAGACGTCCGCGTTACCTAACAAGTAACTAGCGGTTGGAGACGGCTGCCAGCTCGCGCGCGAGTCGTCGCACCGCGGCCTCGGGCGTCTCGTGCCCGGTCAGCGCGTCCTGCACGACCGCCTGCACGACCAGGCTGACCTGGTCGTAGTGCGGGCTCTTGGGGCGCGGCTCGGCCGTGAGGACGGCCGTGCGCAGGGTCGGCAGATAGGGGAACTTCCGTACGAGCGCGGGATCTTCGTAGAGCGCGGCGCGTACAGGAGGCAGCGAACCCCGGGTGAGCACCTGACGCTGGACGCCCTCGCTGGTGAGGTACGCGATCAGGCGTGCGGCCGAGTCGGGGTGCCGGGCGTGGGTGTTGACGGCCAGGTTGGAGCCGCCGAGGACACTCTTGCCCGGCCCGTCGGGCCCGGGCAGCGGTACGGCGCCGATCCGGCCGGCGACCCTGGACCCCGGGGCCGAGGCGACGGCGTAGGCGTAGGGCCAGTTGCGCAGGAAGAGCAGCCGGCCGTCCTGGAAGGCCTGTTTGGACTCCTCTTCCTTGTACGTCAGCGCCGCCTTCGGGATCCAGCCCTCGCGCAGACCGCGGGCCAGGAAGCCGATGCCCTCACGGGCCGCGTCCGAGTCGACGGTGACGCGGGTGCCCTCGTCGCCGAGGATGGAGCCGCCCGCCGAGTACACGGCCTCGGCCGCATTGACGGTCAGGCCCTCGTAGGGCAGGAACTGGCCCGCGTAGCCGTCCAGGCCGTACTTCGGCGCGATGGTCTTCGCATCGCGCTCCAGCTCGGCCCAGGTGCGCGGCGGCGGCACGCCCGCCTTGGCGAGGACGTCCTTGCGGTACAGCAGCAGCCCGGCGTTGGTGACGTACGGCACGGCGTACAGCCGCCCGTCGTACGTGGCCGTGTCCACGACCGGCTGCAGGAAGCTCTTCAGCGGGAAGCGGTCGCGCGGCAGCGGGCGGATCCAGCCGGCGGCCGCGAACTCCGAGGTCCAGTTGACGTCGATGTTGAGCACGTCGAACCGGCCCCGGTCGCCGCCGCGCAGGTCGGTGGTCATCTGCGCGTGGGTCTCGTCGGCGGAGTCCGGCAGCTCGACGAGCGTGACCTTCTCCGCGGGATGCGTACGGTTCCAGCCCTCCAGGAGCGGACCGAGGTAGCCGGTGAGGTCACCGGCGGTGGCCAGGGTGAGCGGACCGCTCCGGTCGCGCTCGTCGGCGTGCGCCCCCGAGGCCGTGTACCCGGTCAGGACCACGGTCAGAACGAGGAGCCCCCTACCGGCGGCGCGCATCCACCGCATAGGTTCCTCCCTGAACACGTACACCCGGCCATGGGCACCCTCGCCCGACGGTCAGAGGCCATGTATACCTGTTAGGTATGGGCGATACTAGGGCCTGGAGCACATTACGAGAACAGGAGGACAGCACGAGTGCGTCTGCCCCTCCTGGCACTCCTCGCACGCGGCCCGGCCCACGGCTACGAGCTGAAGCAGGACCTTGAGCTACTGCTGGGCTCCGCGTACCCTCAGCCGAACGTCGGCCAGATCTACGTGACCCTCGGCCGCCTCGAGAAGTCGGGACTGATCGAGGGCGAGGATGTCGAGCAGTCCAGCCGGCCCAACAAGAAGGTCTACCACCTCACCGACGCCGGGCGCGAGGCGCTGCACGCCTGGTTCGAGGAGACCGAGGACGAGCCACGGGTCCGGGACGAGTTCTTCATGAAGCTCGCGCTCGCCCCGCAGACCGGTCTCACCGAGCAGATCGCCCTCATCAACAAGCAGCGGCGCCAGTACCTCAACACCATGCGCAACCTGTCGAAGCTGGCCGCGGCCGAGAACCGGGACAACCGAATCGCCCATCTGCTCATAGAGGGCGCGATGCTGCACCTGCAGGCCGACCTCGACTGGCTGGAGCGGTGCCAGGAGGAACTGGAGGAGCTGGAGTGAGCGACGCCCACGCTCCTGTGCTGCGCGCCGAGGGTCTGGTGAAGACCCACCACGGCGAGGGCGCGCCCGCGCGTGCCGTCCGCGGGGTCGGCCTGAGCGTCGAGCGGGGCGAGTTCGTGGCGATCACCGGGCCGTCCGGCGCCGGCAAGTCCACACTGCTGCACCTGCTCGGCGGCCTGCAGCGGCCGGACGAGGGCAGCATCTGGCTCGACGGCCGGTGCACGGACTCCTTCAGCGAGGCGCGCTGGGCGGTGGAGCGCAGGAAGGCCATCGGGATCGTCTTCCAGTTCTTCAACCTGGTGTCGAACCTGTCGGTCGCCGACAACGTCGAGCTGCCCGCCCTGCTCGCCGGCGTCCCGCCGAAGCGGGCCCGGGCCGAGCGCGAGACGCTCCTTTCCGAGCTGGGCCTCGAGGGCAAGGAGCGCAGCATGCCGGGCGAGCTGTCCGGCGGCGAACAGCAGCGGGTCGCACTCGCCCGCGCCCTGGTCAACCACCCGCCGCTGCTGCTCGCCGACGAGCCCGCCGGCAGCCTCGACAGCAAGGGCACCCGTGAGGTGATGCGGCTGCTGTCCCGCTTCCACGGGCGCGGGCAGAGCATCGTCCTCGTCACCCACGACGCCCGGCTGGCCAGCGCCGCCGACCGCGTGATCAGCTTCTTCGACGGCCGCATAGCCGACGACGCCGCGCTGGACGGCTCCCCGTCCCGCAGGCCTGGGACCTCGGGTGTGCTGGAGCTGAGGGACTGATGGCGCGCCGACTGCCCGCGGCCGGGGACTGAGCCGTGCGAGCCACCCTGCGCTGGGCCCACTCCGATCTGCGCACGCACCGCGGCGAGGCGCTGTTCATCACGCTCGCCACCGCCGGGATCGTCGCCTCGCTGCTGCTGGCCGCCGCCCTCTTCGGCTACGCCACCAACCCGTGGCAGCGAACCTTCACCCAGGCACGCGGGGCCCATGTCTGGATCCACACGGCCGCCTCCACCGACGCCCGCCGGCTCGCCCGGCTGGACGGCGTCGAGTCCGTCGCAGGCCCCTACCGGACCGAGGCCGCCACCGTCGCCTCGCGCGGCACCCGCGCCGCCGTGGAGCTGCGCGGCACCCCGCGCCTGCCCTCCGTCGGGCGCCCGCTGCTCACCGCCGGCCACTGGCTGGACCCGGCGCGGCCGGACGGCGTGGTCCTGGAGACCCGCCTGGCCCGGGCCCTGCTGGCCGAGCCCGGCGACACCCTCACCCTCCCCGGTACCGCCCGCACCCTCACCGTCGAGGGCATCGCCGACAGCGCGGAGCCCGGCTACAGCCCGGGCGCCCAGCCGGGGCTCGTCTGGGCACTGCCGTCCGCCGTGCGGGCCCCCGGCGGCCAGGTGACCGGGCTGCGCCTGAAGGACCCTTCCGACACGGACTACGCCGTCCAGCGTGCCGTCACCGTGCTGGGCGCGGGCGCGGTCGGCGAGGTCTCCACCTGGCAGCAGGCACGGGCCGACGCCCAGGGCGAGAACCGGCTCCTCGGCCAGGTGCTCGGCCTCTTCGGGCTCGGCGCCCTGGTAGCCGCGGGATTCGCCGTGCACGGGGCGATCGGCACCCGCATCCGCGGCCATCTGCGGGACATCTCGGTGCTGAAGGCGATCGGCTTCACGCCGGGCCAGGTCGTACGGATCTTCCTGCTCCAGCACCTGGCGTACGCCGTGCTGGGTGCGGCGGCCGCGGCCGCCGTGACCGAGAGCCTCGGCACCCGGATCCCGGGGCGGCTCGGCGACGCGGTGGGCGTGTGGCAGGGGTTGCCGGGGCACACCGTGACGCTGTCCGCCGTGCCCGTGGCAGCGGTGCTGTTCATCGGCCTGACCACGGGACTCGCGGCCTGGCGAGCGGGCCGGGTGCCCCCGGTGCCGGTGCCCCGCCCGTCGGCTCCGGCGGGCGGCCGGCTGACCGGCCTGGCCCGCCGCGCCCTCGGGCTGCGGCTGCCCGCCGCGCTGGTCCTGGGCTGCCACAAGGCGTTCGCGGGCCGCGGCCGGTCGCTGGCCGGTGTGGCCCGGCTGACGCTGCCGCTGCTGCTGATCGTGGTGGCGCTCAGCGCGTGGACCACCATCGACCGCTTCCACGGCAGCCCGGAACGGGTGGGCCTGCCGACGGCGCTCACGCTCCGCTCGGACGGCGACCTGAGCGACCCGGACGTACGGGCCCTGCTGGCGGCGAACGACCAGGTCACCGCCGCCTATCCGGGCGTCGAGCTCGCCGCGCTGGTCCCCGGCCAGACCGGGACGATCGCCCTGCGCGGCCTCGGCACCCGCTCGCAGCCGTACCCCTACACCCTCGCCGAGGGCCGGGCCGCGCACGGACCGGACGAGGCCGTGGCCGGCCAGGGCCTGCTGGACCTGCTGCATGTGCGGGTCGGCGACTGGGTGCGGATGACGGTCGGCGAGCAGCCGCAGATCCTGCACATCGTGGGCCGCAGCATCGAACCGCAGAACGCCGGCCGGGTCGTGACGACCTCCCTGGACACCCTGCGCGAGAACGACCCGCGGCTGTCCCCGGCCTTCTACCAGCTGCGGCTGCGCCCGGGCACCGACCCGCAGCGGGTCGCCTCCGCCCTGACCACCGCCGGGAACGGCCATCTGGACGTGCACGCCGTGACCAACCCGGCCGACGGGCTCTCCCCGCTGCGCGCGGTCGTCGCCGGGCTGACCGCCGTGCTCGCCCTCATCGGGCTCGTCGAGCTGCTCACCGCGATCGGCGGAAGCGTCCGGGAGGGCGAGCGGGACATGCTCGCCCTCAGAGCGATCGGTATGTCCCCTCGGCAGATCACCGCGATCACCGTCACGGCGACGACCTGCACGGCCCTGGCCGCGGTCCTCGCCGCCACGGCCCTGGGGCTGCCGCTGGCGCACCGGCTGATCGACGCCCAGGGCAGCTCCAACGGCATCGGCGCCGGCATCGCCGAGTCGCCCTCGCCCGGCCTGCTGCTCCTGCTGGACGCGGGCGCCGTACTGGGAGCCGCGGCCCTGGCCGCCCTCCCCGCGGCCCGGGCGGCACGCCGCCGCCTGGCGGACACCCTGAGCGCGGTGGCCTGAGCCCGGTTCCGCATGTCCGCGGCAGCCCTTTTGCGTGTGGGTCAGCTACGGTCGCGCAGCTCCCGGTACTTGGCGACCAGCGCCTTCGTGGAGGCGTCCAGGCCGGGCACGTCGGCGCCCTCGGTCAGGGCCGGTTCGACGCGCTTGGCGAGGACCTTGCCCAGTTCCACGCCCCACTGGTCGAAGGAGTCGATGTTCCAGACCGCGCCCTGGACGAACACCTTGTGCTCGTAGAGGGCGACCAGCTGGCCGAGCACGGACGGGGTCAGCTCGCGGGCGAGGATCGTGGTCGTCGGCCGGTTGCCCGGGAACGTCTTGTGCGGGACCAGCTCCTCGGGCACGCCCTCCGCACGGACCTCCTCGGCCGTCTTGCCGAAGGCGAGGGCCTGGGTCTGGGCGAAGAAGTTGGCCATCAACAGGTCGTGCTGGGCCTTGAGTTCACCGCTCAGCTCGGCGACCGGCTCGGCGAAGCCGATGAAGTCCGCCGGGATCAGCTTGGTGCCCTGGTGGATGAGCTGGTAGTAGGCGTGCTGCCCGTTGGTGCCGGGCGTGCCCCAGACCACCGGGCCGGTCTGCCATTCGACCCGCTTGCCGTCCCGCGCCACGTACTTGCCGTTGGACTCCATGTCCAGCTGCTGCAGGTACGCCGTGAACTTGGACAGGTAGTGGCTGTACGGCAGCACCGCGTGCGACTGGGCGTCGTGGAAGTTGTCGTACCAGATGCCCAACAGGCCCAGGAGCAAAGGCACGTTGTCCTCGGCGGGCGCGGTGCGGAAGTGGTCGTCGATCAGGCGGAAGCCGTCGAGCATCTCCCGGAACCGGTCCGGGCCGATGGCGATCATCAGGGACAGGCCGATCGCGGAGTCGTACGAGTAACGGCCGCCGACCCAGTCCCAGAACCCGAACATGTTGGCCGTGTCGATGCCGAACTCGGCGACCTTCTCGGCGTTGGTCGACAGGGCCACGAAGTGCTTGGCCACAGCGGACTCGGCATCGAGCGCGTCGAGCAGCCACTTCCGGGCCGAGGTCGCGTTGGTGATCGTCTCGATGGTGGTGAAGGTCTTGGAGGCGATGATGAACAGCGTCTCGGCCGGGTCCAGGCCGCGGGTGGCCTCGTGCAGGTCGGCGCCGTCCACGTTGGAGACGAAGCGGACGGTGAGGTCGCGGTCGGTGAAGCTGCGCAGCACCTCGTAGGCCATCGCGGGACCCAGGTCGGAGCCGCCGATGCCGATGTTGATCACGTTCTTGATGCGCTTGCCGGTGTGGCCGGTCCAGGCACCCGAACGCACGCGCTCGGCGAAGCCGCTCATCTTGTCCAGCACGGCGTGCACGGCCGGGACGACGTTCTCCCCGTCGACCTCGACCACCACGTCCCGCGGAGCGCGCAGCGCGGTGTGCAGCACCGCCCGGTTCTCGGTGACGTTGATCTTCTCGCCGCGGAACATGGCGTCGCGCAGCCCGAAGACGTCCGTGGCGGCGGCCAGCTCGCGCAGCAGCCGCAGCGTCTCGTCGGTGACCAGGTGCTTCGAGTAGTCGATGTACAGGTCGCCGACCTGCAGGGTGTACCCGGCGCCACGCTCCGGATCGGCGGCGAACAGCTCCCGCAGATGAGTGTCGGCCAGCTCCTCCCGGTGCTTCGTGAGAGCGGTCCACTCGGGCGTCTGGTTGAGCCTGGTGCGTCCGTCTGCGTTCATATCCGACTTCAGCCTTCTTTCCTGCGACCTGTCCTGCTGCGTACCTTGCCCCGCTGCCGGTTCCAACCTAGATGATCAGTGGGTGCCCTGAGCTGTTACGGCGCCGTCCTGCGGGGCAACAACAGGTACGTCCGGCTTGCGCACGGGTATCAGCGCGATGACGGCGAGAACGAAGAATCCGGCCGTGAGCAGCGGCGGGGTGCTGACGCCCCAGGCGGTCGCGACGGCGCCGCCCAGCAGGGCGCCCAGGGGCACGCCGGCGCAGGCCAGGGTCCGGAAGGCCGCAGCCACCCGGCCGAGCATTCCGGCGGGGCTGCGCTCCTGCATCAGGGTCGTCGTGTTCACGTTCCACACCATGCCCATGACCCCGAAGACGGCGAGCGCCCCCACCAGCACGGCCAGGCTGCGCACGGTGCCCATGACGACGAGCGCCCCGGTCTGCACCGCGCCGGCGAGCAGGACCGAGCCCGTCCGGCCGAGGCGGTCCACCAGCCGGCGGTTCAGCAGCCCTCCGGCCAGATTGCCCAGGGTGACGGCGGTACCCGCCGCCGCGAATCCCGCGGGTCCCGCGTCCAGCCAGCCGGTGACCAGGAGGACCAGGGTGGCGAGCAGCGCGCCCATGCCGATGTTGCACAGGGCGGTGGCGGCGCAGAGTCCGCGCAGGGCGCCGTCTCGCCACAGCGTGCGCAGTCCGTCGGCGATGTCCCGGCGCAGGGTGCCGCCCCCGGGGCCGGCCGCCCGCCGGGTGACCGGGAGGGTGGCGGCCAGGGCGGCGGCCACCAGGAACGTGGCCGCGTCGACGGCGAAGGGGAGGGCAGCCCCGGCTGCGATCAGCAGCGGCACGGCCGGCGCGCCGAGCAGTCCGCCGGCGATCCGCTGTCCGGTCATCAGCCGGGCGTTCGCGCTGCCGAGGGCCTCGGTCTCCACCAGGGCGGGCAGCAGGGCGGTCGACGCGTTGTCGAACAGTGTCTGGAGCGTGGTCAGGGTGAAGGCCAGCAGGATCAGCAGGCCGATCGAGGCCTGCCCCAGCGCGACGGCCACCGCGAAGCCCGCGACCAGGAGGCCCCGCAGCGTGTCCACCGTCCACATGGCCCGCCGCTGGTCCACCCGGTCGGCGACGGCGCCGCCGAGCAGACCGAAGACGATCCAGGGCAGATAGCCGCAGGCGGTGACCGACGCGATGAGCAGGGGCTCGTCCGTCAGCGAGGCGGCCAGCAGCGGGAGCGCGGCCGTACGCAGCGCGTCGCCGAAGCTGGAGAGCACCGCGGCACTCCACAACCGTCCGAATCCCCCGCGCCACGCCGGCGCACCCGGCTCCGCCACCTCGGCCCCCGTCACAACTCCCCCTCGCGGTTCACGCCTTCACGAAAACCGTAGGGGGTGCCACTGACAGTCGGCCGGACGCGCGGGGAGGAACGGCTTCGGCCAGGCACCCTGGGGCACCCGGCCGATGACAAGTCCTAGATCTCGCCGCGCAGTTTCGCGAGCGCCTCCGCGAGGATCGCCTCGCCGTCCGCGTCGCTGCGCCGCTCCCGTACGTACGCGAGGTGCGTCTTGTACGGCTCGGTGCGCGGCGGGTCCGGCGGGTTGTCCCGGTCCTGGCCGGCCGGGAAGCCGCAGCGCGGGCAGTCCCAGGTCTCGGGCACCTGCGCGTCGCTGGCGAAGCTCGGCTGCGTCTCGTGCCCGTTGGAGCACCAGAAGGAGATGCGCAGACGCGGCGCGGACTCGCCGCGCTCGGCCTCGCCCATCGGCCCCGCCCCGACCCGACTTCCTCGGATCGCGTTGCCACTTGCCACGGTGTAACTCCCTGCGTAATGGTGCCGCGAAGCGAGTCGGCGTTCCGCTTCGCCGCGAGCGCCTCAGTCTACGTAAGGCCCAACGCGCGTCCAGTGATTGGAGTTACAACCCCCACACCTAGACGCAAGCCCCATGATAGGCCGCGCTCACGGGCGCGTACCGAACATGGGGCCTTACGTACGGAATGTATGTGCTTGCGAGACGCCGATCAGCTGTTCGTCTTCATCAGGATGCCGAGGACGACGATGCACGCGAACCAGAGCAGACCGATCACGATGGTGATGCGGTCGAGGTTGCGCTCGGCGACCGAGGAGCCGCCGACGGACGACTGCATGCCGCCACCGAACATGTCGGAGAGGCCGCCGCCCTTCCCCTTGTGCATCAGCACCAGCAGCATCATCAGCAGGCTGAAGACGATCAGGGCGATCGAGAACCCCAAAACCACGGCTGGACCAACTTCCTCGGATTCGGATAAACGACGGGGACACAGCACCACGGCTGTGCCCCCGCCAGGGTACGACGGATCGCGTCTAGCGCATACTCACTGGTCGCGGAAGCGCACGATCTTGACGAACTCGTCGGCGTCCAGCGAGGCACCGCCCACCAGGGCGCCGTCGATGTCGGCCTGCGCCATGATCTCGGCGACGTTGCCGGACTTCACGGAGCCGCCGTACTGGATGCGGACCTGGTCGGCCAGCTCCTGGGAGTACAGCTCGGCGATCTTGGCGCGGATGGCGGCGCAGACCTCCTGGGCGTCCGCGGCACCGCAGACCTTGCCGGTGCCGATGGCCCAGACGGGCTCGTAGGCGATCACGACGGTCTCGGCCTGCTCGGCCGGGAGGTCCTTGAGACCGCCCTCGACCTGGGCGAGGGTGTGGGAGACGTGGTTGCCCGCCTCGCGGACGTCCAGCTCCTCGCCGACGCACATGATCGGGGTCAGACCGTGCTTGTAGGCGGCCTTGACCTTGGCGTTCACGACCTCGTCGGTCTCGTTGTGGTACTGGCGGCGCTCGGAGTGCCCGATGGTCACATACGTGCACTTCAGCTTGGCCAGCATCGGGCCGGAGATCTCGCCCGTGTAGGCGCCGGAGTCGTGCGCCGAGAGGTCCTGGGCACCGTACTTGATCTTGAGCTTGTCGCCGTCGACCAGGGTCTGCACGGAGCGCAGGTCGGTGAAGGGCGGCAGGACGGCGACCTCGACGGCCTCGTAGTCCTTGTCGGCCAGGGCGAAGGCGAGCTTCTGGACGTGTGCGATGGCCTCGAGGTGGTTGAGGTTCATCTTCCAGTTGCCCGCCATCAGCGGCGTGCGCCCGGAAAAATTAGATGCAGCCATTGAGGTCAGTCCTCCAGTGCGGCGAGGCCGGGGAGCGTCTTGCCCTCGAGGTATTCGAGGGAGGCGCCGCCACCGGTCGAGATGTGGCCGAATGCGTTCTCGTCGAAGCCGAGCGTACGCACGGCCGCGGCGGAGTCACCGCCACCGACGACGGTGAAGCCGTCCGATTCGACGAGGGCCTGGGCGACCGCCTTGGTGCCCTCGGCGTAGTCGGGGTGCTCGAAGACTCCCATGGGACCGTTCCAGAAGACGGTCCGGGCGTCGGCGAGCTTCGAGGCGTACAGCTCTCGGGTCCTGGGGCCGATGTCCAGCCCCTCCTGGTCGGCGGGGATCTTGTCCGCGTCGACCACGGTGTGCTCGGTGGGAGCCTTGGCCTTCAGGTCCGGGAACTCCGGGGAGACCACGACGTCCACGGGGAGCAGCAGCTCGACGCCGAGCTTCTCCGCGCGCTCCATGTACTCGGTGACGGCCGGGACCTGGTCCGCCTGGAGGAGGGAGATGCCGACCTCGTAGCCCTTGGCCTTGAGGAAGGTGTAGGCCATGCCGCCGCCGATGAGCAGGCGGTCGGCCTTGCCGAGCAGCTCGTCGATGACGGCGAGCTTGTCGGAGACCTTGGCGCCGCCGAGCGCGACGACGTAGGGGCGCTCGACATCCTCGGTGAGCTTCTTCAGGACGCCGACCTCGGTGGCGATCAGATAGCCGGCGTAGTGCGGCAGCCGGGCCGGGAGGTCGTAGACCGAGGCGTGCTTGCGGTGCACCGCGCCGAAGCCGTCACCGACGTAGACGTCGGCGAGGGCCGCGAGCCGGTCGGCGAACTCACCGCGCTCGGTGTCGTCCTTGGAGGTCTCGCCGGCGTTGAAGCGCAGGTTCTCGATGACCGCGACCTGGCCGGGCTGCAGGCCGTTCACGGCGTCGTGGGCGGCGGGGCCGACGGTGTCCTGGGCGAACGCGACCGGCGCGCCGAGGAGTTCACCGAGCCGCTCGGCGGCGGGCAGCAGCGAGAAGGCGGGGTCCGGGGCGCCCTTGGGGCGGCCCAGGTGCGAGGCGACGACCACCTTGGCGCCCGCCTCGGCGAGGGCCTTGACGGTGGGCAGGACGGCGCGGATGCGGCCGTCGTCGGTGATGACGCCGTCGGCGAGCGGGACGTTGAGGTCGGCACGGACGAAGACCCGCTTGCCGTCCACGCCCGCGGAGAGAAGTTCGTCGATGGTCTTCATGAGAGGAGACTCCTGAGGGCTCTTGTTCCTACGAGGGCCGATCTTCGCAGGTCGGCCGGGGCGGCCTGCACGCGCATCAGGGCTCGGGCAGCGCGACGGTGCGCTGCCCGAGCCCTGCGTGACGCATCAGCGGCCTGCTGCGGCCGATCAGAGCTGGTTGCCGACGAAGACCGTCAGGTCCACGAGGCGGTTGGAGTAGCCCCACTCGTTGTCGTACCAACCGATGACCTTCACGTTCTTGCCCTCCTGGACCATGGTCAGGGAGGAGTCGAAGGTGCAGGACGCCGGGGCGTTGACGATGTCGGAGGAGACGATCGGGTCCTCGGTGTAGTCCAGGATGCCCTTGAGCTCGCCCTCGGCGGCCTTCTGGAAGGCGGCGTTGATCTCTTCCTTGGTGACCTCGCGGCCGAGCTCCAGGACGAGGTCGGTGACCGAGCCGGTGGGGACCGGGACGCGCATGGCGATGCCGTCCAGCTTGCCCTTGAGCTGCGGGAGGACCAGGGCGGTGGCCTTGGCGGCACCGGTGGTGGTCGGGATGATGTTCTCGGCGGCGGCACGGGCGCGGCGCAGGTCCTTGTGCGGGAAGTCCAGGATGCGCTGGTCGTTCGTGTACGCGTGCACCGTGGTCATCAGACCCTTGACGATGCCGAAGTTCTCGTCGAGGACCTTCGCCATCGGCGCCACACAGTTGGTGGTGCAGGAGGCGTTGGAGATGACGTGGTGGCTGGCCGCGTCGTACTTGTCCTGGTTGACGCCCATCACGATGGTGATGTCCTCGCCGGAGGCCGGAGCCGAGATGAGGACCTTCTTGGCGCCGCCGGCGATGTGCTTCGCGGCGTCTTCCTTCTTGGTGAAGATGCCGGTCGACTCGATGACGATGTCGACGCCCAGCTCGCCCCAGGGGATGTCGGCCGGGTTGCGCTCGGAGAGCACCTTGATGGTGTGACCGTCGACGGTGATGGTGTCGGCGGTGTGGGACACCTCCTGCTTCAGACGACCCAGGATGGTGTCGTACTTCAGCAGGTGAGCGGTGGTCGCGGTGTCACCCAGGTCGTTGACAGCCACAATCTCGATGTCGGCACCCTGCTCCAGCAGTGCACGGAAGTAGTTGCGCCCGATACGGCCGAAGCCGTTGATGCCTACGCGGATCGTCACGAACCGATCTCCTCGTTGGTACGCCGGCCATGCGGTGCCGGCGAGCTGTATTTGGGATGTCCCCGACCACCCCCGACCCTACCCCTCTGGGGGCCCCGCGGTGACATCGAGATGCCGCATAAAAGGGCAGGCGGTCCGTACCGGCCAGTAGGGTACGGACCACCTCGGATCGGCGGTTGTTTTGCCGCTCTTTGTTACGTAATGCCGCCGCCTGTTGACGCTCTTTTCACTCGTTCGTGAGCGGGTCGGCTCACCTGATGAGTGCCACTTTCGCGCACCGTTGAGTGGGGGTCCCGCTCACATGTTGAATACGGCTGTCTCATCTGTCGAGCGAGCCGAAGGCCTTCCTCAGCAGGGCCGCCCGGTCGGCCGCCGACGGCACCTGTTCCAGTCCGAAGCCGAGCAGAACGGTGTCCGCGGTGGTGACCGCTCCGTACGTCTGGAAGAGCGTTCCGGTGCGCGTCCAGTCCTTCAGGACCGCCGGGCTGCCCGCGGGCGGTCCGGCCGCCTTCCAGGCGCCCAGGGACGACTCGAAGCCCTCGGTCTCCTTCGCCGTGCCGCCCACCACGAGCGAGGCGTCGTCGACGAGGACGCCGTGCCCGCCGCTGCCCGGGTCGGTGACGTAGCCGACCGAGATCTCGACGGACTTGCCGGCGTACGCGCTCAGATCGAAGCTCACCTGCTGCCAGCCGCCGGAGCTGCCGGTGAGGCTGTGCCACGAACCGGTGGTGCCGGTCGCGGTGCAGGCGTTGTTCGCGAGCGTGAGGTAGTGCCTGAGCCAGGGGTGCTCCCCGATCAGGAACCCGGCCCCGCACTCGGCCGGTACGGCCGTCTTCGTGGCGCCGCCGGCCTCCGGGAGTGTCGTCCAGTCGTCGGCGCCCACGGTGTGGGCCTCGACGACCGCGTGGTCGTAGCCGGGCTCGGTGTCCCACAACAGGCGGGCGCGCAGGGCCGGCTGGTCGGCGGCGGTGACCCCGGTGAGGTCGATGGTGCGGGTGAGGCGCTTGTAGGCGTCGTCGGTGTGCAGGGCCGCTGCCATGTAGGACCCGGAGTACGGGCCGTACGGGCTGACGGTCCCGGCGAACCGGCCCGCCCCCGCGCTCTTGAACTGCGGGTACGCGGCGGCGGGCAGCTCGTCCGAGGTGACGCCGTAGGTACCGGCCCCATCGAGCGGGTTGCCGGGCGCGTCACCGAGGGCGCCGGTGTAGCCGTCGAGGCCGCCGGAGCCGGTGAAGGCGGTGGCCCCCTTGGTCGACGTACGGCTGTAGGCGCCCAGGTAGTACTGGCTGAAGTCGTCCGAGAGGGTGCCGCCGCCGAGGTCGACGCTGCCGCCGGCCTGCTCGCCAGCCTCGATCAGCCGGCCGCCCTCGTTGAGGTAGGCGCGCAGCTGGAGCTGGGTGGCGTTGCCCGGGCCGTTCGCGCCCGAGTAGTGCACGACGGTCCTGAAGTGCCCCAGCACGCCGAGCGCGTCGGGCGCGCCCTGGGTGGCGACGTCCCAGACGATCGCCTTGTGCCCGGCCGCCTTCAGCGCGTCCACGTACGTCTGCGCCTGTGCGGCGGCCGCGCCCTCCTCGGCGACGACGAGGGTGTCGGCCCTGGGCCGCTCGGCGACGGTGTAGGTGAAGTGGGAGCTGGAGACCTTCCTGCCGTTCCTGGTCTCACCGGTGAACCACACCTCGACCTTGTCGCCCGGTTCGCCGTGCTGGACCTTGGCCCGGTACTCGTCGAAGTAGAGGTCGTCCTCGCCGCCGTAGGTCTCGCCGCCCTTCCAGTGCCTGAGCGTCCGGTCCCACGTACGGCCGCCGTTGACGCGGTACTTGAGTTCCTTGTCGCGCACGGCCTTGCGGACGACGACCGAGACCTCCTGGTCCGCGCCCCGCGCGTACGACGTGGAGAACGCGGCCGGGGTGAAGTCGGCGGCGCTCAGGCCGACCGAGGAGACCGGCCGGTCCGGGTGCGCGGCGGTCTCGGCGACCGAGAGCGCGAACGGGACGTTCTTCTCGAACTCCTGCCGGATCAGCTTCTCGTCGTCGGGGAAGTTGAAGACCGACTGACAGTCGTCCGGCTTCCAGGCGTCGTTCGGGTCGATGTCCGACGCGGTCTGACAGGTCGACATCTCGGGGGTGAACATCGCCATGCCGTTGACGTTCGAGGCGTGGCCGTCCGCTTCGCCGTTGGTGGTGTACAGCTCCGAGGAGACCTGCGAGCGGTAGCCGGGGATCGCCGGCTTGTCGGGCGTGCCGGCGAGCGCCTTGTAGAGCACGTCGTCCGGGGTGGGGGTGGCGACCTGCCAGCCGACGCCGTAGAGGAGGAGTTCGGCGGCGGAGTGGTAGTTGATGCCGTAGGTGAATCCGATGCGCTTCTCGAAGGCGTCGAGGGCCTTGGTCTCCGGCTCGGACTCGGGGCTCGCGCCGCGGTAGGTCTGGCTGGTGGGGTTCGGGGACGAACCCTCGTCGTCGTAGCCCCACTTGTAGGGGAAGTTGCGGTTGAGGTCGACGCCGTCACCCGTGCTGATGACGCCGTCGCCGTTGACGTCCCGCAGGTTCTTGCGCCACAGGCGGGTCGAGGAGTCCTTGAACGTGTAGTCGTAGCCGTCGGGGTTGGCCGACAGGACGAACCACAGCTCGGTGGAGTCGACGATCTTCTTGACGCGCCGGTCCGTCCCGTAGTTGTCCAGGTAGTAGTGCATCAGACGCCGGGTCATCTCCGGCGTGATCCACTCGCGCGCGTGCTGGTTGGACATGTACAGCACGGCCGGTTTGGAGCCGTCCTTCGACTTCTTCGCGTTCCTGGTCAGTTTGAGCGCGAGGACGTCCTGGCCGTTGATGGTCTTGCCGATGGACTCGACCTTGGTGAGGCCGGGGTGGGCCTGTGCGGTCCGGACGATCTCCTGTTCCAGGCCTCCGCTTCCGCCGTAGGGCCGGAACACGCCCTGGGCGGCGCCCTCGACGCGTGCCTCGGCCCTGGCCGAGAGGGCGTGCTCGGTGAGCCGGACGCCCTGCTTCTCCAGCTTCCTCGCCTGCTTGTCGGTGAGGTAGACCTCGACGGTGGTCTTCCCGTGCCCGGCCACCTGCTCGCCGAGTTCCTGGCCGTCCTGCCCGGCCTCGAGGAGCAGGGGAATCTGTTTCTGGGTGACGTCTGCCCGGAAGACCTTGACCGCGTCGGGGTCGGACGGGCCCGGTCCTGCGCTATGCGCCTGGGCGATGGGTGCAAGGCTCGCTCCCCCGATCAGGAGCGCGCCGACAGCGAGGATCGATCTCGCTCTGGGTCTCATGAACCCCCCTACCGGTGGTCCGCCACAGCGGCGGAACAGGTTGCCAGGCTCATGTCACTTCATGATCGAGTCAAGGGTGCCTCATGGACACGAAAACGCCGGTGCCGACCACCCGAATGGACGTCGGCACCGGCGAGTTGACGGTGTTTCGGGTCAGCCCGCCAGGTTGTCCGCCAGCTCCTCGCTGAGGTTGGCCTCCGTGCTCGGGATGCCCAGATCGGCGGCGCGCTTGTCGGCCATCGCCAGCAGACGGCGGATCCGGCCGGCGACCGCGTCCTTGGTCAGCGGCGGGTCGGCGAGAGCGCCCAGCTCCTCCAGGGAGGCCTGCTTGTGCTCCATGCGCAGCCGCCCGGCGGCCGCGAGATGATCGGGCACCTCGTCACCGAGGATCTCCAGAGCGCGCTGGACGCGGGCACCCGCGGCCACGGCGGCACGGGCCGAGCGGCGCAGGTTGGCGTCGTCGAAGTTGGCGAGCCGGTTGGCGGTGGCCCGCACCTCGCGCCGCATCCGGCGCTCCTCCCAGGCCAGCACGGACTCGTGCGCGCCGAGCCGGGTCAGCAGGGCACCGATCGCGTCACCGTCGCGTACGACGACCCGGTCCACGCCGCGCACCTCGCGGGCCTTCGCCGCGATGGACAGCCGACGGGCGGCGCCCACCAGCGCGAGCGCGGCCTCCGGGCCCGGGCAGGTCACCTCGAGGGACGAGGAGCGACCGGGCTCGGTCAGCGAGCCGTGCGCCAGGAAGGCCCCGCGCCAGGCCGCCTCCGCGTCACAGGTGGCCCCGGAGACCACCTGCGGGGGCAGGCCGCGGATCGGGCGGCCCCGGCCGTCGACCAGGCCGGTCTGGCGGGCCAGCTGGTCGCCGCCCGCGACCACGCGCACCACGTAGCGCGAGCCGCGGCGCAGGCCGCCGGGCGCCATCACGATCAGTTCCGAACTGTGGCCGAAGATCTCCAGGATGTCCCGCTTGAGCCGGCGGGCCGCCATCGCCGTGTCCAGCTCCGCCTCGATCACGATGCGCCCGCTCACCAGGTGGAGGCCGCCGGCGAACCGCAGAATGGCGGAGACCTCCGCCTTCCTGCAGCAGGTCCGGGTGACGGGGAGCCGGGAGATCTCGTCCTTCACCGCTGCCGTCATCGCCATGGGCCGATCCTTCCATGCATCCGAAAAATACGGTCGTACGCGGCGGCCAGCAGCTCCGGGTCGTGCCGGGGGCTGCCGTCGGTCCGGGCCACCGGCGCCAGCTCGACCGCGGCTCCCAGCCGCTTGGCAGCCTCGGTGAGCGAGTCGCGGTCGGGCACCGCGGCCTCGTCGGCCAGCACCACGTCCAGGGCGAGTTTAGGGGCGTGTCGCCCCAAAACCTCCAAATGACGCTGCGGGGAGAAGCCCTCGGTTTCTCCGGGCTGCGGGGCGAGGTTCAGGGACAGGACCTTGCGCGCCTTGGTCTCGGTGAGGGCGTCCAGCAGGTCCGGGACGAGCAGGTGCGGGATCACCGAGGAGAACCAGGAGCCGGGGCCGAGCACCACCCAGTCCGCGTCCAGGACCGCCGCGACGGCCTCGGGGACGGCGGGCGGGTCGTGCGGCACGAGGTGCACGGACTGCACCTCACCGGGGGTGAGGGCGACGGTCGCCTGCCCGCGCACGGTGTCGACCTCGTCCGGGCGCTCCGGGTCGTGCCCCTTGACCAGGGCCTGCAGCTCCAGCGGCACGGCGGACATGGGCAGCACGCGGCCGTGCGCGCCGAGCAGCTTGCCGACCAGGTCCAGGGCCTGGACGTGGTCGCCGAGCTGCTCCCACAGGGCCACGATCAGCAGGTTGCCGACCGCGTGGCCGTGCATCTCGCCCTGGGACTGGAACCGGTGCTGGATGACCCGGGCCCAGGTCTGGCCCCAGTCGTCGTCGCCGCACAGCGCGGCCAGGGCCTTGCGCAGATCGCCCGGGGGAAGCACCCCCAGCTCGTCGCGCAGGCGCCCGCTGGAGCCACCGTCGTCGGCCACCGTGACGACGGCGGTGAGATCGCCGGTGATCCGGCGCAGCGCGGCGAGCGAGGCGGACAGGCCCATGCCGCCGCCCAGGGCGACGACCTTGGGCTGGGCGCCGCGCCGGCGGACCCGGCCGCCGCGGACCTCGACGGGGCGAGCCGCCCGCGCGTCCGTCGCGGCACGGCTCGAACGGCCCTCCGGCACCACCCGGCGCAGCCTGCTCAGCCGCGATGTACGTTCCGTCATTCCCGTCCCATGTCCCGGTGTACGAGCACCGTCTCCACACCCTCGGCCGCGAGACGTGCGGCGAGCTTCTCCGACATCGCGACCGAGCGGTGCTTGCCGCCGGTGCAGCCGATGGCGATGGTCACATACCGCTTGCCCTCGCGCCGGTACCCGGCCGCGATGAGCCGCAGCAGCTCGGCGTAGCGGTCGAGGAACTCCTTGGCGCCGGGCTGGTTGAAGACGTAGGCGGCGACCTCCTCGTTGAGGCCGGTGTACGGGCGCAGCTCCGGGACCCAGTGCGGGTTGGGCAGGAACCGCATGTCCGCGACCAGGTCGGCGTCGACCGGCAGGCCGTACTTGAAGCCGAAGGACATCACGGTCGCCCGCAGCTCGGGCTCCTCCTCGCCCGCGAACTGGGCATCCATCTTGGCGCGCAGCTCGTGCACGTTGAGGCTGGAGGTGTCGATCACCAGGTCCGCGTCGCCGCGCAGCTCGCGCAGCAGCTCACGCTCGGCGGCGATGCCGTCGACGATGCGGCCGTCGCCCTGGAGGGGGTGCGGGCGGCGCACCGACTCGAAACGGCGCACCAGGGCGTCGTCCGAGGACTCCAGGAAGACGATCCGGCGCGTGACGCCCCTGCTGTCGAGGTCGGCGAGGGATTCGCGCAGGTTGTCGAAGAACCTCCGCCCGCGGACGTCGACGACGACCGCGATCCGCGCCACGTTGCCCTGCGAGCGGGCACCCAGCTCCACCATGGTGGGGATCAGGGCGGGCGGGAGGTTGTCCACGACGAACCAGCCGAGGTCCTCCAGACACTTCGCGGCCGTCGACCGGCCCGCTCCGGACATGCCGGAGATGATCACCAGCTCGGGGATGGCCGCTTCGGGCGCCCCGGCCGGCGTGGCATCCGTACTCACCTGTGCTCCGTTTTCCTCAGCCGCCTGCTGCGGCTCCCCCGCGGCCGCCTGATCTCGGTCCGCTGCGGGCTGTGCGTCGTGCTCGGTCATCTCTCCTGCCCCCGTCGTTCGTCCGGGAGACCCGCGGACACGGGCTCCCCCGAGGAACCCGCCGTCGTATCGGGTTCCTCGTCATCAATGATCTCTCCGGTCGCCGTGTTCACGGCGGGTGCGGCCGGAGCCGCCTGAGCGAGGGCCACTGCGATGGTCTCGGCCGTCTTCCGGCCTATCCCGGGCACCTCCTGGATCTCCTCGATTGTGGCGGACCGCAGCTTCTTCACCGAACCGAAATGCTTGATGAGCGCCTGTTTGCGGGTCTCGCCGAGGCCGGGCACGTCGTCCAGGGGGCCGGCGCGGAAGCGCTTGGCACGCTTGGTGCGCTGGTAGGTGATCGCGAAGCGGTGCGCCTCGTCGCGGACTCGCTGGAGCAGATAGAGGCCCTCACTGGAGCGGGGCAGGACCACCGGGTCGTCGTCGCCGGGCACCCAGACCTCCTCCAGGCGCTTGGCGAGGCCGCACACGGCGATGTCGTCGATGCCCAGCTCGTCCAGCGCCCGGCGGGCCGCCGCGACCTGCGGCTGCCCGCCGTCGACCACGACGAGCTGCGGCGGGTAGGCGAACTTCCTGGGGCGGCCGTCGTCGTCCTTGAGGGAGCTCGTGAGGGGATCGCCGTCGCCGAGGACCGGCTCGCCGTCGGTGAGCGCTTCCTCGCCGTCGGTCCACTCCCCCGTCTTCTCCTTCTCGGCGAGATAGCGCCTGAAGCGGCGGCTGATCACCTCGTGCATGGAGCGGACGTCGTCCTGACCGGCGAAGCCCTTGATCTGGAAGCGGCGGTACTCGCTCTTGCGCTGCAGGCCGTCCTCGAACACGACCATGGAGGCGACCACGTCGTCCCCCTGCAGGTGGGAGATGTCGTAGCACTCGATCCGCAGGGGGGCGCTGTCCAGGTCGAGGGCGTCGGCGATCTCCTCCAGCGCACGGGAGCGCGTCGTCAGGTCGGAGGCGCGCTTGGTCTTGTGCAGGGCGAGGGCCTGCTGGGCGTTGCGCTCCACGGTCTCCATGAGCGCCTTTTTGTCGCCGCGCTGCGGGATCCGCAACGAGACGTTCGACCCGCGGCGGCCGGTCAGCCACTCCTGGACCGGCTCGACCGGCTCGGGCAGGGCCGGGACCAGGACCTCCTTGGGGACGGCGTCCCCGGTCTCCTCGCCGTACAGCTGCTGCAGAGCGTGCTCGACAAGGGCACCCGTGGTGACCTCCTCGACCTTGTCGGTCACCCAGCCGCGCTGGCCGCGCACCCGGCCGCCGCGCACGTGGAAGATCTGGACGGCCGCCTCCAGCTCGTCCTCGGCGACGGCGATGAGGTCAGCGTCGGTCGCGTCGGCGAGCACGACCGCGCTCTTCTCCATGGCCTTCTTCAGGGCCCCGATGTCGTCGCGCAGGCGGGCGGCCCGCTCGTACTCCATCTCCTCGGCCGCCTCCATCATCTGCGTCTCCAGACGGCGGAGGTAGGTGCCGGTGCGGCCCGCCATGAAGTCGCAGAAGTCATCGGCCAGATCCCGGTGGTCCTCGGGGGCGATCCGGCCGACGCAGGGGGCGGAGCACTTGCCGATGTAGCCGAGCAGGCAGGGGCGGCCGGTGCGGGAGGCGTTCTTGAAGACGCCGGCCGAGCAGGTGCGCACCGGGAAGACCCGCAGCAGCAGATCGACGGTGTCCCGGATGGCCCAGGCGTGGCCGTACGGGCCGAAGTACCTGACGCCCTTCTTCTTGTGACCGCGCATCACCTGGACGCGCGGGAACTCCTCGTTCATCGTCACCGCGAGGTACGGGTAGCTCTTGTCGTCGCGGTACTTGACGTTGAACCGGGGGTCGTACTCCTTGATCCAGGAGTACTCCAGCTGCAGCGCCTCGACCTCCGTGGACACCACGGTCCACTCCACGGACGCGGCGGTGGTCACCATCGTCCGGGTGCGCGGGTGCAGGTTCGCCAGGTCCTGGAAGTAGTTCGCCAGGCGCTGACGCAGGCTCTTCGCCTTTCCGACGTAGATCACCCGGCGGTGCTCGTCACGGAACCTGTACACCCCCGGGGAGTCCGGGATCTCACCCGGCCTGGGGCGGTAGCTGGAGGGGTCGGCCATGTCTCACACCCTACTGGCGAGCACCGACACCGCGTCGCGCCTGTGGACAACGCCCACCGGCGCGGATCCCCCGGTCAGGCCCGATCGGCGCGGTCCCTCGCCACACTGCCCCCGAGGGCTGCATTTCCGGCCGTGTCGGCCCCCGAGAACCTGCCCGGCAGGGCACCCGGGCTGCACTCCTGCGGCCCGTGGCGGCCCCGGCCCGCACATGTGGGGGTCGCGGCTCGGCCAGGAGTACGCCGTGACCGGGTCGGAGGTGTTGTCGGGGTCTGGTCAACACGCTTCAATGCGGGGGAACTCGGGGCCGTGCACACCGGCCTACGGATGCGGTGTGCGCGTACAGGGGCGTCTCCCGACGCCCACGGGGGTGGCCCCGCACACCTGCGCCAGCGGTCTGACCAGCCGTCGCGACACCTCATAGAAAGGCCCCTGTGCATGCGGCACGCCACCGAGCACGCGGACGTCCCCACCGCGGAACTGGACACGGCCCTGCGGGGCGGCCCCTTCCACGTGGCGCTGCGCGCCGCGATCGCCGCCCGCGGACTGCCGCTCCAGCGCGTGCAGCACCATCTGTCGCGCCACGGGGTCAAGGTCGGTGTCACCAGCCTGAGTTACTGGCAGCAGGGCGCCCGCCGTCCGCAGCGCCCCGAGTCGCTGCGCGCCGTCCGGGCCCTGGAGGAGATCCTCCAACTGCCGGACGAGTCCCTGATCCGGCTGCTCACCGAGTCCGGCGAGCCCGTCTCCGGCCGCCGCACGTCGGCCCGCTCCTACCGCTCCCTGCTCGAGGCGTCCGACGCCCTGAGCCGGCTCCAGGGCGACCTGGGCTGGTCCCTCGACGGGGGCCTGCACACCCTCGGCCACCACGAGCGGGTCCGGATCGGCCCCCGCCGCGAACTGGCCGGTCTCGAATCCCACCACATCGTGCGGGCCCACCGCGACGGAGTCGACCGCTTCCTCGCCGTCCACCACGGCGACCCCGGCTGCAGCCCCCGCGCCATGGCGGTGCACGCCCTGGAGAACTGCCGGACCGGGCGCGTCCGCCTGGACCAGGACACCGGCGTGCTGGTGGCCGAACTCCTCTTCGGCACCCGGCTGCGCGCGGGCGACACCTTTCTCTTCCGGTACGGCATCGAGGACGGCACGGCGGGGGTCTCGCGCGAGTACGTCCACGGGTTCGGCTTCCCGGGCGGACAGTACGCGCTCCAGGTGCGCTTCGACCGGGCAGCGCTGCCGGCCCGCTGTCACCGCTTCACCCAGCACTCTCCCGCGGCCCCGCGCAGCGGCCGCCACGAGCTGACGGTCAGCGGGCCGCACCACAGCGTCCATGTGGTCGAACCCCGGATACGTCCGGGCCTGGTCGGCATCGCCTGGGACTGGGAGTGACGCGAGGCCGGACGCCCGGAGCCGGTGTGGCGGGCGCCGGTGTGGCGGGCGCCGAGTGCAGGTACCCGGGCGCCTCTCGGCGGGGTGGGCCGGTCAGGCGCCCGGACCGGCGATGATCCTGCCCTTCGACGCCTTCACCGGCAGCTCGTTCAACGGCTCGGTGGCCGGCGTCTGGACCACCTTGCCCGTCACGGCGTCGAACTGGCTGCCGTGGCAGGGGCAGGTCAGGGTCGTCCCCTGCAGCTTGTTGATGGGGCACCCCGCGTGTGTGCAGATGGTGCTGTACGCCTTGAGGGCCCCGCTCCCGTCCCGGCTGACCACCACGTTGTGCTCCCGGTAGAGCTTCGCGCCGCCCTCGGCGACCTCGCTCTCGGCACCGAGGTCGACCGGCGCGGTCGGCGTCGCGTCGGCGGTGGCGCCACCCGGCGCCGAGCAGGCGGCCAGCCCGAGCCCTGCCACCGGAGCCACGGCGGCTCCTCGAAGGACGGTACGACGACTCGTGGACGGGCGGGCCGATCGGGCGGACATCAGGTCTCCACTGGTCAGGGGGTGCGCAGGCCGACCATACCCGGACGGAACGAGCGGCTCCGGGGTGGGGGTGGTGAGCAGAGGGGGGAGTGAATCCGGACGCGTAAACGTTTGCGTAAGCGTTTACGCGGAGGCGGTGGATGGGATACCTTCCCGGCGTTCGACAGTCCCGCGGCTCAGCGGCTCAGCGGCTCAGCGGCTCAGCGGCTCAGCGGCTCAGCGGCTCAGCGGCTCAGGGAGAGGAAAACGCGATGGCCACCATGGCTGACGTCGCCCGGAGTGCCGGAGTCTCCGTGGCGACCGTCTCCCACGTACTCAACGGCACGCGTCCGGTGCTGCCCCACACCCGCCAGGCCGTACTGGACGCCGTCGACGCCCTCGGCTACACGCCCAACACCCTCGCCCGCTCCCTGGTGACCTCCCGCACCCGCTCCATCGGCCTCGCGGTGTCGGCGATCAGCAACCCGTACTTCACGGAGATCCTGCAGGGCGTCGAGGCCGCCGCGCTGGAGGCGGGCTACAGCCTGCTCATCGCCGACCCGCACGACGACCCCGCGCACGAACGGAAGGTCGTCCAGCTTCTTCACGAACGCCGGGTGGACGGCATGATCGTCGCCCTCTCCGCACATCCGCACGACCTCGTTACCTACCTCGGCCGCCACAAGGTTCCGACGGTGTTCCTGGACCGGGTACTCCCCGAGCAGGGCCGTTTCGATCAGGTCTGCGCCGAGAACGAGAGCCCGACGGCCCGCCTCGTCACCCATCTCGCCGGGCTCGGCCATCGCCGGATCGGCCTGGTCGCGGGCCTGCCCGGGCTCAGCACCACCGGTGAGCGGATCACCGGCTACCGGCAGGGCCTCGCCGCCGCCGGACTGGCCCACGACGAGAACCTCGTGGTGTCCGGCAACTCCGAGTCGGCGGGTGCCGAGCGGGCCACTGCCGCCCTGCTCTCCCTGCCGGTCCCGCCCACGGCGCTGGTCACCGCCAACAACGCCATGACCATCGGCGCACTGCGGGCCCTGCGCCGGGAGGGCCTGACCGTCCCGGACGACATCGCCCTGTGCTGCTTCGACGACTTCGCCTGGGCCGACCTGTTCTCGCCCCGGCTCACCGCCGTCGCCCAGCCCAGCAGGGAGATCGGCGCCGAGGCCGTCCGGGTGCTCCTGGACCGGCTGGAAGACCCCGGCCGGCCGGCCCGGACCGTCCGGCTGCCCTGCACCCTCGTCCACCGCACCTCCTGCGGGTGCCCGGAGGTCCTGGACGGGGCCGCAGGCGCAACAGGCGCAAGGCCGGCCGGGGGCGACGGGAAGACCGAACCGTCCGTGTTCTCCGCACATTCCGCACCGTCCGCGCAGTCCGCGCTGTCCGAGAAGGGAACCGCCTCGTGATCGTCGTCGCCGGTGAGGCACTGATCGACCTGGTACCGCACGGCCCGGGTGCCCTGGCGGACCTGAAGCCGGCGCTCGGCGGCGGCCCGTACAACACCGCCGTGGCCCTCGGCCGCCTCGGCTCGCCGACGGCGTTCTGCTCCCGCACCTCGCAGGACGCCTTCGGCGAGGCCCTGCTGGACGGGCTGCGCCGGGCCGGGGTGGATGTGTCCGGCGTGCAGCGCGGTCCCGAGCCGACCACGCTCGCGGTCGCCACGATCGATGGCGGCGGCTCGGCCGCCTATTCCTTCTATGTCGACGGCACCGCCGACCGTCTCTTCAGCTCCCCCGCCGGTCTCCCCGCCGGCACGCGCGCGGTGTCCTTCGGTACATGCTCGCTCGTCCTGGAACCGGGGGCGAGCGCGTACGAGGAGCTGATGCGGACGGCGGCCGCACAGGGCCTGTTCACCGCCCTCGACCCCAACATCCGGGCGGGTCTCATCCCGGACGCGGACGCCTACCGGGCCCGTTTCAAGAGCTGGCTGCCCTCGGTGACGCTGCTGAAGCTGTCCGCAGAGGACGCGGAGTGGCTGGGCGGCACCCCGCGCGAGTGGCTGGCCGCGGGACCGGCGGCCGTCGTGGTGACCCGGGGCGGCGACGGTCTGACCGTCCACACCCGGGACGGCGCGGAGTACTCCGTACCGGGCGAGAAGGTCGAGGTCGTGGACACCATCGGCGCCGGTGACACGGTGAACGCGGCCCTGCTGCACGGCCTGTCCGCTCAGGAGGCGCTGTCACCGGAGGGAATCGCCGCCCTGGGACGGGACGGCTGGCGGCGACTGCTGCGGTTCGCGGCACGCGCGGCGGCGATCACCTGCTCACGCGCGGGTGCGGAGCCGCCGTACGCGGCCGAGCTGGGTGAGTTGTGAGCGGTCTCTTTCCACTGTGCTCGTATCAAGGTTCGGCCGGATTCGCGGTTCGGGGGACGGCCGAACCGCGGAGCCGGGGTGGCTGATGATGGAACGAGCGGCGCCCCGCGAGGAGTTCCCGCGGGGCGCCGCTTTTTTGATGACATGTCAGGGCATGCCCCGAACCGGCCTCAGGCCTTGCGGGCCCGCGTCGTCGTCTTCTTGGCCGGTGTCGTCTTCTTCGTGGCCGCGGCGGCCTTCTTGGCCGCCGTGTTGTTGGCCTTGGCCGTCACCGTCTTCTTCGCCGTCGACCTGGCCGCGGCCGTCTTCTTTGCCGCAGCGCCGCGCGGTGCCTTCACCGGTGCCGCGTCGCTGATGCGGTCGGCGCCGAGGACCTCGCGCAGAAACTTGCCGGTGTGGCTGGCCGGAACTCCGGCAACCTCCTCGGGCGTGCCCTCGGCGACCACGAGGCCACCTCCGGCCCCGCCTTCCGGACCCATGTCGACAATCCAGTCGGCGGTCTTGATCACGTCGAGGTTGTGCTCGATGACGATGACCGTGTTGCCCTTGTCCACCAGGCCGGCGAGGACCGTCAGCAGCTTGCTGATGTCCTCGAAGTGCAGACCGGTGGTCGGCTCGTCCAGGACGTAGACCGTGCGTCCGGTGGAGCGCTTCTGCAGCTCGCTGGCGAGCTTCACACGCTGCGCCTCACCGCCGGACAGGGTGGTCGCGGACTGACCGAGCCGCACGTACCCGAGGCCGACGTCCTTCAGCGTCCGCAGGTGCCGGGAGATGGCCGGGACCGCCTCGAAGAACTCGGTCGCCTCCTCGATCGGCATGTTCAGCACGTCGGCGATGGACTTGCCCTTGTAGTGGACCTCCAGGGTCTCCCGGTTGTACCGGGCGCCGTGGCAGACCTCGCACGGGACGTAGACGTCCGGGAGGAAGTTCATCTCGATCTTGATGGTGCCGTCGCCCGCGCAGTTCTCGCAGCGGCCACCCTTGACGTTGAAGGAGAACCGCCCGGGCAGATAGCCGCGGACCTTCGCCTCGGTGGTCTCCGCGAACAGCTTGCGGATGTGGTCGAAGACGCCGGTGTACGTCGCCGGGTTGGACCGCGGGGTGCGGCCGATGGGCGACTGGTCGACGTGCACGACCTTGTCGACCAGGTCGTCGCCGTCCACGCGCGTGTGCCGTCCGGGGACGCTGCGCGCGCCGTTCAGCTCGCGGGCCAGGTGCGTGTAGAGGATGTCGTTGACCAGCGTCGACTTGCCGGACCCCGACACACCCGTGACGGCCGTGAACACGCCGAGCGGGAAGGACACGTCGATGTCCTGCAGGTTGTTCTCCCGGGCGCCGTGCACGGTCAGCCGGCGGGTCGGGTCCTGCGGGCGCCGTACGTCCGGCAGCGGGATGGACTTGCGGCCCGAGAGGTACTGGCCGGTCTGCGACTCGGTGTTGGCGAGCAGTTCCTTCAGGGAGCCGCTGTGCACGACCTTGCCGCCGTGCTCACCGGCGCCCGGACCGATGTCGACGATCCAGTCGGCGACCTTGATCGTGTCCTCGTCGTGCTCGACGACAATGAGCGTGTTGCCCATGTCGCGCAGCCGGACCAGGGTCTCGATCAGCCGGTGGTTGTCACGCTGGTGCAGGCCGATGGACGGCTCGTCCAGGACGTACAGGACACCGACGAGGCCGGAGCCGATCTGGGTGGCCAGGCGGATGCGCTGGGCCTCGCCGCCGGAGAGGGTGCCGGCCGCACGGTTGAGGGAGAGGTAGTCGAGGCCGACGTCGACCAGGAAGCGCAGCCGCTCGTTGACCTCCTTCAGGACGCGCTCGGCGATCTTCTTGTCCCGGGCGCTCAGCGTCAGCCGGCCCAGGAAGTCCGCGCAGTCGCTGATCGACATCGCGGAGACCTCGGCGATCGACTTCTCCATGATCGTGACGGCGAGGACGATCGGCTTCAGGCGTGTGCCCTCGCAGGAGGGGCAGGGCACCTCGCGCATGTAGCCCTCGAAGCGCTCGCGGCTGGCGTCGCTCTCGGCCTCGCTGTGCCGGCGCTTCACGAAGGGCACCGCGCCCTCGAAGGGCGTGGTGTACACGCGCTCGCGGCCGTACCGGTTGCGGTACCGGACCTCGATCTGGGTCTTGTGGCCGTAGAGCAGGGCCTTCTTCGCCCGCTGCGGCAGGCCGGCGAAGGGGATGTCGGTACGGAAGCCGAGCGCGTCCGCGAGGGCGCCGATCAGGCGGCCGAAATAGTCCTTGGTGTGTCCGTGCGACCAGGGGTGGATGGCGCCCTCGTCCAGGGACTTGTCCTCGTCCGGGACGATCAGCTCCGGGTCGACCTCCATGCGCGTGCCGATGCCCGTGCACTCGGGGCAGGCGCCGAACGGCGAGTTGAAGGAGAAGGAGCGGGGCTCCAGCTCTTCGAAGGACAGGTCGTCGTACGCGCAGTACAGGTGTTCCGAGTACATGCGCTCGCGCTCGGGGTCGTCCTCGGGGAGGTCCACGAAGTCGAGCACGACCATGCCGCCGGACAGGCCGAGGGCGGTCTCGACGGAGTCGGTGAGGCGGCGCTTGGCGGAGTCCTTCACCGTGAGGCGGTCGATGACCACCTCGATGGTGTGCTTCTCCTGCTTCTTCAGGGTCGGCGGGTCGGACAGCTGGATGGTCTCGCCGTCCACACGCGCGCGTGAGTAGCCCTTGGTCTGCAGGTCGGCGAAGAGGTCGACGAACTCGCCCTTGCGCTCGCGCACCAGCGGCGAGAGCACCTGGAAGCGGCTCCCCTCCGGCAGCTCCAGGACCTTGTCGACGATGGCCTGCGGCGACTGGCGCGAGATCGGGCGGCCGCACTCGGGACAGTGCGGCTTGCCGATGCGCGCGAAGAGCAGACGCAGGTAGTCGTAGACCTCGGTGATGGTGCCGACCGTCGAGCGCGGGTTGCGCGAGGTCGACTTCTGGTCGATGGAGACCGCCGGGGACAGACCCTCGATGAAGTCGACGTCCGGCTTGTCCATCTGGCCGAGGAACTGGCGGGCGTACGAGGAGAGCGACTCCACGTAGCGACGCTGGCCCTCGGCGAAGATTGTGTCGAAGGCCAGCGAGGACTTGCCCGACCCCGACAGGCCCGTGAAGACGATGAGCGAGTCACGCGGCAGGTCGAGCGAGACATTCTTCAGGTTGTGCTCGCGCGCGCCACGGACGATAAGACGGTCGGCCACGCCGGTCCGCACCTTTCTTGAGAGAAGTGACAGGGGCGGGGCCCCCGTGCTTCTTCGAGACTAGGGGGAGCCACTGACAACGCCGGTCGGATTTCCCGGTTGCATAACAACCCCCGGTCATCCAGCATGCCCGACGCCACCCCCGACGATATAGCACGTGCTTTCGATTTTCGGTGGAGGTTCACCACCTTCACCCAAAGGTGTGGCGGGGCTAAGGTCAGGCCCATGATTGATCACGCTCATGACCTGGCCTGTGTACACGAAGCGACCGAGCGGCTCCTCACCGCTGTCGCCAAGCTGGACAACGCGTCTCTCGCCGAGCCGTCACGCCTGCCCGGCTGGACCCGCGGACACGTCCTCGCCCACCTCGCCCGCAACGCGGACGCGCTCGTGAACGTCCTCGAGGGCCGTCCCATGTACGCGAGCGCCGAGGCCCGTGACACCGACATCGAGCGGGACGCCCCGCGCCTCCTGGACGTCCAGCTCGCCGACGTGCGCGAGAGCGGGGCCCGGTTCCAGGGGACGGGGGCCGCGCCGGCGGACTGGACGCGCACGGTGGAGCTGCGCAACGGGGTCACCGACTCCGCGTCCCGGGTGCCGTTCCGGCGCTGGGCCGAGGTCGACCTGCACCATGTGGACCTCGGGACCGGGTACGAGCTTGAGGACCTGCCGGCGGAGTTCACCGAGCGGGAGATCGAGTTCCTGGCACAGCGGTTCTCCGGGCACCCCGACGTCCCGGCGACCCGCGTCACGGACGGCACGCGCGCGTGGAGCACGGGACGCGAGGCCGCCGAGCCCGAGATCACGGTCACCGGGTCTCCGGCGGACCTGCTGGGCTGGCTCGCCGGACGCCGCGAGGGCGCCGCACTGGAGGCGGTGGGCGGGGCGCTCCCGAAGCTGCCTCCGCTGTAGCGCGAGGACGGCCCGCCGGACACTCCCCCGCTATAGGCTGATCACCATGACGTACAGCGGAGAGGTCAAGGTCGGCGGCCCGGCGGACGTGCACGAGCTGAAAGACCTGATGATCACGAAGATCGCGGTCGGCCCGATGGACAACAACGCCTATCTGCTGCGCTGCCGGGCCACCGACGAACAACTGCTGATCGACGCCGCCAACGAGGCACAGACCCTGCTCGCCATGATCGGCGACGACGGCATCGCGTCCGTGGTCACCACGCATCAGCACGGCGACCACTGGCAGGCACTCGCCGAGGTCGCCGCCGCCACGGGTGCCCGTACGTACGCCGGCCGGGAGGACGCCACGGGCATCCCGGTGCCCACAGACGTCCTGGTCGACGACGGTGACGTCATCACGGTGGGGCGCGTGGAACTCACCGCACGCCACCTCGTGGGGCACACTCCGGGCTCCATCGCGCTGGTCTACGACGACCCGCACGGCCACCCGCACGTCTTCACCGGTGACTGCCTCTTCCCGGGCGGTGTCGGTAACACGCGCAAGAACCCTGAGGCGTTCGCGAGTCTGATCCGCGACGTGGAGACCAAGATCTTCGATGTGCTGCCGGACGAGACCTGGGTGTACCCGGGGCACGGCAACGACACCACGCTGGGGGCGGAACGGCCGCATCTGCCGGAGTGGCACGCGCGCGGGTGGTGAATCGCCGGGGCGCCCGACAGCTGAGGGCGCCTGGTTCATGTCCGGGTGCGGTCGTGCGGGTGTGGGTGCGGGTGCATGGTGAAGCGGGCGTAGCCCGGGAAGTCGCCGACTGCGCGCCGGGCGCGCGCCCCGTGTGAACTGTTCGCACACGCCGGGCGCGCATGCGCGCTCCCTTCGCGCCGTGTCACGCAGTCAACTGGTGGCAGCCCCGCACAGGATGACGGCTCCTGCGCGGATGGGCCGCCGGTCTTCCAACCCCGCCCTCGGCCGGCGGCCCAGGCCAGGGCCACCTCGGGTGGCACCGTTCACACGAACGCAACACCCGTTCCCACTATGCGGACAATGAACGCCGTGACCTGGACAAACATGGGGTTCGCTGCCAATCTCCCGCCATGCACCTTGCCCCTCGCGCACTGCGCCGCGCGGTAGCCGCCGCCACCATAGCCCTGCTCGCCACCGCTGTCGGCTGTGCTCCGCAGCCCGAGGTCAAGGCGTCGTCCGGGTCCGCCGGGAAGAGCTGCGCCAAGGGCAAGTTGGCCACCAAGACGTCCGGAAAGCTGACGATCGCGACGGACGAGCCCGCGTACGAGCCATGGTTCAAGGACGACAAGCCCGCGAACGGCAAGGGTTTCGAGTCAGCGGTGGCCTACGCCGTGGCACAGCAGTTGGGCTACGGCAAGAGCGCCGTGGTCTGGCAGAGCGTGCCCTTCAACAAGGCGTTCGCACCCGGCGTGAAGACCTTCGACTTCGACATCAACCAGGTGTCGATCAGCACGGAGCGCAAGAAGGCCGTGGACTTCTCCTCCGGTTACTACGACGTGCGCCAGGCCGTCATCGCGCTCAAGGGCAGCAAGGCCGCCAAGGCGACGAGCATCGCGGATCTGAAGAACCTCAAGCTGGGCGCCCAGGTGGGCACCACGAGCCTCGACTACATCACCGACGTGGTGAAGCCGAAGCAGGAGCCCGCCGTGTACGCGAAGAACGACCAGGCCAAGTCCGCGCTGAAGAACGGTCAGGTCGACGCGGTCGTCACGGACCTGCCGACCGCGTTCTACATCACCGCTGCCGAGGTGACGAACGCGAAGATCGTCGGCCAGTTCGAGAACCAGGGCGGCACACCCGAGCAGTTCGGGCTCGTGCTCGACAAGGGCAGCGCGCTGACCTCGTGCGTGACCGGCGCCGTCGACGCGCTGCGCAAGGACGGCACGCTGGCGCGGATCGAGAAGCAGTGGCTCTCCGACGCCGTCGACGCTCCGGTGCTCAAGTGACGGTCGCCAAGGACGAGTCCGCGGCGGAGGGGGCGGACGACAAGGGTGACATGACCGGCGGCGCCGGGGACGCGGTTCCCGGCGCCGGTGACGGCTACGTGCCCTCCGGACGGCGGCTGGAGCGCGAGCGCCACAAGCGGGTGCGGGCCCGCCGCGCCACGGCCGTCGCGGCGCTCTCCACCCTGGTCACGGCCGCCGTGCTCTACCTGGTCGTCGTCAACGCGCCCGGCTGGCCGCGCACCAAGGAGACGTTCTTCAGCGCACAGTACGCGCGTGAGGCGTTCCCCAAGGTCATCGAGGGCCTGTGGCTGAACGTCCGCCTCCTGATCGTGTGCGGTGCCGCCGTACTGGTCCTCGGCATGCTCATCGCCGTGGCCCGCACCCTGCGCGGCCCGGTGTTCTTCCCGCTGCGCGTGCTGGCTGCGGCTTACACGGACTTCTTCCGCGGTCTGCCGCTCATCATCAACCTGATGATCGTGGTGCTGGGCGTGCCCGCGCTGCGACTGCAGGGCGTGACGGTGGATCCGGTGCTGCTCGGCGGTACGGCGCTGACGCTGACGTACTCGGCGTACGTGGCCGAGGTGTTCCGGGCCGGCATCGAGTCCGTCCACCCCTCGCAGCGCGCCGCGGCCCGCTCGCTGGGCCTCACCAACCGGCAGGCCCTGCGCTACGTCGTGCTGCCGCAGGCGGTGCGCCGTCAGGTGCCGCCGCTGCTCAACGACCTGGTGTCGCTGCAGAAGGACACCGGCCTGGTGTCGATCGGCGGCGCGGTGGACGCGGTTCGGGCCGCCGACATCATCGTGGGCCGGAGCCTCAACTACACGCCGTACATCGTCGCGGGCCTGGTCTTCGTCGCGCTGACCATCCCGATGACGCGTTTCACGGACTGGGTGACGGCCAGGATGGACCGGCAGCGGGCCCAGGGAGGATCGATATGAGTACGGCACGCGAGGACGGCTCGCCGGTGCTGCGGATGGAGTCCGTCCGCAAGACCTTCGGGGGTTCCGTCGTGCTGCGGGACGTCGATCTGGAGGTCGCCCCGCACACGGTGACCGCGCTGATCGGCGCCTCCGGCTCGGGCAAGTCCACGCTGCTGCGCTGCGCCAACCTCCTGGAGGAGATCGACGACGGCGCGATCTGGCTGGACGGCGAGGAGATCACCGACCCGCGCGTCGACCAGGACGCGGTACGCCGCCGTATCGGCGTGGTCTTCCAGGCGTACAACCTCTTCCCGCACATGACCGTGCTGGACAACATCACGCTCGCCCCGCGCCGGGTGCACGGCGTCTCTCGCGCGGAGGCCGAGGAGCGGGCCAGGGAGCTGCTCGAGCGCCTCGGACTGGGCGAAAAGGCGGCCGACTACCCGGATCGGCTGAGCGGCGGCCAGCAGCAGCGTGTGGCGATCGTACGGGCCCTCGCCGCACGGCCCCGGCTGCTGCTGCTCGACGAGATCACCGCCGCGCTGGACCCCGAACTCGTCGGTGAGGTCCTGGAAGTGGTCCGTGGTCTGAAGGACGAGGGCATGACCATGGTGCTGGCGACGCACGAGATGGGCTTCGCCCGGGACGTCGCCGACCAGGTTTGCTTTCTGGACGGAGGGGTCGTGCTGGAGCGCGGCACCGCCGAGCAGGTGTTCGGCGATCCGCAGCAGGAGCGCACCCGGCGCTTCCTGCGGCGGATCGTGGAGTCCGGCCGCCTGTAGGGCCGGTGGAGGCTACGCGTCGGCCTGCGCCGCCCCCACCAGGGCGGCGACCCGCTCCACGCCGAACACGTAGCCCTGCACGCCGCAGCCTGCGATCACGCCGTCGGCGCGCAGCGAGACGTACGAGTGGTGCCGGAACGACTCGCGCTGGTGGATGTTGGAGATGTGCACCTCCAGCACGGGCATGCCGTCGCAGGTGTTGAGTGCGTCCAGGATCGCGACCGAGGTGTGCGAGTAGGCGCCGGGGTTGATGACGATCCCGCAGTGGGTGAGCCGCGCCTCGTGGATCCAGTCGACCAGCTCGCCCTCGTGGTTGGACTGCCGGAAGTCCACCGTGCCGCCGTGTGCCGCCGCCGCCTTCGCGCACATCGCCTCGACGTCGGCGAGCGTGTCCTTGCCGTAGATCTCGGGCTGGCGCTGGCCGAGGAGGTTCAGGTTGGGCCCGTTGAGGATCATGATCGGGGCGTTGGCCAGGGTGCGGGGCACGGGTCCTCCGGTCCGTTCGGGGCGGCTTCTATGACCGCTCGCTCGAACCCGGTCTATCACGGCGCGTGGCGCGGGCGAGGTGCGCCCGCTCCGGCCGCCTCGGCGCGCGCCGCGGCTTGTTGATCACCTCCACGCGCCCCCGTAACCCTTGATCACGGTGGGTAGTTGACGCGATGTGCACGATGTACAGGCCGTAAGGGCCCCTTCCATGCCACGGCTCGCGGCCGCCTCGCTCGCCGGGACCGCGATCGAGTTCTACGACTTCTTCGTCTACGGGACCGCGGCGGCCCTGGTCCTGGGGCCCCTGTTCTTTCCGACGTTCTCGCCGGTGGCGGGGACCCTGGCGGCGTTCGTGACGTTCGGGGTGGGGTTCGTGGCCCGGCCGCTGGGCTCGGTGCTGTTCGGGCACCTCGGCGACCGGCGCGGACGGCGGCCGGTGCTGGTCATCTCCCTGCTGCTGACGGGCGCTTCGACGGTCGCCGTCGGGTGCGTGCCTACGTACGGGTCCATCGGCACGGCCGCCCCCGTGCTGCTGCTCGTCCTGCGCTTCCTCCAGGGGCTCGGGCTCGGCGGTGAATGGGGCGGGGCGGTACTGCTGACCGCCGAGCACGCGCCCGCGGGACGGCGCGCCCTGTGGTCGAGCTTCCCGCAGGTGGGGCCCGCGTTCGGCTTCGTGCTCGCCAACGGGGTGATGCTCGCGCTGTCGGCGGCGCTGTCCGACGCGCAGTTCGCGCAGTGGGGCTGGCGGGTTCCGTTCTGGGCGGCCGGTGTGCTGGCCCTGGCCGGGCTGTGGCTGCGCTCGTCGCTCACCGAGACTCCCGGGTTCCTGGAGATCGACGACCACGCGCGCGTGCCGCTCGTGGAGGTCGTACGGCACCACGGACGGCTGGTGCTGCTGACGGCCGGGGCGCTGGCCGTCGGGTACGCCGTGTTCTACGCGGTGACGACGTGGTCTCTGGCGTACGCGACCGAACGGCTCGGGGTGAGCCGCACTGTCATGCTGACGTGCGTCATGGCCGCCGTGGTGGTGAAGGGCGCGCTCACGCCCCTCATGGCACTGCTGGGCGACCGCTACGGACGCCGGCCGATGTGCCTGGTGGGGTGCACGGCATGCGCCCTGTGGATGCTGCCGATGGTCGCCCTGCTGGCGACGGGCGAGCCGCTGCTGATGTTCCTCGGCATCCTGGGCGCGCTGATCGCCTTCGTCATCATGTTCTCGGTGATCGCCGCGTATCTGCCGGAGCTGTTCGAGGCGCGGGTGCGCTGCACGGGGGCCGCCGTCGGCTACAACCTCGGCGGGGTCCTGGGCGGCGCCCTCACCCCGATCGTGGCCACGGCCCTGGCGGAGCACGGCGGGCGCGTTCCATGGGGCGTAGGCGTGTATCTGACGGGCATCGCCCTGCTGAGCCTGGCCTGCTTCGCGCTGCTGCCGGAGACACGGCCCGCGCCCGTGCCGGCGGTGGAGCCGGTCACAGGCTGACGGGGACGGCCGCGCTACGGGTTGATCGCCAGCTCCAGGTAGGCCGCGAACACCACCAGGTGCACGCCGCCCTGCAGGGGGGTGGCCCGGCCCGGCACGACCGTCAGGGAACTGACGATCACGGTCAGCGCGAGCAGCAGCATGTGCGTCGGTCCAAGACCGAGGACGAGCGGCCCGGACAGCCAGATGGAGGCGAGGGCGACGGCCGGGATGGTCAGACCGATGCTGGCCATGGCCGAGCCGAGCGCGAGGTTGAGGCTGGTCTGCACACGGTCGCGCCGGGCGGAGCGCAGCGCGGCGATCGTCTCGGGCAGCAGGACGAGCAGGGCGATGATCACGCCGACGACCGCCTGATTGAGGCCGGCCGCCTCCACGCCGGACTCGATGGTGGGCGACACGCCCTTGGCCAGGCCCACCACGCCGATCAGGGCGAGGCCGAGCAGGCCGAGGCTGGTCCGGGCGGCGCGCGCGGAAGGAGGCGTGGCATGGTCGTTGCCGGTGATGACCTCGCCCTGCCGGGTGATCGGCAGGAAGTAGTCGCGGTGCCGCACGGTCTGGGTGGCGACGAACAGGCCGTAGAGGATCAGTGAGGACAGCGCCGCGAACGTCAGCTGCACGGTGGAGAACTCGGGGCCCGGCTTGCTGGTGGTGAAGGTCGGCAGCACCAGGCTGAGCGTGGCCAGCGTCGCGACGGTCGCCAGGGCGGCACCGGTGCCCTCGGGGTTGAAGACCGCGGTCCCGTGGCGCAGGGAGGCGACGAGGAGGCAGAGCCCGACGATGCCGTTGCAGGTGATCATCACGGCGGCGAAGACCGTGTCGCGGGCCAGCGTGGAAGTCTTGTCGCCGCCGTCGGCCATGAGGGTGACGATCAGGGCCACCTCGATGACGGTGACGGCGATGGCGAGCACCAGGGAGCCGAAGGGTTCACCGACGCGGTGGGCGATCACCTCCGCGTGGTGCACCGCCGCGAGGACGGACCCGGCGAGGACCAGGGTCACCAGCGCGACGACCGCGCCGGGCAGATGACGGCCCCAGGTGAAGATCAGGAGGACGACCGCGAGCACCGGCACGAGGAGCGTCCACTGGGTGGTGAGCGACCTGAGCCTAGCGATCATGAAGCGATCGTGACAGACACGTGCATGGTTCGCATTCCGCTCTTTTCGGATCCCTTCTCATCCTTTCCGTGCGGGGCACCAGCGCCGATCCGGCTGGTGCCCCGCGGGTCGATCGATGGTTCTCGCGTCCCGTGCGGTCCGGCGTCGCCCTCTTACGTCAGGCGTCGACGCTGTCCTTCGCGGCACCCTCGCTCTCGCCGTGCGCCGCCTCGGCAGCCGCCTGTTTCCTGGTGGCCATGAGGCTGGTGACGGTGGTCACGACGAGGACCGCACAGATCACGCCGAGCGAGACCGGGATGCTGATCTCGGGGACATGGACGCCGGACTCGTGCAGTGCGTGCAGCACCAGCTTGACGCCGATGAAGCCGAGGATGATCGACAGTCCGTAGGACAGGTGGACCAGCTTCTTGAGCAGGCCGCCGATGAGGAAGTACAGCTGGCGCAGACCCATCAGGGCGAAGGCGTTGGCGGTGAAGACGATGTACGGGTCCTGGGTCAGGCCGAAGATCGCGGGGATGGAGTCCAGCGCGAACAGCACGTCGGTGGTGCCGATGGCGAGCATCACGACCAGCATCGGGGTCATGACCCGCTTGCCGTTCTCCTGGATCCAGAGCTTGGTGCCGTGGTACCGGTCGGCCACTCCGAACCGGCGCTCCGCGGCCTTCAGCAGCTTGTTCTCCTCGTACTCCTCGTCGTCCTCGTCGGCGCGGGCCTCCTGGACGAGCTTCCAGGCGGTCCAGATCAGGAAGGCACCGAAGAGGAAGAAGACCCAGGAGAAGCTGGCGATGATCGCGGCTCCGGCCGCGATGAAGACGGCCCGGAGGACCAGGGCTATGAGGACACCGACGAGCAGGACCCGCTGCTGGTACTGCGAGGGCACCGCGAACTTCGCCATGATCAGGACGAAGACGAAGAGGTTGTCGACGCTCAGCGACTTCTCGGTGATGAAGCCCGCGAAGAACTCACCGGCCGGCTGACCGCCACCGAAGACGAGTAGACCGAGGCCGAAGAGTCCGGCGAGGGCGATCCAGACGACGGTCCAGATGCCGGCTTCTTTGATCGACACGTCATGGGGCTTGCGCCCGATGAAGAAATCGACCGCGATCAGGGCGGCGAGACCCGCGATGGTCAGGACCCACAGGGTCACAGAGACTTCCACTGCACCTCCGGCATTTCGTAACGGCAAACACTCTCAGCGTTGTCGCTGCCGGAGGTCTCTTCCACCCGCGATGGGCCGACGCCCCGGGATCCACATCGATCCGTACTGACGGGTGCGTCGCAGTCAGGGAGTACTCCCCTCCGTTGGGAAGACAGTACCCCAATCACCAAAGAAAGGTAAAGTGATTAGTAAAAGAAAGACCAAATACCCTGCTCAGTGGCGCTTTACTGATACTTGGTACGGGCCGCCGCCACCGCGGCGAGCACCTGCTGGAGGATCTCGCTGCCGGGCGGCACGAGTGAGGGTTCGTAGGTCCAGGTGTGGCCGACCCAGGGGTCGGCGAGATGATCGTCCGGTACGGGGGTGAGTCGCATGAGCGAACGCCACAGCGGGTCGAGCAACGGGCCGTAGGCCTCGGCGTCCGCGCGGTCCGCGACCATCAGCAGATGCACGCCGACGGCCGGGCCCTCGTCGGCGAGGTAGCGCAGCTGGGTCACCGCCCGGTCGTCGAAGCCGTGCGGGAAGTCGTTCACGATCAGCAGCTGCTGGGCGGGGTCGACGTCGGGTGGCAGCGATTCGGCCGCGCCGCCGCGCACCGCCATCTGCGTCAGGTCGACACGACGGGTGAGCCGTCCCAGCATGTCCGTCACGCCCGCCGCGCCGCTCGCGGTGGGCACCGCCACAGCCCCCGCCCGCGTCAACGGCAGCAGCGCCTGAGCCCCTGCACCGGCCGGGTCGACGACCTGCACGGCAAACTCCCCCACCGGGTGGACTGCGAGCAGCCGGACCGCGAGCGCCACCGCGGCGTCCATGGCCAGCCGGCGGGCCTCGACGGAGTCCAGGAAGGTGTCATCGGGTCCTTCCACCGGGCCGCTGTCGATCCACAGCCCGCGTTCCAGCGGCAGCCTGACCAGCATGGGAATGCGCAGCGGCACGCTCTCGGGCAGGTGGAGATCGCCGAGCCGCACGGCCATGGGCGGCTCGTCCGGCACCCGGTAGCCGTGCCAGACGGGGTTGTCCCAGCCGGCGTACGCCGGCGGCAGCGCGGGCTCGACGACCTCGGACTCGGCGGTGAGCTGAGCGAGATCCCGGTCGAAAACCGCCCGTGCCTGGTCGACCAGCTGGGAGTGCCGGGCGTGGGCCGTCTCGCGCATGGCCTGGCCCGCCGCGCCGAGTCGGCTGCGGGGATCGGCGAGGACCTGGTCGAGTTCCTTCTCCAGACGGGCACCGGCGAAGTCCACGGCACTGCGGTACGCGGCCGTGGTGCGGGCCAGGTCCTCGAACATGCCCCAGACCTGGTTGTACAGCCGCTCCTCCATCGACCAGCCCACCGCGTCACCGGCTACGGGCTGGGGAGGCTGCCTGTCCGGGACCGGGGACGCCGGGGGCGGCGGGGCCGTGGGGGTACGGCGGCCGGGGTGGGTGTAGTCGATCGGGCCCCCCGGCGTTCGGGCGTCGACCGCGCCGCCCGATGCCCGGGCGTCGATCGCACCGCCCGAAGTCCGAGCATCGTGCGCGTCCTGCGCGCCCTGCGCGTCGTACGGCTGTGTCGGCCGTGACGCCGGAGAGCCGACGGTGTCCTGCGGCTGTGGCACCGGTATCGCGCGGGCGAGGCTTCGGGACACCGCCTCCTGGATGCCCGCCGCGAGTGCTTCGGGCCGGGGCAGGCCCTGGTCGGTGAAGAGTGCGGCGAGGCCGCCTGCGTAGCCCTGGCCGACCGCACGTACCTTCCAGGCGTCCTGCCGCCGGTACAGCTCCAGGGCGACGACGGCCGACTCGGCGTCCAGGCCGGTGAGGGTGAAGCGGACGATCTCGGCGCCGTCGAGGCCGGTGACCGCCGTGCGCGGGGCGGCGACCGCGCCGAACCGGAGCGCGCCTCCCGGCTGCGTGGGCAGGGCCAGCAGCACGGTGACGCGGTGGATCGCCTCGGGCAGGGCGGCCAGGTCGACGGCGAGCCGGTGGTCGGCGGCGGCCTGCCGGGAGACCTCGATCCCGGGCAGCGTGGGGGCGCCGGGGTGGGCCACCCACTCGGCACCGTGGACCGTGCCGTGCTCGTCGCCGAGCGTGGCTCCCGCCAGGACCGGCACCCCGGCAGAGATCCGGATCTCCAGCCGGACCTGCGACAGCGGGTGGTTCTGTCCCCGCACCAGCTCGGCCGTCATCGCCGACGCCCCCCTGTGTCGTGTTGTCGTGCGCGCCGCGTCAGGCGGTCCTACAGGTACGACCGGATCGCCGGCATCAGGTCCTGGAAGGTGCGGCCCCTGGCCGGCTCGCCCAGGGCGGTCATCGTCCAGCCCGAGCCCACGCGGTGCACCTTGGCCATGATCTGGGCGGTGTACTCGCCGCCGCCCGCCAGCGTGTAACGGGCCAGCTCCTGGCCGTTGGTCTCGTCCACGAGGCGGCAGAACGCGTTCTCCACCTCCTGGAAGGTCTGGCCCGTGAAGGAGTTCACGGTGAAGATGATCTGGTCGACGTGGACCGGAACGCGCTGCAGGTCCACGAGGATGGCCTCGTCGTCACCGCCCTGGCCGACGCCGCCGACGAGGTTGTCGCCGGTGTGGCGCACGGAGCCGTCGTCGCTCACCAGGTGCCGGAAGAAGACGACGTCGACCGGCTCCTTGTCGGCGAAGAGAACCGCGGAGGCGTCCAGGTCGATCTCGCGGGTGCGCGAGCCGAACAGGCCGCGCCGCTTCGCCGCCTGCCAGCCGAGACCCATGCGGACCGCGGTCAGGGTGGCCCCGTCCTTCTTCTCCAGGCTGATGGCCTGACCCTTGGTCAAATTGACGGTCACGGCTGATTCCCCTCTCGATGGTCCCCTGTTGCCGCACAGTGGGCGGCTGTCCAGAACCCTACGCAGGGGCAGTGACAGTGCCGAACCCCGGCTCGCGCTTTGTGTCGGTGTTGCAACACGAGGCGCGTATGCCGAGGTCCGGCAGGGTCACAAGGGGTCAGGCGAGGCCCGCCTCCCGCATCTGGCGCAGTTCCTTCTTCATCTCGGAGACCTCGTCGCGCAGCCGGGCCGCGATCTCGAACTGCAGCTCGGCGGCGGCGGCGCGCATGCGCTCCGTCATCTCCTCGATCTGCTCGGCGAGTTCGGCCGCCGGGCGGTCCGTGGGCACGGCGGCCCCCGCCTTGCCCTTGGCGGCCTTGCCGCCCTTCGCACCCTTGGCCGCCTTGTCGCCGAGCGACGGGACGGGGGCCTTGGCGCCCTTGCCGTCCTTCTGCTTGCGGTAGCCGGAGCCGAGCAGCTGTTCGGTGTCGACCTCCTCGCGGGCGATCTGCGCGACGATGTCGTTGATCTTCTTGCGCAGCGGCTGCGGATCGATGCCGTTGGCCTTGTTGTAGGCGACCTGCTTCTCCCGGCGGCGGTTGGTCTCCTCGATGGCCCTCTCCATCGCCGGGGTGATCTTGTCGGCGTACATGTGGACCTGGCCGGAGACGTTGCGCGCCGCGCGTCCGATGGTCTGGATCAGCGAGGTGCCGGAGCGCAGGAAGCCCTCCTTGTCAGCGTCGAGGATCGCCACCAGGGACACCTCTGGCAGGTCGAGACCCTCACGGAGCAGGTTGATGCCGACCAGGACGTCGAACTCGCCGGAGCGCAGCTCACGCAGCAGCTCGACACGGCGCAGGGTGTCGACGTCGCTGTGCAGATAGCGCACCTGGATGCCGAGTTCCAGGAAGTAGTCCGTGAGGTCCTCGGCCATCTTCTTGGTGAGCGTGGTGACCAGGACGCGCTCGTCCTTCTCGGTGCGCTTGCGGATCTCGTGCACCAGGTCGTCGATCTGCCCCTCGGTGGGCTTGACCACGACCTCCGGGTCGACGAGGCCGGTGGGGCGGATGATCTGCTCGACGACGCCGTCGCCGCGGGACAGTTCGTAGGTGCCCGGGGTCGCCGACAGGTAGACCGTCTGGTCGATGCGCTCCTGGAACTCCTCCCACTTCAGGGGGCGGTTGTCCAGGGCGGAGGGCAGTCGGAAGCCGTGGTCGACCAGGGTCCGCTTGCGGGAGGCGTCGCCCTCGTACATGGCGCCGATCTGCGGGACCGTGACGTGCGACTCGTCGATGACGAGCAGGAAATCGTCCGGGAAGTAGTCCAGCAGGGTGTTGGGTGGGGAGCCGGGCAAGCGGCCGTCGAAGTGCATCGAGTAGTTCTCCACACCGGAACAGCTGCCGATCTGGCGGAGCATCTCGATGTCGTACGTGGTGCGCATCCGCAGACGCTGGGCCTCCAGCAGCTTGCCCTGCTTCTCCAGCTCGGACAGGCGCTCCCCGAGCTCCTTCTCGATGTCGTTGACGGCCCGCTCCATGCGTTCGGGGCCGGCGACGTAGTGCGAGGCGGGGAAGACGTACAGCTGCTGGTCGTCGCTGATGATCTCACCGGTGAGCGGGTGGAGCGTGGACAGGGCCTCGATCTCGTCGCCGAACATCTCGATGCGGACGGCCAGCTCCTCGTAGACCGGGAAGATCTCGATGGTGTCGCCGCGGACCCGGAAGGTGCCGCGGGTGAAGGCCATGTCGTTGCGCGTGTACTGGATGTCGACGAAGCGGCGCAGCAGTTCGTCGCGGTCCATCTCGTCGCCGACGCGGAGGGGGACCATCCGGTCCACGTACTCCTGCGGGGTGCCGAGGCCGTAGATGCAGGACACCGAGGCGACCACGATGACGTCGCGGCGGGTGAGCAGCGAGTTCGTCGCCGAGTGGCGCAGGCGCTCGACCTCCTCGTTGATCGAGGAGTCCTTCTCGATGTAGGTGTCCGACTGCGGGACGTAGGCCTCGGGCTGGTAGTAGTCGTAGTACGAGACGAAGTACTCGACCGCGTTGTTCGGGAGGAGCTCGCGGAACTCGTTGGCCAGCTGGGCGGCCAGCGTCTTGTTCGGCGCCATCACGAGGGTGGGGCGCTGGAGCTTCTCGATCATCCACGCGGTGGTGGCGGACTTGCCGGTGCCGGTCGCGCCGAGCAGGACGACGTCCTTCTCACCGGCCTCGATGCGCTTGGCCAGCTCGGCGATGGCCGCCGGCTGGTCTCCGCTGGGCTGGTAGGGGCTGACGACCTCGAAGGGCGCCACCGTGCGTTCGATGTGGGAAACGGGCCGCATGGGATCCACCGTACGACCCCGCACTGACAACGGGTCCCGGTCAGCGGTTCTGCGGGGTGCGGGAGCCGTGGAGCCGGGAGTCGCGGACCGGCCGGCGGCCGGCGTGGAGCGCCGGGGGGCGGTGCTGGTGGGAGGGCACGGCGGCGGCCGGGACACCCGGCTTGTCCTCGACGTCCCGCCGGGTGGGCCTGCCCATGACCATCAGCGGGTCGAACATCACGACGACGCCGGCGAGGAGCAGGAAGGCGAGCGGGCCGATCAGCATCGGCGCGAGCACCGTGGCCGGTGAGCCCGTGGTGGCGGAGCCGGGGGTGTTGTGGAGGTGGACGTCGAGGGCGGCCATACCGGTGTAGTGCATGCCGGTGACGGCGAGGCCCATCACCATGCTGGCCCCGACGCTCCACAGGAACCCCCGTACGCGTCCGGCCGCCCAAAGGGCGGCCGTGGCGGCCACGACCGCTATGGCGACGGAGGCGGCGACGGTGAGCGTGTTGTACGAGAACCGTCCGTCGAAGTGCATGCCCGCCATGCCGAGGTAGTGCATCGAGGCGACGCCCAGACCGGTGATCGTGCCGCCGGTGAACAGAGCGGCGCCGGTGGCGCCCCGGTAGCCGACGATGAAGATCCCGACGCCCACCATGACGATGGCGAGGCCGAGGCTCGCGTAGGTGATCGGTCCGTCGTAGTGGATCGGCGTCTCTTCGATGGTGAAGCCCATCATGGCGACGAAGTGCATGGTCCATATGCCGGAGCCGATCGCGGCCGAGCCGAGGGCCAGCCAGGCGGGCCGCCAGGAGTGCGTGACCAGCAGGGACCGGGTGGTGCAGCGCAGGCCGAGGGCGCCACCGAGGCAGGCCATCAGAAAGGCCACCAACGGGGTGACGACCCCGTAGCTGAATCCGTCGACCGTGCCCTGCATGCGCGGCTGCCCTTCCGCCCTGTTGCGTCCCGGAATTTCTGAAATGCGCCCCCGTCCCAGGACCGCGCCGGCGGTCAGGGTTGACGCAGAGAGTATGACCCGCACCGGAATGGTCGAACGATTTTCCGGCAAAGAAACACGCCCTTGCCTCACTTGTGCGGCACTCGTGAGCGGACTTGGGCGACACCATTCATCGTGTGGCCGTCCTGCGCCCGCATACGTTGACTCTCTGCTGTCAAGCTGATGCTGTCGGTAATCGCTCGACGCGAGGAGTCCGCATGTACGCGCGCGCAGTCGCCGCCACGGCAACCGCGATCCTGGGGACGGCAGCCCTGCTGAGCCCCGCCTCCGACGCCCTGGCGGGCGAGGCCGGCGAGCCCACGGTGATCGCCCACCGCGGTGCCTCCGCCTACGCTCCCGAGAACACGCTGGCCTCCATCGACAAGGCCGCCCAGCTGGGCTTCTCCTGGGTCGAGAACGACGTCCAGCGCACCAAGGACGGCCGGCTGGTCGTCATCCACGACGACAGCCTGCGGCGCACCACCAACGTCGAGGACGTCTTCCCGGGCCGGGCGCCCTGGAAGGTGAAGGACTTCACCGCCGCCGAGATCGCCCGGCTGGACGCGGGCAGCTGGTTCTCCCCGGCGTACGCGGGCACGCGCGTGCCCACTCTGAAGCAGTACATGCGCCGGGTCGAGCACAACCGCGAGAAGCTGCTCCTGGAGGTGAAGAACCCGGAGCTGTATCCCGGCATCGAGCAGCAGACCGTGCGGCTGCTCGGCGACGAGGGCTGGCTGGACCGCCGGCACCTCGGCCGGCTGATCGTGCAGAGTTTCGACGCGGACAGCGTGCGTACCGTGCACAGGCTGAAGCCGGCGCTCACCACCGCCTACCTCGGCACGCCGCCCGTGGTGCAGCTGGGCCAGTACGCGCGTTTCAGCGACCTGATCAATCCCTCGTACGGGTCGATCTCCGCCCGCTACGTCTCCGCGGTGCATGCCGTCACCGGACCGCACGGCAGGCGGCTCAGGGTGTTCGCCTGGACGGTGGACGACGCGGCCGGCGCCTGGAAGGCTTCGGGCTACGGCGTCGACGGGCTCATCACCAACAAGCCCGACGTCGTCCGGACGGCACTGCGAACGGGCTGAGCCGGGACCGCGGTGCGGCGGGCGTTGTCAGTGGCGGGTCGTACGGTGGGCGCATGGACAGCCATGGGCAGGACGAGCAGCGGGTCGTATGGGCCCTCGTGGGCACCGGCATCGGCCCGCTGATGCTGGCGGCGACACGCGAGGGACTCGTCAACGTCGTCTTCCACGCCACGGACGCGGTGCGCGACCGGACCCTGGAGCGGCTGGCGGCCCGGCTGGGCACCCCACCCGTCGAGGACCCGGACTCGCCGCTGCTGGCCGAGGCGATACGGCAGCTCGAGGCGTACTTCGCGGGTGAGCGTCACGACTTCGACCTGCCCCTGGACTGGTCGCTCATCTCGGGCTTCAACCGGCAGGTGCTGCGCGAGCTGGCTTCCGGGGTCCCGTACGGCACGGTGGTGGGGTACGGCGATCTGGCCGGCCGGGTCGGGCAGCCGGGCGGGGCGCAGGCCGTGGGTGCAGCGATGGGCGCCAATCCGCTGCCGGTCGTCGTTCCGTGCCACCGGGTGGTGGAGAGCGACGGCGGCATCGGCGGCTTCGGTGGCGGTCTGGAGACCAAGCGGAAGCTGCTCGCACTGGAGGGCGTGCTGCCCGAGCCGCTGTTCTGACGGCGGCGGGCCGCACGCCCGGAACACGGCTACGCGTAGTGCCGGGCCTCGAAGACGTTGCCGTCCGGGTCCCGGAAATAGAAGTTCCGCTTCGCGTTCCCGCGGGCACCGGAGGAGTCGTGGCCGATGTCGGACACGGGGACGCCGTGTTCGGCCAGGCGGGCGCGCAGGGCGTCGAAGCCGGCGGACGACAGCGCCAGGCAGACGTGGTTGACGGGATGGCCCGCGCTCTCGACGGAGCCGGGGAGCATGTTCATGCGCTCCACGAGGCTGTGCGGCGCGAGGTCCAGGATCGTCTCCTCGTTGACGCGTACGGAGACGAACGACACCTTTCCCTCGGTGTACTCGGCGACCTTCAGCGGCTCCAGGCCGACGGCGTTCTCGTAGAAGCCCGCGGCTGCGACCGGGTCGGCCACCCACAGGACGACATGGTCGAAACGCGTGGTGTGGTCAGTCATGCGGTCCAGGCTGGTGGTGTCCCCCACAGACGGCAAGCGTTTAGCGGGATGTGGCGCCCGCCAGAGATGAGGAAGGACCGACGGACAGGAGGCGGGCACGTGGTGCTGGTGGTGTCGGAAGAAGTCCGGGAAGCGATCGGGGCGCGGCGGCCGGTGGTGGCCCTGGAGTCCACGATCATCGCGCACGGGCTGCCGCGTCCGCGCAATCTGCAGGTGGCGCTGGAGCTGGAGCACGTGGTGCGGCAGGAGGGCGCCGTCCCCGCGACCATCGCCGTCCTGGACGGGCGCCCGCACGTGGGCCTGGACAAGGAGCAGCTGGAGCGGATCGCGAACGAGGACGGCATCCGCAAGCTGGGCCACCGCGATCTGCCGCCTGCCGTGGCGGCGAGGGCGAGCGGAGCGACGACCGTGTCGGCGACGGCGCAACTGGCCGCGCTGGCGGGCGTCCGGGTGTTCGCCACGGGCGGGCTGGGCGGTGTGCACCGGGAGTGGACGGTGACCCAGGACGAGTCCGCCGACCTGGGCCTGCTGGCGCGGACCCGGATCACGGTGGTGTGCGCGGGCGTGAAGTCGATCCTGGACGTGCCGGCGACCCTGCAGCGGCTGGAGACGCTGGGCGTGGCCGTCGCCGGGTACCGCACCGACCGGTTCCCCGGGTTCTATCTGTCCGACTCCGGGCATCCGGTCGACTGGACGCTGCAGAGCCCGGAAGAGGTCGCCGAGGTCATGCGGGCGCAGGACGCGCTGAACGCGCCGGAGTCGGCGCTGATCGTCGCCAACCCTGTCCCGGAGGAGGAGCAGCTCGATCCGGGGCTGCACGCGCGCGTGCTCGCCGACGCGCTGCGCGCCTGTGACGAGGAGGGGGTCACCGGGCAGGCGGTCACGCCGTTCCTGCTCGACTTCCTGGTCCGGCACACGGACGGCGCTTCGCTGGACGCCAACCTGGCGGCGGTGCGCGGCAATGTGCGGCTGGCGGCGCGGATCGCGGCGGCGTGGACCAGGTAGTGCCCGCACCCCGGGGCGGGGCGCTGCTGGTCGTCGGGGACGTCGTCACCGATGTCGTCGCCCGGCACCGGGGGCCGCTCGCGACCGGCACCGACACGGCCGCCGCCATCCGGACCCTGCCGGGCGGCGCGGGCGCCAACGTGGCCTGCTGGGCGGCCCATGCGGGCTGTGCGGACGTGCGGCTGCTCGGACGGGTGGGCGCGGACGCGGCGGAGTGGCACGAGCGGGAGCTGCTGGCGGCCGGGGTGCGGCCCGGGCTGGTGGTCGACCGGGAGGCGACGACCGGGACGGTGATCTGCCTCGTCGACACCGGCGCCTCGGCCGAGCGCACGTTTCTCACGGACAGCGGGGCGTCTCTGCGGCTCGAACCCGCCGACTGGTCCGACGCGTTGCTCGACGGGGTCGCCCGGCTGCATCTGTCCGGCTACCTGTTGTTCTCCGAGCCGAGCCGGGCGCTCGCCGAGGTTGCCCTTGCCGCGGCGCGCGGGCGTGGGGTGCCGGTCAGCCTGGACCCGGCGTCGGCGGGCTTCCTGCTGGAGTTCGGCGTGGACCCTTTCCTGGCGTTCGCGGAGGGCCTGGACGTACTGCTGCCCAGCCGGGACGAGGCGTGTCTGCTGACCGGGCTGCCCGAACCGGCGGACGCGGCGGCCAAGTTGAGCCGTCTGGTCCCACTGGTGGTGGCCAAGTCGGGTGTGGCCGGGGCACTGGTGGCCCGTTCCGGGGCCGTGACCGCCCGGGTTCCGGCCGTGCCGGCGAACCCGCTGGACACCACGGGCGCCGGCGACGCCTTCACCGGCGCGTTCCTGGCCGCCCTGCTCACGGGCATGGATCCGGACGAGGCGGCGTCACAGGGCTGCCGGGCAGGAGCACGAGCGGTGGAACGGGTGGGTGGCAGACCACCGCACCGGGGCGAGGACGGCTAGGGGATGCCTCTGACCAACCTGCCACAGAAGGCACCTTCTGCCCGAAATACCGACTTCTGACCTGGCCATCGCCTTCTGGACCATTGCGGCCACCGTGCGACGCGGGTGGCTTCGTCGGTACTCAGCCCTTACGCCCCCACGCGGAGATCATCGGTGCGGTGGCCAGGTCCATGCCGCCCGCTTCCACGTTGGCCAGGTGGCGGTCGATGTCCTCGTCGGTGGCGAGGCCTGCGGCCACGAGCCGGCCACGGATCTGGCGGACCGTGGCGGACTCCAGGGCTGTGCAGGCGGGCGAGGTGACGGGGAAGTACGCGTCCGCAACGACGTCGCGCAGCCCGGCCTCGCGGAGCAGACGCGGGAGCTTGCGGCCGTACGACAGATCGGCGCCGCGCTCGGCGAGCAGTTTGCGGAAGCCCTGCCGAAGGCGGTTGGCGAGCCGCTGCTCGGGGCCGTGCTCGTCGGGGCAGATCAGGGGCTGAAGGGCCGGGTCGGCGTCCTCGATCAGCAGCATTCCGCCGGGCCGCAGTGCGCTGACCATGGAGCGCAACGCCCTTTCCCGGTCCGGGACATGAACGAGGACCAGCCGGGCGTGCACCAGGTCGAAGCCGTCGCCCGGCGGCTCGTCCGCGCCTACGTCGTGGACGCGGACCTCGACCGGAGGGCGGGCCACGGCGGCGAGCCGCGAGGTGTCGATGTCGGTGGCCAGGACCTGGCCGGTGGGTCCGACCTGCCGGGCGAGCCAGGACACCACGGAGGTGCCGCCGGCCCCCACTTCCCAGCAGCGGCGGCCGGGGCCGAGCCCGAGCCCTTCGAGGTGCCGGAACGTCACCGGATCGAAGAGGGAGGCGAAGGCGTCGAAGCGCTCCCCCGCCTCGTCCTGCCGGTTGTTCAGGAGGTACCCGTCGGATGGCGTCATACCGTGATCATCCCAGTCGTGCGGCTCACTCGAAGTTGTACGGCTCACTCGAACCGGTTGCACCGGCCGACGCTCCGTCCACAGGCGGGAACAAAGCGGAACGGACTGTTCCCACAGGCTTACCCGCACTTTGCACCGGGCTGGCACACTGGCCGGGCAAGGCGTGAAGGCGTTGTGCGAGGAGATCCACGCGAGGAGATCCAGATGTCCATGGCAGGGAATCTGCGGAAGGTCACGGGGCTGGGCCGGGTCGGCAGCCTGCGCAAGGTGGCGCGGCTGGCCCGGCGGCGGCCCCGCGTGGACCTGAGCCACCCCGCCCGGTCACCGCTGGGTTCCTCCGTGGTGAACTGCGTGACGTACCAGGACGGCACCCGGGTGCCCGGGTGCACCGACCTGGTGCATGCAGTGGAGATGGTGCGCAAAAGCGGCGAGGGGTTCGTCTGGCTGGGGCTGCACGAGCCGACGGACAGCGAGTTCGCGGGTATCGCCGAGCTGTTCGACCTGCACCCGCTGGCCGTGGAGGACGCGGTGGAGGCCCATCAGCGCCCCAAGCTGGAGCGGTACGGGGAAACGCTCTTCGCCGTGTTCAAGACCGTCTGTTACGTGGAACACGAGCAGCTGACAGCGACGAGCGAGGTGGTCGACACAGGCGAGATCATGGTGTTCGTCGGCGAGGACTTCGTCATCACGGTGCGGCACGGGCGGCACGGCTCGCTCGGCCCGCTGCGCGAGGAGCTGGAGGCGGAGCCGCAGCAGCTCGCCAAGGGGCCGGCGGCGGTGCTGCACGCGATCGCCGACCACGTCGTGGACGACTATCTGACCGTCACGGACGCGGTGCAGGCCGACATCGACCAGGTCGAGACGGACGTGTTCTCGGAGAACGGTGCGCGGGCCGACCCGGGGCGCATCTATCAGCTGAAGCGTGAACTCCTCGAACTGAAGCGGGCGGTGGTGCCGCTGGCCCGCCCGGTGGAGGATCTGGCGACCCGGCCGATCCGTGTGATCGACGCGGAGATACAGGCGTACTTCAGGGACGTGTTCGACCACCTGATGCGGGCCAAGGAGCAGATAGCCGCGTTCGACGAACTGCTCAACTCCATCCTGCAGGCACACCTCGCGCAGGTGACGGTCGCACAGAACGAGGACATGCGGAAGATCACGGCCTGGGCGGCGGTGATCGCCGTACCGACGATGGTGTGCGGGGTCTACGGCATGAACTTCGACCACATGCCGGAGCTGCACTGGCGGTTCGGCTATCCGCTCGTGATGGGCGTGATGGCGGCGGCCTGTCTCGTGCTCTACCGGGGCTTCCGGCGCAACGGCTGGCTGTGACCTCTCACGCCGAGAAGGCCACGACCTTCCGCGGGACGATCTTGATGATCACGCGGACTTCGTCGTCCTTCTCGGCGGGCGGGTCGATGCCGAGGTACTTGTGCGACAGCTCGTGCGGGAGCCGCTTGCCCTCGTCCGGCAGGATCTCGGCGACGCCTCGGATCTCGGCGGAGTGGTAGGGGTTGGCCAGGTCGAAGACAGTCAGGCTGATGCGCGGGTCACGGCGGAGATTGCGCACCTTCTGACGGCCTTCGGTGGACGAGAAGAGCACGGTGTCACCCTCACGCTTGATCCAGACCACCGAGTTCTGCGGGGCACCGTCGGGGCCGAGGGTGGCGACGCCGGCGAAGTTCTTGCCGTCGAGGAGAGCACGGACGGAGTCGTCGAAGGCGACGGGAGCGCCGGAGGAGATCGTCATGACCCCACTCTAGTTACATGCGCGTGCATGTAAAGGGGTTGGGTGGACCGCTTGGATCAGCCGCTCCAGGCGGGGTGGCGAGGATCGTCGGCACGCACGAGGACGTCGGCCGTGCCGGCCGGGTCGGTCTCGCCCTCGTAGCGCTCGAAGGCGGGGAGCGTCCAGTGGTCGGCCTCCGGGGTACGACGGCGCAGGGCGCCCTGGGAAAGGAGGACGTGGACGGTCAGATCGAAGGGGAACCAGTGCCGCAGGAGAAGGGGGCCATGGAGCAACAGGATCCCGCCGGGCGGGAGTTGGACGTAGGGGCTGCGGGTGGCACGGTCGGTTGCCGGGTCCCACAGGTCGGGCAGCACGCGGCCGTTGCCACCGGGGTCGAGTGGGCCGAAGACCTCGCGCCACAGCGCACCCGTGTCGAACCAGCCGTCGTAGTACGACTCCGCGTCCCGTCGCCCGTGTTCCAGGCGGAGAGACGCAGGGCGCAGAAAGCCCTCGGCGCCGACGACCAGTGACGGCCGGCCGCGTACGCGCAGCGCCTCGGCGACGCGCTCGGCGAGGTCCACCGGACTGGCGGCCGGCGCCCCGTCGAAGCCGACGCGCGGCCAGGCACCCCCGTCGGCCGGATCCAGCTCGAGCAGCCGGTCGGCGAGCAGCTCGGCGAGCCGGTCCCAGGTGATCGCTTCGAGTCGCACAGCCCCATGATGCCGGGAGGGGTCGGCGGGGAGGGTCGGCAGGGTCGGCGACGGCCACCGGGACGGCCCTCCGAGCCCAGGCCCAGGTCACCGGCACACACCACTGGCCGTCGGCGGACCCAAAACCGGTGGCGAGGCCGGCCGGGCGGGCGACGGACACCGCGCCGGTCGGAAGTGTCGCCACGCCGGTGCGGCACCGTGCGCGGGTGTCGATTTCGGCGTCGGGGAGGAGGAGCGGGTGCGGCAGGTCGGGCGTGGGAGCGGTGGGCGGAGACGGGGAAAGAAGGGCGTATGGCACCTTCTTCAACTCCTCGGGTACCCAGTGGACTTGTCGCCGTCCAACCGCTGCGGAGCAAGCGCTGCGCGGGGTGCCGGCGTGGTCCGCTCGCACTGCTCGTGCTGGAGGACGGGGCACCGCGCTGCCTCCACTGCGCCGACCTGGGGCACCTGGTGTTCCTGCCGCGGGGCGACACCGCGCTGACCCGCCGGGCGAGGGAGGAGAGCACGCTGTCGGTGGTGGTCGTGCGGTTCAACCGGCGCAGGAGCCGGTACGAACGGCAGGGCGTTCTCGTGGAGGAGGCGGCACTCGCCCGGGCCGAGGCACGGTGCCTGGCGGACGCGGAGGCGAGGCGTCGGCGGCGGGCCCGGGACGCCCGGCGCAGGGCGGCGGAGGACGAGCGGTTCACGGCGGCGTTCGCGGCGGAGATCCTGCGGCTGTTTCCGGGGTGCCCGGCCGACCGCGCCCGGGCGATCGCGGCGCACGCGTCGGCGCGGGGCAGCGGGCGGGTCGGGCGCAGTGCGGCAGGACGGGCATTGACGGAGGGGGCGGTGATCTCGGCGGTCGTGGCGGCCGTACGGCACGTGGACACGCCGTACGACCAGCTGCTCATGGGCGGGGCATCGAGGTTCGAGGCGCGGCGGCGGATCGCGGCGGGCGTGGAGAGCGTGCTGCGGGGGTGGGCAGAGGAGGCCGACGTCGGCTGAGGGGGCCGGACACAGGGTGGGGCGGGGCCGGACACGAGGCAGGACGGGCCCGGACACGGGGCGAGGCGGGGCTGGACGCTCGCGTATGCGACCGCGTCCCTCGGCCATGGTCGCCTCGGCGTGCTGCGCCTTGACTGGAGAGGAGCACTGAAGCCGGGTCTCGGCCCGGGACGAGCTGGAAGTGGGGTGTGACCGTGATCGATGGGCCGTTCTTCGTGCTGGCCGTACTGGGCGTGCTGGGGACCGGGCTGGTGGCCGGGGTGTTCTGCGGGTTCTCGACCTTCGTGATGCGAGGGCTGGCCGCGCTGCCTGCGGCGCAGGGCGTCGCCGCGATGAAGGCGATCAACGTGGCCGCCGTGCGGCCCGCGTTCATGCTGGTGTTCATGGGCTCGGCGGCGCTGTGCGCGACAACCGCGGTGGTGACGTTCGTGGTGTGGCCGGACGAGGGCAAGGCGGAGCTGCTGCTGGGCAGCGCTCTGTATCTGCTCGGCTCCTTCGGGCTGACCATGGTCGCGAACGTGCCCCGCAACGACAGGCTGGCCCGGATGGCCCCGGGCAGCCCCGAGGCCACGGCGTACTGGCCGCAGTACGTGCGCGAGTGGACGTTCTGGAACCACGTCCGCACGGTCGCCTCCGCCGCGGCCGCCGTCGTGTACGTGCTGGCCCTCGCCTGAGCCTGTCCCGTACGGGATCGGGGAGGCGGCGGGCCGGGCGCTGAGGAATTCCGCTCAGAAAGCGCTGTCGGCCACTCTGCGTGCGTGTCGGGGTGGACGTATCGTGGCCGAAAGAGTGCCGCCCGATGACGCACGGCCCGTCGTACATCGAGTACCTCCGGTACACGTACGCGAGGAAGACGACCATGGCCGATCCCAAGGGGTTCATGACCACGCCGCGCCAGGAATGGCCGCGGCGGCCCGTCGAGGAACGGGTCAGGGACTGGGACGAGGTCTACGTCCCGGGAGCGCTGCTGCCGATCGTCAGCAAGCAGGCGGACCGCTGCATGGACTGCGGCATCCCGTTCTGCCACGACGCCTGCCCGCTGGGCAATCTGATCCCCGAGTGGAACGACCTGGTCTCCCGCGAGGACTGGCGGGCCGCGAGCGACCGGCTGCACGCGACGAACAACTTTCCCGAGTTCACCGGGAGGCTGTGTCCGGCGCCCTGCGAGGCCGGGTGCGTGCTGGCGATCAACCAGCCGGCCGTGACCATCAAGAACGTCGAGTGCGCGATCGCCGACCGGGCGTGGGAGGAGGGTTTCACCCCGCCGCGGCCTCCGGACCGGCTGTCGGGAAAGACCGTCGCGGTGATCGGCTCCGGACCGACCGGGCTCGCCGCGGCGCAGCAGCTGACCAGGGCCGGGCACACGGTCGCCGTGTACGAGCGGGACGACCGGATCGGGGGGCTGATGCGGTACGGCATCCCCGAGTTCAAGATGGAGAAGCGGCATCTGGACCGGCGGCTCGCCCAGATGCGCGCCGAGGGGACGAGGTTCCGTACGTCAACGGTGGTCGGGCGGGATGTCCCGGCGGACGAACTGCGGACCCGCTACGACGCGGTGGTGGTGGCCACGGGTGCGACGGCCTGGCGGGAGCTTCCGGTGCCGGGCCGGGAGTTGACCGGGATACACCAGGCGATGGTGTACCTGCCGCTGGCCAACCGGGTGTGCGAGGGGGATCTGGAGGCCTCGCCGCTGTCCGCGGCCGGAAAGCATGTGGTGATCGTGGGTGGCGGCGACACCGGAGCGGACTGTCTGGGCACCGCGGTGCGCGAGGGGGCCGCGTCGGTGACCCAGCTGGACATCTACGCGCAGCCGGGTACCGAGCGCGACGAGGAGGCCGAGCCGTGGCCGACCTACCCGAAGCTCTACCGGCTGTCCGCCGCGCACGAGGAGGCGCGGGACCTGCGGACGGCTCCGGCGGCGGACGCGGACGCGCGGCTGTTCGCGGCGTCCACGCTCCGCTTCGCCGGGGACGACGGCGGGCACGTGCGGTCGCTGCACCTGGTCGAGGTGGACGAGCGGCGGCAGCCGGTGCAGGGCACCGGGCGGACGCTGCCCGCCGACCTGGTGCTGCTCGCCCTCGGTTTCTCCGGGCCCGACCGGGAGGACGGCCTGGTCGACCAGTTGGGGCTGTTGATGGAGCCGCGAGGCACGATCGCCCGCGACAGCGGCTTCGCGACCAACGTCGCCGGCGTGTTCGCCGCCGGGGACGCGGCGCGTGGACAGTCGCTCATCGTGTGGGCGATCGCGGAGGGGCGGGCGGTGGCGGCAGCCGTGGACCATTACCTGACGGGGAGTTCACGGCTGCCGTCGCCGATATCCGCGCATGACCGGCCGATGTCCGTGTGACGAAGCGGGAGTTGCGGCCGGCGGGCGTCAGCGGCGCCTCTCGTCCGTCCCCGCCACCTTCCCGGTCGCCAGCGCCACCCGGTTCCACGTGTTGATCGTGAGGATCAGTGCCAGGACCTGGGCCAGTTCCGCCTCGTCGAACTGGGCGGCAGCCTGGGCGTAGACCTCGTCGGGGACACCCCCGTCGGCCACGAGGGTGACCGCCTCGGTCAGCGCGAGAGCGGCCTGCTCCTTCGGGGTGAAGAAGTGCCGGGCCTCACGCCAGACGGCGACCATGTGCAGCCGGTCCTCGCTCTCGCCGGCCTTGCGGGCGTCGTTGGTGTGCATGTGGAGGCAGTAGGCACAGTGGTTGAGGTGCGAGGCACGGATCTGGATCAGCTCGACGAGGGCCGGGTCGAGGCCGGCACGGGCGGCGGCGCCGAAGCCGATGAGGGCGCGGAAGGCCTTCGGGGCGGCCTTCGCGAAGTCCAGGCGGGTGGGGGTGGTGGTCGCGGTGTCGATCGTGTTCGTCGTCGTCATGTGCTCAAACCTATGGCCCTGAAAGACCGGCTGTAGGGTGCATTTTCATGGTGGATTCGTGGGTCAATTCAGCGGAGCGGATCGGCGCCGACCTGCACCTGGAGCTGTCCGGGCCGGGCGGTCGGCGGGCGGCGCTGATCCGGGCGCTGCGTGAGGCCGTGCGCAGCGGGCGGCTGACTCCGGGCACCCGGCTGCCGCCGTACCGCTCGCTCGCCGCCGATCTGGGCGTGGCCCGCAACACCGTCGCCGACGCGTACGCGGAGCTGGTCGCGGAGGGCTGGCTGACCGCCCGGCAGGGCTCGGGCACCCGGGTCGCCGAGCGTGCGGAGCCCCTGCGGCACGCCGAGCGCGCACCCAAGAAGTCGCCTCCACGCGCGCGGGGGCCGCGGCACGATCTGCGGCAGGGCACCCCGGACGCCTCGGCCTTCCCGAGGGCGGCCTGGTCGGCCGCGTACCGCAGGGCGTTGCAGGCGGCGCCCAGCGAGGCGTTCGGGCCGGGCGACCCCGCCGGGCGCCGCGAGCTGCGGGAGGCGCTCACGGACTATCTGGCACGCGCGCGCGGGGTGCGCACCGAACCCGACCGGATCGTGATCTGCTCCGGCTTCGCGCACGCCCTGCGGCTGATCTTCAGCCAGGGCGGCGGAGGTGTGCTGCGCGGTCCGCTGGCCGTGGAGGCGTACGGGCTGGACTTCCACCGCGGGCTGCTCGCGGCGGCGGGGGTGCGGACCGTACCGCTCCCGCTGGACGAGCACGGGGCGCGGGTGGCGGAGCTGGGGCGGGAGCGGGCCGCGCTGCTCACGCCCGCGCACCAGTTCCCGACCGGGGGTCCGCTGCATCCGGAACGCCGGGCGGCGGTGATCGACTGGGCACGCGCGCGCGGGGCGGTGGTTCTGGAGGACGACTACGACGGCGAGTTCCGGTACGACCGCAGGCCCGTCGGCGCGCTCCAGGGGCTCGACCCGGAGCGGGTGATCCACATCGGCTCGGTCAGCAAGAGCCTGTCACCGGCGCTGCGGCTGGGCTGGATGGCGCTGCCCGAGCGGTACGTCGGGCCGGTGCTCGCGGCCAAGGGGGAACGGGAGGCGTGGGCGAGCGTGCCGGATCAGCTGGCGCTCGCGGACTTCGTGCTCTCCGGGTCGTACGACCGTCACGTACGGCGCATGCGGCAGTCGTACCGGCGCCGCCGTGACCGGCTGGTCGCGGCACTCGCCGCACACGCGCCGCACATCGAGGTGACCGGCATCGCGGCCGGGCTGCACGCCGTGCTCACGCTGCCGCCCGGCACCGAGCGGTCGGCGGTGAAGGCGGCCGCGTGGCAGGGGGTCGCCCTGGACGGACTGGCCGCGTTCCGGCACCCGCAGACGCGGATGCCGGCGGCCGACGGCCTGGTGGTCGGGTACGGAACGCCGCCGGAACACGCCTACGGTGCGGCGCTGGAGGCGTTGTGCGGGGTGCTGCCACCCGGGTGAGAGTCATGGGCAGGTCGAGCAATAGGCATCAGGCATCAGGCATCAGGCATCAGGCAGTTCAGGAGAGCAGGAAGTCGGCCTCCCCCGCCTTGGCGCCCTCGATGAACGCGGTCATCTCGTCCGTGGTGTAGATCAGCGCCGGTCCGTCGGGGTCGGTCGACTGCCGTACGGCGATCCGGCCGTCGGCGAGCTTCATCGCCTCCAGGCAGTTTCCGCCGTTGCCGCCGCTCCAGGGCTTGTGCCACCCCTCGCTGCCCAACTCACGTGCGGGCATGCCGTTGTAGACGCGAGTGCGCGGCTCTATCTGATCCATTCACAGCTCCTTGCGGAGATCCTGGAGGATCTCCTTCGTGCGTTGTGCCGTGGCGGCCTGCGCCGCCATGCGGTCCATGACCTCCAGGTGGGTCGCCACCTCGGAGCGCGCGTCGAGGTAGACGGCGCCGGTCATGTACTCGCTGTAGACCATGTCCGGGAGTTCCGGCATGGCGAATCGGAACAGGACGAAGGGTCCGTACGTCCCCGGGTGCGGCCCGTTGGCGAACGGGGCGACCTGGAGCGTCACATTCGGCAGCGTCGTGGCCTCGAGCAACTTCTCGATCTGCGTACGCATCACCTCCGGGCCGCCGACCGGGCGGCGCAGGGCCGTCTCGTCCATCACCGCCCAGAAACGGGGGGCGTCGGTACGAGTGAGCAGTTCCTGGCGTTGCATGCGCAGCGCGACATGGCGCTCGATGTCGTCGGGGCTGGTCTGGCCGATGGCACCCGACTTCAGCACGCCGCGCGCGTAGTCCTCGGTCTGCAGCAGACCGGGGACGAAGTGCGGCTCGTAGGAGCGGATGAGGGCGGCCGCGCCCTCCAGGCTGACGTACATCGAGAACCAGCCCGGCAGGATGTCGTGGAACCGCTGCCACCAGCCGGGCTTGTTGGCCTCCTCGGCCAGCTGGACGAAGAGGTCGGCCTCGGCCTCGGGAACTCCGTAGGCCTTCAGCAGCAGTTGCAGGTACGGGATCTTGAGGGCGACCTCGGCCATCTCCATACGGCGGATGGTGGCGGGGGCGACGCGGAGCACACCGGCGGCCTCCTCGCGCTTCAGCCCGGCACGCTCCCGCAGGTCCAGCAGGCGTCGGCCGAGGACCACCTGGCCCACGGTCGGCGCGGACCGCGGCTCGCTCACGCTCCCACCTCCGACACAAGAGTCCGCTCCGGCAAAAGAATCCCGACAGCCCTGCGGCGCCGTTCGAAGACTCATTCGAAGATCCGGCCGGATCGACGACGGTCCCAATTGGCGCCGCTCGAGGTGCTGTTGCGAGCAGTGTGCCACGGCCGTTGACCGAGTCACACAGCACTCTGCAATTTTCAGAGTGACACTTGCCAAGTGTCCACGCCGGGGAGATAGTGGCAAGCGTGATTCCGTCCGCGCCCTTAGGAACAGACGCCGCCGCAGACCGCCTTGGTCCAGGTGCGGCAACGGGAGCAGCCCCTGGTGGGGGCGCTGCCGAGCGCCGGTTCCGCTTCGAGCTGGCCGCACATCCGGGTTCCCCCGCCCAGGCGAGACGCCTGGCGCGTGCCCGGCTGACCGGCTGGTCGGTGTGCGCGGACACCTGCGACAACGCGGCCCTCGTCATATCCGAGCTGGTCACCAACGCGATCGTGCACACCGCGAGCAGTCGCGTCGTGTGCGAGCTGCACGACCACGACGACATGGTCCGCATAGCCGTGCGTGACGAGGGTTGTGCGCCCGGCGAGCCCCACCCCTCCCCGCAGCGCCCCGATGAGGAGCACGGGAGGGGGTTGCTCCTCGTCGACGCACTGTGCCAGGCCTGGGGTGCGCAGGAACACGGGCCGGGGCTGCTGGTCTGGGCCGAGCTGGCCCGTCGGACCGACGCGGCCCTCGGCGCCGTGGAACCCCGCAACGACCTGGGCTGGGGTGCCCGCCCGAAGCCGGACGGCCCGCCGCCAGGTCCGGGCGAGGAGGAAGAGGCACAGGCCCGGTACCGGGCCCCGAAGCAGCGGCAAGCATGGGAGCAGCCGTGAGCGGCGCCGACGACTCCGGCCGGCCGCTCGGCCTGGACACCCTGGTCCGCCTCGGACGCCGGCAGCACACGCCGGCCACGGTCCGTCGCCTGCAGGTGCCGGAGGGAATGACGTCACCGCTGGGCTGTGACGCCGTGGCCGTACCCGACCGCCTCGGGCCTCTGATCGTCCCGCGGCTGCCGCGGGTGGGCTGCGTGTACGCCGACGGCACCCACTGGTGGTGGATCGTCCCGTCGGACTCCGACTACGCCCTCCCCTGGCCTGCCCCCGCCCAGTACGCCCCCGGCGCCCTGGTCCCCGTCACCGCCCGCCTGATCCACCGCCCCGAGGGCACGGTCCCCTACACCCCACCGATCCCCCTCTACCTGGCCCTGTGCCGGGTGACGGGGGCCACCCCGGACTGGTCCCGAGCCGTCTCTGCGTGAGGCTGCGCCGGGCTCGGCCGACGGGGTGAGGCGAGGTGCGGGACTCCCGACCGGCACCTCCTCCTGACCGGCACCACCTGTTGACCGGCGCTTCCTCGCTCGCCCGACGCAACAGCGTCACGCCCCGGCCCCGCGTCCCGGCCCGACGGCCACGCCTGCCACGCCGCCACCGCCGCACCCCCTTCACGCCCCCGGTGCCACCTCTCGCGCCCTGCCCCACCGCCGGTCCGCCCGCGATAGTGGCCGTTCGGTCATGGGCCGCGGTGGAGGGGCACGGTGGGAAAGAAGCGCGAGGCGGGTGGCTCCGAGGTCTCGGGGTCGGAGCAGCTGCTGTTCGGGGGGCCGCTGCGGTACGACATGGGGTGGAACGAGCATGCGGAGGCCTTTCTGGAGCTGAGCTTCCGGGCGATGGTGGTCCGGTTGCCCGGCATGCTGGCGTCCAGCCTGCGGCTGGCCCGCCGGGCGGACCCGCGGGCGGCCCGGGTCGTGCTGGCCACCGAGCTCGCCCGGGGCGTGACCCAGGCGGTGAGCCTGCTGGCCATGAACAGCGCACTCGGGAAGCTGCTCGCCGGGCCCGACATCGCGCAGCGGCTGCGCGCGGCCGCCCCCGCCCTGGCCGTCATGGCCGCCGTGATGCTCGTCGCGGCGCTGCTGCGGGCCGCTTCGACCTACGCCACCGGACGGCTGGAACCCAAGGTGGAGCGGGTGGCCACCGAGCTGTACCTGGAGCGGGCGGCCAACGTGGAGCTGGCCGCGATCGAGGACCACGCCTTCCACAAGCTGCTGGACACCGCCCAGTACGGCGCCCGGTCCGCCCGCGGCATGATCTCCATCGGTGCCCGGGTCGTCAACGCGGTGATCTCCCTCGTCGCGGCGGCGGGTGTGCTCACCGTGCTGCATCCGGCACTGCTGCCGCTGCTGGTCACCATGACCCTGCCCAGCGCCTGGGGCGCCCTGATCAACGCCCGCCGCCGCTACGAGTCCTTCCACACCTGGGTGCAGCACGCCCGCGCGGGCCATCTGATCGGCAACCTGCTCACCGAGCCCGCCGCGGCGCCGGAGATCCGGGTGCACGGCGTCGGCCCGTTCCTGCTGCGGCACTTCCGCTCCATGTCGGAGACCGCCGAGGCGGAGCAGGCCCGGCTGTCCCGGCTGGCGGCCCGGACCGGCCTGATCGCGGCCGCCTGGACGGGGCTCGCGACCGTCGCGACGTACGCCACGCTGGGCGCGCTGCTGCTGGGCGGCGCGATGGCCCTGTCCGTGGCCGGTACGGCGGTGATCGCGATCCGTACCGGATCGGCGAGCCTGGACACGCTGGTGCTGGAGATCAACGAGCTGCACGAGGAGGCCCTGTTCGTGGGCGATCTGCAGCGGCTGTACACCGAGGCGGCCGAGCGTGCGATCCCGTCCGGGGGCCTGCCGCTGCCCGAGGAGCCACGCGAGATCCGGTTCGAGAACGTCACGTTCGGCTATCCGGGTGAGGCGTCCCACCCCGCCCTCGACGACGTGAGCCTCACGCTCCCGCTCGGCCGGATCATCGCGCTCGTCGGTGAGAACGGCTCGGGCAAGACCACCCTGGTCAAGCTGCTCGCGGGCCTGTACACACCGGATCGGGGCCGGATCCTGTGGGACGGTGTCGACGCCGCGAGCGCCGACCGGCGGCTGCTCGCCGAGCGCGTCGCGATGGTGGCCCAGGACTTCAAGCGCTGGCCGTTCACCGCGCGGGTGAACGTGGCCGTCGGCCGCTCCTCCGCGCCCCTCACCGAGGAACGTCTGGCCGCGTCGATCGCCGAGGCGGGTGCCGAGGAGGTGGTGGCGGATCTGCCGCGCGGCCTGGACACGCTGCTGGCGCGCAACTTCAGCGGCGGCCACGAGCTGTCCGGCGGCCAGTGGCAGCGCCTCGGCATCGCCCGGGCGGCCTACCGGCGCGGGCGCATCCTGATCGTGGACGAGCCGACGGCGGCGCTGGACGCGCGGGCCGAGCTGGAGGTGTTCGACAAGATCCGGGCGCTGGCGGGCAGCGGTCAGACGGTCGTTCTGATCACCCACCGGCTGGCCTCGGTCCGCCATGCCGATCTGGTGCACGTACTGGAGCACGGGCGGCTGGTGGAGTCCGGCACTCCGGAGGAACTCCTGGCCAGGGGTGGTGTCTACGCGGAGCTGTACGCGCTGCAGGCGGAGCAGTTCACGGCGAAGGTGCCGGCCCCGAAGCCGGCCTGAGCCGGCTCACTCCGTGGCGTCGCCGCGCACGATGACCAGGAAGGTGTCCGTCACGAGGTCCATGACGACCTCGGCGGGCAGGCCTTCGAGCCGCCGGGCGTGCGCGAACTCCTCTGCCGGCCACGATCCCCGCGGGCCACCTGCGGGAAAGCACTCGAGCACGGTTCGCCCGTTCACCATCTCGCACCTCCGGAAAGCGTCGTACTTCTTGGAGTTAACGCCCTGGAGAAGGCTGACGGCTCGCGCGGTGACGGGACTGAGACATTGCTGACACCGAGTCAGAGCGGACCGTGAGAATCCGTTCACTTTCCGATAGGAACGGCACATTCGGCGACAGTCTCGTCACGTTCTGTGTCACTCCTCGTATTCGTCGTGGTACCGGAGCCGGTCGCTGCCCGCCGGGTCACGGCCGAGCGCGGTGAGGTCGAGCAGGCCGGTGGTGGCGCCGAGTCCGTCCAGGCCGTCGTCGTGGACCGAGTAGGTGTGGAAGACCTGATCGCGCTCCCGCAGGAAGCAGCTGAGGCCGGGCCGCTCGACCAGCTCCCCGGCGCGCTCGACGGTCGCCTCGAAGTCACGGTTGAAGTCGCTGTGGCAGGACGAGTACCACGGCACCGCCCAGCCCATCCGCGCCTTGAACGGCAGGAGCCGGGTGAACGGCGCCCGGGAGACGGCCGCGAACGAGGTGTTCCGGGCCCGCAGATGGGCGAGGTGGCCGACCTGGTCGAGGAAGGCCGCGCAGCACGGGCAGCCCGCCTCCCACTCCGGCGCGAACATGAAATGGTGGACGACGAGTTGGGCCCGGCCCTCGAAGAGGTCGAGGAGAGTGGCCTTGCCGTCGCCGCCCTCGAAGACGTACTCCGGGTCGACCTCGACCACGGGCAGCCGCCGCCGCTCGGCGCTCAGTATGTCCCGCGCCCTGCTGACCGCCTCCTCCTTGCGCAGCAACTCCTCGCGCGCCGCGCGCCACTGCTCACGCGAGACGATCTCCGGAAGCGACATGAGCCCTCCTGTCCGCAGGCCGGTTCGGGGTGGTGACCGCCGGCGAGGGCGGAACTCATCGGAGTACGGCGCCGGATTCCGAGATTTTTCTCCGGCACCGCTCCGGCGCCCCGGAGCCGGCTCACCCGTCCCGGGAGGGACTCAGGTGTCGTACTCCTGGATGCGCCGTCCGTGGCTCCGGTCGATCAGTGCGGGCAGTCGCCGGTCCAGCTCCCGTGCGACGGCGGGCACGTCGAGGGTGAGGAGCTCGTGGTCCCGCATCAGGACGCGTCCGTCCACGACGGTGGTACGCACGTCGGCGGAGCGGGCGCTGTGCACGAGGGTGGCGGCGAGGTCGTGGACCGGCCGGGTGTGCGGGCCGGTGAGGTCGACCAGGATGATGTCGGCACGCCGGCCGGGGGCGAGGGTCCCGATGCTGCCGCCGAGGCCGACCGCGCGGGCGCTCTGCAGCGTGGCGTGGTGCAGGGCCTGACGGGAGGTCAGCCAGCGCGGGTCGCCCTCGGTGGACTTCTGGATCAGGGAGGTCAGCGCCATCGACTCCCACACGTCGAGGGAGTTGTTGGAGGCGGCGCCGTCCGTGGCGAGGCCGACGGGGACACCGATCGCACGCAGGGCCCGTACCGGGGTGGTGCCTGGCCAGGCGAACTTGAGGTAGCCGCGGGGTGCGGTCGCCACCGCCGTACGGCCCCCCGTGCGGGCGAGGAGCGGCAGGTCGCGCTCGATGATGCCGGTGCCGTGGGCGACGAGCAGGTCGATGTCGAGGAGTCCGGTGCGGTCGAGGACCTCGACGGGGGTGACGCCGTGCCGGGCGAGGCTGGTGTCGGTCTGGTCGCGGTTCTCGGCGGCGTGGAGGTGGACGGGCAGGCCGTGGGCGCGGGCGAGTTCGGCGGTGGCGGTGAGGTCGGCGTCCGTGACGGTGTAGGGGGCGTGCGGTGCGAGGGCGGTGGTGATGCGCCCGCCTGCGGCGCCCCGGTGGCCCAGCGCGAACTCCAGTGACCGTTCCCGTCCTCGCGGACCCTGCGAGGAGAAGTAGGCCTCACCGAGGTGCGCCCGCATCCCGCACTCGGTGACGACGTCGGCGACCACGTCCATGTGGAAGTAGTGGTCGGCGAAGCAGGTGACCCCGCCGCGGATCATCTCGGCGCAGGCGAGCCGGGCGCCCAGCTCGACGTCCTTCCCGGTGAGGTTGGACTCGACGGGCCAGACGACGTCGTTGAACCACTCCTCGGTCGGCAGGTCCTCGGCGAGACCGCGCAGGGCGACCATCGGTGCGTGCGTATGGCAGTTGACGAGTCCGGGCATCGCGACCTGCCCGCGCGCCTCGATCCGCTCCGCGGCCGGCAGGTCCGCCACGGCGGCCGCGGTGGTCACCGCCTCGATCACGCCTTCGCGTACGACGATCGCGGCGTCCTCACGGAAGGCGATCCGCTCGTCCTCGTCGTGCACGAGGACGGTGCAGCCGGTGACGACCAGGTCGGCGGGAGAGGCGTTCATGGGCCCAACGTACGACGGTCCCGTACCGCGAGGCGGGCCGAACCGCCCGGCCGGGGCTACGCGGCGGCGGGCAGCCGGACCCGCTCCCGGTCGTGTTCCAACTCGTCGAGCAGTTCCTGCAGTTGACGGGTGTGCCGTGGGGTGAGGCGGCCGGTGTCGTCGAGGTGCACGGCGCAGGCCGTGGTGGTGTCGACAAGTCGTTCCAGGACGGCGGCGACGGCGTCCGTGCCCTCGGTGTGCCGGGCGAGGGCGGGCAGTTCGGCGGCGGAGAGCGCGATCGCGGTGCGGGCCTCCGCGAGGGTGCGGTAGGCCTCCCGGCGCAGCGCCCACCGCTCGGTGCGGTCTCCGGACTCGCTCAGGACGTGCACGAGATAGGCGTGCGCGGCGCTCGCGGCGGCGGCGAGCCGGGCCCGTACCCCGCCGCCCCGCTCCCCCGGCATCGGCAGATGTCCGACGATCAGCACGATCACGCAGGCCAGCAGGGTCTCGCCGATCCGGCTGACGGAGGCCTGCGGCTCGCCGCCGACCATCACCAGGGCCAGCACGAGGACGGTGACGACGGTGGTGAGGGCGCCGAAGTTCCGGGTGGCGACGGGGACGAGCGCCCCGCACACCGCCACCAGCACGATCAGCCCCTCCGGGCGCGGCAGCAGCGCGGCGAGCCCTGCGAACACCAGGGCACCGAGCACGGTCCCGGCGGCCCGGCTCAGCACGCGGGAGGCGAGCGGCCCGAGGTCGGGCTTGACGAGGAAGACGGCGGTGGCGGGCAGCCAGTACCAGTGCTGGTGCTGCCCGTACCAGCGGGTGTGGTGCAGGGCCTGGGCGACGGCGGCGCTGGCCCCGAAGCAGAGCGCGACGCGCAGCCCGTACTCCCGTCCGCCGGTGCCGAGCGCGGCCCGGATGGCGTCCGCGGCGCCGCGGCGCCGGGCGAACGGCCGGTGTGCGCCGCCCGCGGTCCGGTCGAAGGCCTCCGCGGCGCGCAGCAGGGCGTTGTCGAGGGCGCGCAGGGCGGGGGCGACGGGGCTTGCCCCGCGCGAGCGGAGCCGGGCGTGGGGGAACCCGGGGGCCGGCAGCGGGCCGGTGCCGGTGTTGCCGCGGACGGCGGCGGCGAGCCGCCGGGGCCCTTCCGCCGCGCGTGCGGAGACGGGCTCGCCCGCCCAGGCGAGGGCGGTGGCGGCCTCGGCCATGGGCAGCGCGGCGGCGTACTGGGCGTGCAGCCTGCGCTCGGCCGTGGAGCCGGCGTACCGGCGCAGCCGGGGCCCGGCGAGGGCGTCCTGGGCGTGGTCGAGGGCAGCGGTGAGCGCGGCCCGGCGGGTGGTGGCGGCGTCGCCGCCCACGGCGTCGAGCAGCGCGGCGACGGCGTCGTACACGTCGGCGACCGCCTCCCGTTCGCCGTCGAAGCGGAAGTCCCCGGCGAGCGAACCGGGCGTGGGCAGCGCCAGCCGCAGCAGGAGCAGCCAGCCGGCGCCGGCGAGGAAGGCGAGGGCCCGCTGCCAGCCGCTCTCGGCCGCCGGCATCCCCGCACCGATGGCGGCGGCGACCAGCAGCTGGGTACCGGCGGCGGAGGCGACGGGCCCGACGGCACTCGCGCCTCCGGCGGCCAGCCCGAGGAGAGTGAGGAAGAGGGTCAGCGGTACGGCGGACAGCAGCTGCCCGGTGTACGTCCCCACGAGCAGCCCGAGGGCGCCGGCCAGCGCGGGCACCCCGAGCCGACGGACGGAGGCCCGCCTGCTGCCGGGCCGGTCGTTGATACCGGCGAGCATCGCGGCGATGGCGGCGACCACCCCGTCGGCGACACGTCCCGTGACGACGCCGGCGAGCAGCAGCGGCCCGGCGGCGAGCGCACCCCGGGTCACCGCGCTCCAGGGGACGGGCCCGCGCTGGGTACGGAACGCATGGGCGAGCCAAGGGGGCAGGGTCGGTATGGCGGGGCGCGGCACGGGGCTCCTGTTCGTTCGAGGGCAGGGGTGGGCCTTCGGACGACGGCGGCCGGACTGCTGGGTGTGTGTCCCACCGTAGATCGCTTTCACCGAGCAAACGGGACGATCACGTTTCGGGGAGGTGAAAGGTGGTGGGGTGGGGGGTTTCTTTATGAACGCAATGTGCCCGGGGTCCCGGGGCCAAGGTCGTCCCTCACCTCTCGGGGCCCAGTCCGAGGATCTCCTCGGCCTGCCCGATGGCACCCGTCAGCGCCTCCGGCTCCGCCCGCAGCGCGCCCACCACCTCGTCGATCCGTCGCAGCCCGGCCCGCTCCAGCAGTCGCTTCTCGTTCGTCACCCATTCCCCGCGTGCCGCCAGCACCGCATGGCCGGCCTGTACGGCGGCGGTGGCCAGCGCGCCGGCGACCTCGGTGAGGCGGGCGTGCGGGGCGTGGTTGGCCCTGGCGTAGGCCAGGGTCGCGCGGGCGGTGCCGGACCAGCGTTCCGCCGCGGTCCTCCGCAGCTTTTCCGGATAGGCGGCCGGGCGCGGCAGTTCGCCGCGCAGTACCCGGTTGACGGCCAGTTCGGCCACGATCAAGTAGCTGGGGATGCCCGCCAGATGGAACAGCAGCGGCTCCACCCGGAACCGTCCCTCCTCCGCCTCCGCCAGCTCGTGCTCGACCACGTCCAGATCCCGGTAGTGCACGTCGACCCGGCGTCCGTCGATGGTCAGCCAGGCCCCGCCGTTGAAGACACCGCCACCCCAGCCGCCGATCTCGGACACCTCGCCCTCCCAGCCGAGGGCGCGCAGGTCGGCGGGGTCGAAGGGGCCGCGGTAGTAGACGGCGAGGTCCCAGTCGCTGTCGGGGACGTGTGCCCCCTGGGCTCGGGAGCCACCGAGGGCCACGGCTCGGACGGTGGGCAGGCCGGCCAGGCGGTCGGCCGTGGCGGAGAGGAAGTCGGGGTCGGGGAGCGTGGGCATGGGTGGGGGCTCCAGTTGGGGTGAGGGTTCGGTGCGGGGAGCGTAGGGCGGGTGCCGGGCGCACGGCGACCGGATTGTCAGTGGGGCGCGTTATCAAGGAAGTCGTCACTCATTGTCACGACGGGGGAGGTCATGGTGACGACTGGGGAAAGCGGTGCGAGGGCACGGCGCGGTCATGTGTCGGACGCCGGGCTGCGGGCTCGCGGGTGGACGGCCGAGCTGGTGCGCCGGTTGCTGGGCGAGCCCGACCTGCTGCGCGTCAATCCGTACTCGGCGTCGGCCCCACGGACCCGGCTCTACCGCGTCGACCGGGTCGAAGCGGTGGAGCAGAGCGCCGAGTTCAGGGCCGTGGCGGCGGCCGCGGTACGGCGTTCCATCGCGGCGAGGGCCGCCGTACGGCGCCGGCGGCGGGAGGTGTCGGCGAGGGTCGCGGTGGCGCGACGGGAGGCGGGCGGCGGCCCGTCGCACCTGCCGTCCGGGGTCGTTGCCGAGCCGGAAAATCGGGTGCGGAGGCCCGGGCGGGCGCCGGATGATCAGCAGGTTGTCCACCCACCACCCTTGGGGCCGCCATGATTCGCCGAGTGACCGTACCGGGGCTCTTCCCGCCGCCCGCCTACTCCCACGCCTCCGTCGTCGAGGCCGGCACGAAGCTCGCGTTTCTCGCGGGAGCCGTGCCGCTCGATGCGAAGGGGGAGGTGGTGGGAGCCGGGGATCCCGTGCGGCAGGCGGAGCAGGTGGTCGCCAATCTCCGGGAGCAACTGCGCTCGGTGGGCAGTGGCTTGGAGCACGTCGTCTCGACCGACGTGTACGTCGTGAGCAGCGAGCCGTCGGTGCTGTCCGCGGTGTGGGAGGTCGTCGAGGCCTCGGGGCTGAGCCGGGGACCGCACTCGTCGACGCTGCTCGGTGTCGCCTGCCTCGGGTACACCGGGCAGCTGGTGGAGATCACGGCGACGGCCGTGGTGCCGGAGCGGGAGGAGGGCGGGGTGACGGCTGAGCCGGTCCTTCGCCGCGCGGTGGCGGCGGACGCCCGTGCCGTCGCCGACGTGTGGCTGCGGTCCTACGACGCCGCGTTGCCCACGGTCGTGCGCCCGCGCTCCGACGACGACGTGCGCGACTACTTCCGTGAGGTCGTGGTGCCGTCGCGGGAGACCTGGGTCGCCGCGACGGGAGACGACGAGATCGTGGGCATGATGGTGCTCGCCGGCGACGAGCTGTCCCAGCTGTATCTCGACCCCGGCTGGCGCGGCCGTGGCATCGGCGACCGGTTCGTCGCGCTGGCCAAGGAGCGGAGTCCGGGCGGACTCGGCCTGTGGACCTTCCAGGTCAACGAGCCCGCCCACCGGTTCTACGAGCGGCATGGATTCGTCGCCGCCGAGTACACGGACGGCCGCGACAACGAGGAGCGGGAGCCGGACGTGCGATACGAGTGGCGGCCCTGAGGGACGCCCGAACGTCCATGTGAAGCACACCCAGCTGAGGGAAACCCAGGTGAGGGACGCCCACGTGCAGGACGCCCACGTGCAGGACGTCCACGTGCAGGGTGTCCCTCACCTCCTCGGGCGTGCTCCCCAGGTCCTGCCCTTCGGCAGTGGCTTCGCATAGGTGCCCGCCCGGCTGGTCGTCAGCCCCAGCGACGCCAGCGACTCCGCCAGCTTCACCGCCGCTCCGACTCCGTCGACCACCGGGAGCCCGAGCTTCTCCCCCACCGCCCGCTGCAGTCCCGTCATCCCGGCGCAGCCCAGCACCAGGACCTCGGCGCCGGCCTCGCGGGCCCGTTCGGCAGCGGCGAGGAAGGCGGCCTCGGTGCGGGCCGGGTCGTCGGCGAGGTCGAGCACGCCGAGGCCCGTGCCGATCACGGCGGCGCAGTTGCGGGCCACACCGGCGGTCTCCAGGCTGTCCTCGATCTGGCCGCGGGACCGGTCGAGGGTGGTGACGACCCCGTACCGCCGCCCGAGGAGGCAGGCGAGGTGGGCCGCGGCCTCGGTGATGTCCACGACGGGCACGTCCACCAGCTCGCGTACGCCCTCCCGGCCGTGCTCCCCGAACCCGGCCAGCACGACGGCGCCGTACGGCGGGCCGGCGTAGGTGCGCAGTGCGTCTAGGACGGCCGCGGCCGAGAGGTAGCTGTCGAGCCAGCCCTCGGCCGATGCCGGGCCCCACGCGGGGGTCAGCCCGGTCACCGTGGTGCCCGGGGCTGCGGCGGCCCGGGCACCACGGACGATCTCCTCGGTCATCTCCTGCGTGGTGTTGCAGTTGGTGACGACGATCCGCACGTCCGTCAGACCTCCGCCCCGGCCGTCCGGGCCCGCTCGCCGCGGCACAGCACCGCGTACAGCCCGGCGGCCAGCGCCGTGCCGATGAACCAGGAGTACGGCGCCACGTCACTGAAGGCCTTGACCAGTGCCAGCACCGCGGCGACCGCAGCCGAGGGCAGGAACGCCCACAGAGCCTTCGGGTTGACGCCCTTGCGGTAGTAGTAGCGGGAGCCGGGTGTGGCGTCGAAGAGCTGGTTCACGTCGACCCGGCCGCGCTTGACCGCGTAGTAGTCGACCATGATCACGCCGAACAGCGGTCCCAGGAAGGCGCCGAGACCACCGAGGAAGTAGTTGACCACGGTCGGGTTGGAGAAGAGGTTCCAGGGGGTGACGACCAGGGCGGCCACGGTGCTGATCAGCCCGCCGACCTTGAAGGTGATCTTCTGGGGCCAGACGTTGGCCAGGTCGTACGCCGGTGAGACGAAGTTGGCGACGATGTTGACGCCCATCGTGGCGATGGCGAACATCAGCGCGGCCAGCACCAGCACCCAGGTGTTGCCGACCTTGGCGACCAGCTCCGCCGGGTCCGTGATGGCCTCGCCCCAGACCTCCAGGGAGCCCGCGGTGACGATGACGGAGACGACGACGAAGGCGGTGGAGTTGATGGGCAGGCCCCAGAAGTTGCCGCGCCGGACCGTCCTGTAGTCGGGTGCGAAGCGGGAGAAGTCGCAGAAGTTGAGCATCAGCGTGCCGTAGGTGGCGAGGATCAGGCCGATCGCGCCGAACCACTGCCGCCACTGCTCACCGACGGAGACCGGGTGCGGCGTGGAGGTGAGCGAGATGCTCCAGTGGGCCTTGGCCAGGACCCAGACCGCCAGCGCGATCATCACCAGCCAGATCGCCGGACCGCAGAAGTCCTGGAACTTCCGTACCGATTCCATGCCCTGACTGATGATCAGCGCCTGGATCAGCCAGAGGGAGACGAAGGAGATCCAGCCGAGGGCGTCCAGGCCGAGGAAGGAGCTGTGGGTCAGGGACTCCAGGCCCGGCCAGGCCGCCAGCAGCATCACGTTGACGGCGACGGAGGCCAGATAGGTCTGGATGCCGTACCACATGATGGCGATCACGGCCCGGATCAGCGCAGGGATGTTGGCGCCCCAGACGCCGAAGCTGATGCGGCTGACGACGGGGAAGGGGACGCCGTGGCGCTGGCCGATCCTCCCCATCCAGTTCATGCCGGCGTAGATGAGCACGAAGCCGGCGAGCAGGGAGGTGAAGACCTGCCAGACGTTCATGCCGAGGACCAGCAGGCCGGCGGCGAAGGTGTAGTTGCCGAGGTTGTGGACGTCGGACATCCACATGGCGAACAGGTCGAAGACCTTCCAGTTCCGCTGCTCGGCGGGGGCGAGGTCCTCGTTGGTGAGGCGGGGGTCGGGGACGAACGCTGGGGCGCCGGTGGCTTCGGCGCGGTCGGCGAGGGACACGGGGCCTCCATGGGCGAGGGGACGGAGGAGGGCGGCTGCTCGTCCGGAGTACCGGACTGTGGGGTGCCGAGACTGTGGGGGGTGCCGAGCGCCTCGTTTGGTATACCAAACTGCCTCATGGTCTCGCCGTCAAGCGTTCGGACCGATGTCATCGCCGTTACTTCTCCGTAAAAGCACCACCGGGTCGGCGAAGATGGCCCCATGAGCCCCACCACGACGAAGACCGAACCCCTGGGCGCGGTGCGCGAACGGGTCCTCGCGACCCTGCGGCAGGACATCATCGCGGGGCGTCTCGGGCCCGGTGAACGGCTCGTCGAACGAGAGCTGGCCGAGCGGTTCGGCGTCTCACGGGTGCCGGTGCGGGAGGCGATCCGCGCCCTGGTCGCCGAGGGCTTCGTCCTGTTCGAGTCGGCGCGCCGCACGGTCGTACGCCGGCTGACCCAGACCGATGTGAAGGAACTCTTCGAACTGCGCGAGGCGTTGGAGGTGTACGCGGCGGGACTGGCCGCGGCACGGGTGAAGCCCGAGGCGCTGGCGGAGCTGCGGGGGCTGCTGGCCGAGGCCGCGACGGCGACGAAGGAGGGGGACGGTGAGGCGATCACGGACATCAACACCCGCTTCCACGACCGCATCCTGGCCATGGCCGGCAACAGCCTGCTGATCTCCGTCATGGAGCCGGTCGACGGCCGGCTGCGCTGGCTCACCCGGCAGAACGAGGAGTGGCCCCAGCTCCTGGCCGAACACCGCGAGTTGTACGAGGCCATCGCCTCCGGCGACCCGGACCGCGCTCGCGCCCACGCACTCGGCCACGTCCGCGCCAACTACCGCTCGACGGTACGGCACCTGTTCGGAAACGAGCCGGACGAAACCGGCTGAGACTTCGCTACGGCAGTCCGGCCGCTTCGGCCGCCGTGCGCAGCACTTCGCGCAGCATCTCGGGGGTGAGCCGGCCCGTGAAGGTGTTGCGCTGGCTGACATGGAAGCAGCCGAAGACGTCCAGGCCGCCGAGGGCGACCCGGGTGCCGTGGGCGAAGACGGGGCGGGGCCGGGGCACGGGCCAGCCGGCCTCGGCGAACGCGGGCAGCGCCGCCTGCCAGCCGAACGCACCGAGCACCACGGCGGCCCTGACCGTCGGCTGCAGCAGCTTCAGCTCCTGAACCAGCCAGGGGCGGCAGGTGTCGCGTTCCTCGGGGGTGGGCTTGTTGGCGGGCGGGGCGCAGTGCACGGGTGCGGTGACACGCACGCCGTACAGCTCCAGGCCGTCGTCGGCACGCACGGAGGTGGGCTGCGAGGCGAGTCCCACGTCGTACAGCGCCTGGTACAGCACGTCTCCCGAGCGGTCCCCGGTGAACATGCGCCCCGTGCGGTTGCCCCCGTGCGCGGCGGGGGCCAGCCCGATGATCACGAGGCGGGCGTCGGCCGGGCCGAAGCCGGGCACCGGCCGCCCCCAGTACGTCCAGTCGGCGAATGCGGCCCGCTTGGTCCGAGCCACCTCCTCACGCCACTCGACCAGCCGTGGACAGGCCCGGCACTCAGCGACGCGCCGGTCGAGCCGAGCGAGGGCACAGCTGTCGTCCATACGGCCACCGTATGCCCCGGCCTGGACAACGCCCGGGACAGCCGCTCCCCGGAAACCGCCTCCGGATCGCCCAGTCCGCCGGGTTAAGGTCGGGACATGGCTTCCGAGGATGCGGACGAGAACGTGCAGCGTGACTCCGGCGGATCGGGCGACGCGGCCCCCGTCCAGGACGCCGAGGGTTCTGGAGCCGCCGGTGCCCAGCCGGTCGACCCGAAGATCGCCGCCGCCGTGTCTGCCGCCGAGGCCGCGGGGCCGGCGAGCGGCGAGACCGTACGGATCGACAGCTGGATCTGGGCCGTCCGCCTGATCAAGACCCGCTCGCTCGGCGCCACCGCCTGCCGTGGCGGGCACGTCCACGTCAACGGCGAGCGCGTGAAGCCCGCCTACTCCGTGCGCGTCGGCGACGAGGTGCGCCTGCGGAACGAGGGCCGGGAGCGGGTCGTGATCGTCAAGCGGCTGATCCGCAAGCGCGTCGGCGCCCCGGTGGCCACCCAGTGCTACATCGACAACTCCCCTCCTCCCCCGCCGCGCGAGGCCGTGGCCCCCGTCGGCCTCCGCGACCGCGGCGCCGGCCGCCCCACCAAGCGGGATCGCCGCGAGATGGAACGACTGCGCGGGCCGGGCGGCATGGGTGCACTCGGCGGGCCGGGTGCACCGAGCGGATCGAGCGGTCCGGGTGACCCGGGCGGGTCAGCCGGGTCGGACAGGGCGCAGGAGCCCGGCGGGCGGGGCGGGCGGCCCCGAGGCCGGTGAGCCGCCGCCCGCGTGTGCATCGTCCCCATGTGTCGGCACACCGTCCCAGCACACCGGTGACCGTGTCCGCGCGCGGTGCCGCCGGCCGGGCCCCCGCGCCCCGACCGACGTCACCTGCGGTGTCCCGCACGCGTCACGCCCGTCGGCCCGTCCTCTGCAGCAGCCGCAGCAGTTCCGCGTTGTACCCGCGCCGGGACCAGGCGATCAGGACGAGCGGCACGATCAGGATCAGCGGGGTCGCCGCGTACTGACCGTCGAAGACGGTGAGCTGGACGACGAACGCACCCACCATCAGCGCGCTCAGCGCGATCGCCGCCACCGACTGCAGCACCGGCACCAACAGCGCGACCGCACCGGCCAGTTCGAGCGCGCCGATGGTGTACATGCCCACGCTGCCCCAGCCGATCTTTTCGAAGGACTCGACGGCCGACGGGTGCGCGATCAGCTTGGGCAGGGCGCTCGCGCTCGCGTAGAAGAGGGCGAGCAGCACCTGCACCGTGCGCAGGGCGATCCGGGCGAGGCGGCCGCGCGTGGTCGCGGAAGCGGTGGCAGGAGCGGAAGCGGCGGGGGCGGTGGTCTCGGACATGGGGGTCTCCTGGGTGAAGCGGTCCCGATTGCTGTCACCGAGGTAGACCGCCCGCAGTCCACAAACTCATCGCTCCTACGCGGCCGGTACCGCCCTCACCCATGTCCCGTCGGGAGTCAGACAGGCGTCCACCTCCAGTCCCGCCTCCGCCAGCGCCTCCTCGAACTGCTCCTTCGTCAGGGGTCGGGCCAGGAACGTCTGGGTCCAGACGGCGTCCGGGAACACATACTCGGCGCGCACCGAGTTCACCCCGTCGCCGACCGGTTCCGACGACGCGATCCGCACGGTGAAGCCGCTCGGGTCGTCCCGCTCCCTCGGCACGTTCGTGTGGTAGTCCGCGCCCTCCCGCTGGATGAGCACGCAGCCGCCCTCCGCCACGTGCCGGGCGCAGGCGCGCAGCATGCCCCGCCTCACCTCGACGTCACCGTTGTGCACGAGGAACGACGCGAGCATCACCACGTCGAACCTCTCGTCCAGGTCCAGCTTCTCGATCGGGGCGCATATCGTGCGCGCCCCGCGGACGTGGGCGAGCATCTCGGCGGACTCGTCCACCGCCGTGACCGTGAAGCCGCGCTCCAGCAGGGGATGGGTCATCCGGCCCACTCCGCTGCCCAGCTCCAGGATGTGTGCCCCTGGGGGCACCGCTGCGGCGATGACGTCCGGCTCGTCGCCCACCGGCAGCCGCGTGTACAGCTCGACCGCGCAGCCGTCCGGGGTGATCGCACCGGGTCCGGATCCGTCGTGTCCCTCACGCATTTCGACTGTCATGCCCGAACAACGGGCGGCCCCCGCACGCCCGTTCCCACCCGGCCCCGGTTCACTCGTTCGAGTCATTCACCACGCAGCGGGAACTCCCGGAGCGGAAACCAGCCGTGCCCGATGTACCAGTGCCCGCCGGCCCGCAGATGGTCGCCGACGGCCCGCTCCACGGATGTGCGCCGCGGCAGGCGGGCGACCGGCAGGTCCGGGTCCCCGAAGACGAACTGGACCGGCTCGGTGTCGGCCGGTTCCGTGTCCTCGCGGGCGATGCGGAAGCGCTCCTGGAAGCGCACGACGTTGGACCGCGCGGGCAGGTACCGCTTCAACTGGGGGTCGAGCAGCCAGGAATGGCACAGCACGGCGTCGGTGTGCTCCTCGGGGAAGTGCAGGGCGAAGAACTCCCGGGCCAGCGCCAGGGAACGGTCGCAGGCGGACGGCGTGAGCGGGCCGTGGAAGTCGGGTATGTGCAGGTTCAGACAGGGTGTGCCGGGGACCGCGTCCAGACCGGCCGCCGCGATCACCGGCGCGGTGTGCTGTCCGAGTCGCGCCCGCTCGAACTGCAGCCGCCCCAGCTGGTACAGCTCCCCGCGGAAGTGGTGGGCGAGCCAGCGCGGCGACTGCACCCCGGCCCTGCCGTGCCGTCTGCGGTGCACCGCGAGGTGACGGCCCAGGTCGGCCAGGGTGCGCCGGGAGATCTCGGCCGGGATGCCGCGTTCCCGGTGGTGGGCGAGGGTGTGCGGGAGCGCGGCGACGAAGACGTACACGGCGAAGGTGCCGTGCAGCTCGGGCGGAGCGGATGCGAGCAGCTCGGCGAGGTCGGGTGCGCGGCCCGTCTCGCCCAGGTCCCGGAGCAGCTCCTCCACGCCCTCCTCGAGGAGGCGCCGCGCGCCCGGGTCACGCGTCACCGTGCGCCGCAGCGCGACCAGTTCGTTGATCTCCTCGTGCGGCACGGCCAGGTCGAGGAGCACGTCGGGCAGGTCGTCGGCGTCCGGCAGCACGGAGCGTCCCCCTTCGGTGAACGTCGTTGATGAACGTCCCCGCCGAAGAGTACGTTGCAAGGAGGAGTGGTGGTCCGATGCGTACGGGCAGTGAGCCGGCGACCGCGCGCAGTGCGCTGCGAGCGCGCTTCTGGCTGAGCGTGTGGGGGCTGGTCTGGGCGATCTTCGGCACCGCGGTGTTCGCACTCGTCGGGCGCCCCGGCTGGGCTGCCGCGTGCGGGGTGCTCTGGCTGGTGGCCACTGTCGACATGACCATGATCCTCAGGCACATCCGGCAGGGCCCGCACTACCAGCCGGGCCGTGACGTACCGCCGTACCGGCCGGTGGACGGTGGCCCGCCCCGCCCTCGGCCGAGCAGCCGGCCCTACACGCGCCCGCCTCGGCCCCGGCACCCGTGACGGCGGCTTTCGGACGCCCCGGCGCGGGCTCGGTCCTTGGCGTGCCCCGGCGCGGGCCCGGCCCGGACCCATCAGCGCGGGCACCCCGGGGCGGACCCGCCGACGGTCAGGACTCGAAGCCCGCCGCCTTCAGGTACTGCGGGTTGGGGTCGAGCGCCGCGGCCAGCCGGAAGTGACGCTTGGCCTGGTCGGCGCGGCCCTGGCGTTCGTAGGTGCGGGCGAGCGCGAAGTGCGCGAACGCGTTGTCCGGCTCACGCTCCAGCACGATGGTGAACTCGAGTTCGGCAGGCCGCAGTTGTGCGGCCGCGAAGAATGCACGCGCACGCAGCAGGCGGGCGGCGGTGTTCTCGGGATGCGCGGCGATGACTCCGTCCAGCAGCTTCACCGCACCCCGCGGATCCCGCGCGTTGAGCAACTGCTCGGCGGCGCGGAAGTCTATGACATGCGTCTCCGGAGTACGTCCGGTCGAACCGCTGGTCTCGGGCACGGCAGAGTCCTTCCCTCACTGCGGCGGTTCAACGCCCCGACGCGAACGGCTATTCCGCGCCACCGTCGCGCGGCCGCCCGTCCCCGGATGCCGCCCGCGGCTCGCGCGCCCGGCGCACGAGATCGTCCCAGACGTCCGCCACGCGCTTGTGCAGCCCGTCCAGGGGGACGTCGTTGTCGATCACGATGTCCGCGATCTCCCGGCGCTGCTCACGGGTGGCCTGCGCGGCCATGCGCGCGCGTGCGTCGTCCTCGGTCATCCCGCGCAGCCGGACCAGCCGGTCGAGCTGGGTGTCGGGGTTCGCGTCGACGACGACCACCAGGTCGTACAGCGGCGCCAGGCCGTTCTCGGTCAGGAGCGGCACGTCGTGGATCACGACGGCGTCCTCGGCCGCGGCGCTCTCCAGTTCGAGGGAGCGGGCGCCCACCAGGGGGTGCACGATCGAGTTGAGGACGGCCAGCTTCCCGGGGTCGGCGAAGACGATGGAGCCGAGTCGAGGCCGGTCCAGGCTGCCGTCCGCGGCGAGGATCTCCTCGCCGAAGGCCTCCACCACGGCCGCGAGCCCGGGCGTGCCGGGCGCCACGACCTCGCGCGCGATGTGGTCGGCGTCGATCAGCACGGCCCCGTGCTCCACGAGCAGCCGCGACACCTCGCTCTTGCCGGCGCCGATGCCGCCGGTCAGGCCCACTTTCAGCATGAGCGGAAGCTTAGGCCCTGCCGCCGACGGGGCCACCCCCGGCGTCGGCTCCGCGGCCGGGCCTGCCTACCGTGCTCAGCTCTCGCCCTCGCGCTCCGCCAGGAACCGCTCGAACTCCTGCCCGATCTCGTCGGCGGACGGAATCTCGACCGGCTCGGCGAGCATGTTGCCCCGGGTCTCGGCGCCCGCGGCGGCGTCGTACTGGTGCTCAAGGCCCTGGACGAGCGAGGTCAGCTCCTCGTCGCCCTCCTGGACCTGCCGGTCGATCTCGGTCTGCGTGCGGTGCGCCTCCGTGCGCAGGGAGTGCGCGATGCCCGGCAGCACCAGCCCGGTGGCGGCGGTGACGGCTTCCAGGACGGTCAGCGCGGCGTCCGGGTACGGCGAGCGGGCGATGTAGTGCGGGACGTGCGCGGCGACACCCAGGACGTCGTGTCCCGCCTCGATCAGGCGGTACTCCAGCAGAGACTCGGCACTGCCGGGCACCTGGGCCTCGTCGAAGGGGCTGCGGTGGCCCGGGACCAGGTCGGTGCGGTTGCCGTGCGGGGTGAGGCCCACGGGGCGGGTGTGCGGGACGCCCATGGGGATGCCGTGGAAGTTCACAGAGAGGCGGACGCCGAGCCGCTCCACGATCTGCCGCACGGCGGCCGCGAACCGCTCCCACTCCACGTCCGGTTCGGGCCCGGACAGCAGCAGGAAGGGAGCGCCGGTGGCGTCCTGGACGAGGTGGACCTCGATGGAGGGTTCCTCGTAGTCGGTCCAGCTGTCCCGCTTGAAGGTCAGCAACGGGCGGCGGGCCCGGTAGTCCACGAGCCGGTCGTGGTCGAAGCGGGCCACGACCTGGTGGGGCAGTGAGTCGAGGAGCCGGTCGACGATCTGGTCGCCGGTCTCACCCGCGTCGATGTATCCGTCGAAGTGGTAGAGCATGACAAGTCCGGCCGACTCCTGGGCGAGCGCCATGTCGACGACGGCCAGGCCCTTCGGCTCCCATGCGTACAAACCCTGCGGATCAAGCACTGTGACCGCTCCTCCTCGTGTTCTTCATGGACAACGCCCCCTGGGGCATGGGCATTCCCGCGCCGGGCCGCTGAGCAGGCACCTCGCTCCGCACACCTTGACGCCCCGTCAACTGGTCCGTACCTTCACGAAGACCGGAGTTCACATTCACGCACAGCGTTCACATATGAGATCCGTATCTGTTGCACGTACGACAGGAAGGCACCCCCCATGCGCACGCGCACGCTGCTCACCTCCCTGCTCGCCGCGACCACCGCCACCGGCGGCCTGCTCCTCTCCGCGGGTCCGGCCCCGGCCGCCCCGGCCGTCCGGACCGTCGAGGTCGGCACCGCGGCCCAGCTCAAGACCGCGCTCAGCAGTGCGAAGCCGGGCGACACGATCCATCTCGCGGACGGCACGTACACCGGCAACTTCAAGGCGAGCACGCCGGCCGGCGCTGCGGCCCGCATCACCCTCACCGGCTCCCCGAAGGCCGTACTCACCGCGAGCGGCAGCTACGGCCTGCACCTGAACGGCGCGTCCTACTGGACGGTCAGCGGGCTGACCGTGACCGGCGGCCAGAAGGGCATCATGATCGACTCGGCCAAGGGTGTCGTGGTGGACGGCGTCACCGTGCACGGGCTCGACATGGAGGGCGTGCACTTCCGCAACTCCAGCACGGACGGCGTGCTCAGGAACTCGAGGATCTACGACACCGGGAACGACGGCCGGGGCATGGGCGAGGGCGTCTACGTGGGGACCGCGAACACGCTCTCCGACAAGAGCGACCGCGTCCAGATCCTCGGCAACACGATCGGCCCCGACGTCGGCGGCGAGAACGTCGACATCAAGGAGGGCACGACGGGCGCGCAGATCGTCGGCAACACGTTCGACGGCAGCGGGCTGACGGGCGCCAACTACGACGACTCCTGGGTCGACGTGAAGGGCGACGACGTCCTCGTCCAGGACAACACCGGCCGGAACACCAGCAACGACGGCTATCAGACCCACACCCAACAGTCCGGCTGGGGCTGCGGCACGGTCTTCAGGAACAACAAGTCGACTCTGACCGGCGCCACCGGCTCGACCCGGCTGGCGATCAACGTGACGAACTACAGCACCGCGTGCAGGACGACGGTGTACGGCAGCAACACGGTGACGGGCGGCAAGGGCCTGACCAACATCCCGGTCACCCCCTGATACGGGCGGCGCGAACCCCCTGGGCGCGCAGGCAACTGCACGACCGGCCACAGCCGGCCCGCGGCCGAAGGACGACCGGCAGACCCCGAACAAGACCGAGGGGCCGCACCTCGAAAGGTACGGCCCCTCAGCACTATCGGCTAAACCCAGCGGCTAGCGCTCAGCTCTGGCCGCCGGCCAGCTTCTCGCGGAGCGCGGCCAGGGCCTCGTCCGAGGCCAGGGCACCAGAGGTGTCCGCACCCTCGGAGGAGTACGAACCGCCACCCGAAGCGGCCGGAGCGGCAGCCTCGCCACCCTCGGCGGCAGCGGCAGCGTCGGCCTCGCGGGACTTGATGACCTGCTGCTGGTGCTGCTCGAAGCGGGACTGCGCCTCGGCGTACTGGCGCTCCCACTCCTCGCGCTGCTTCTCGTAGCCCTCGAGCCAGTCGTTGGTCTCGGGGTCGAAGCCCTCGGGGTAGATGTAGTTGCCCTGGTCGTCGTAGGACGCGGCCATGCCGTACAGGGTCGGGTCGAACTCGACCGAGGCCGGGTCGGCACCGAAGGACTCGTTGGCCTGCTTCAGCGAGAGGCTGATGCGACGACGCTCGAGGTCGATGTCGATGACCTTGACGAAGATCTCGTCGTTGACCTGGACGACCTGCTCCGGGATCTCCACGTGGCGCTCGGCCAGCTCGGAGATGTGGACCAGACCCTCGATGCCCTCGTCCACGCGGACGAACGCACCGAACGGAACCAGCTTGGTGACCTTACCCGGGACGACCTGACCGATCTGGTGGGTCCGGGCGAACTGCTGCCACGGGTCTTCCTGGGTCGCCTTCAGCGACAGGGAGACGCGCTCGCGGTCCATGTCGACGTCGAGAACCTCGACGGTGACCTCCTGGCCGACCTCGACAACCTCGGACGGGTGGTCGATGTGCTTCCAGGAGAGCTCGGAAACGTGGACCAGACCGTCGACGCCACCCAGGTCCACGAAGGCACCGAAGTTGACGATCGAGGAGACGACGCCGGAGCGGACCTGACCCTTCTGGAGGGTCGTGAGGAACGTCTGGCGGACCTCGGACTGGGTCTGCTCGAGCCAGGCACGGCGGGACAGGACCACGTTGTTGCGGTTCTTGTCCAGCTCGATGATCTTGGCCTCGAGCTCCTTGCCGACGTACGGCTGAAGGTCGCGAACACGGCGCATCTCGACCAGGGAGGCCGGGAGGAAGCCGCGGAGGCCGATGTCGAGGATGAGACCACCCTTGACGACCTCGATGACGGTACCGGTGACGATGCCGTCCTCTTCCTTGATCTTCTCGATGGTGCCCCAGGCACGCTCGTACTGGGCGCGCTTCTTCGAGAGGATCAGGCGGCCTTCCTTGTCCTCCTTCTGGAGGACCAGGGCCTCGATCTCGTCGCCGACGGCCACGACCTCGTTCGGGTCGACGTCGTGCTTGATCGAGAGCTCTCGGCTCGGGATGACACCTTCGGTCTTGTAACCGATGTCGAGCAGGACCTCGTCCCGGTCGACCTTCACGATGACGCCGTCGACGATGTCGCCGTCGTTGAAGTACTTGATCGTCTCGTCGATCGCGGCGAGGAAGGCTTCCTCGTTACCGATGTCGTTGACCGCAACCTGCGGGGTGGTGGCGGTGGTCTCGGTGCTGCTCGTCATGTGGGAAAGGGCTCCGGTACGGACATTGAAGTCGTAGGTACTGCTACGCCGGGAGCCCGTATCGCTCTGAAGAAGCCGGACAGCCAAGGAAGCGCCCCACCAGAAACTGGTGATGGCGCCTCGACAACCGAGGGGACATACAACAGATGCGAGCGCAGCCTGCTACGTCTGAGGTGCGCAGGCCCGCAGCGCAACTTGTAGCATACGGGGGCAGCCGGACATGGTCAATGCGCGAAGGCGCACACCCGGGGCGGTTCACCGCATACCCGGCACAAGAAAGCGTCCCAGGAGGCCGCGCAGGGCCGTGGGACCCCTTCTGTGACGCACTCGCCCGGGCGGGTTGCACGGAAGAGTACGACGAGGGAGCCGATCATCCAAGAGTCCGAAGCACTCGACCCTGAGGGGTTCGAGGCGGAAGCCACCCGGCGTGACACCGGGGTCGCGGAGAGCGCCCGGGCCAACCGTGGCTGGTGGGACCGCAACGCCGACGAGTACCAGGTCGAGCACGGCACCTTCCTCGGCGACGACCGCTTCGTCTGGGGCCCGGAGGGCCTGGACGAGGTGGAGGCCGAGCTGCTCGGCGCGCCGGAGGACCTGAAGGGCAAGGAGGTCCTGGAGATAGGTGCGGGCGCGGCGCAGTGCGCGCGCTGGCTGGCCGCCCAGGGCGCCAGCCCGGTGGCCCTGGACATCTCGCACCGCCAGCTCCAGCACGCCCTGCGCATCGGCGGATCGTTTCCGTTGATCTGCGCCGATGCCGGCGCGCTGCCCTTCGCGGACGGCTCCTTCGACCTGGCGTGCTCCGCGTACGGGGCGCTGCCGTTCGTGGCCGACCCGCGGCTGGTCCTGCGCGAGGTGCGGCGGGTGCTGCGGCCGGGTGGCCGGTTCGTCTTCTCGGTGACGCACCCGATCCGCTGGGCCTTCCCGGACGAGCCCGGCCCCGAGGGCCTGTCGGTGTGCGCGTCCTATTTCGACCGCACGCCCTACGTGGAGCAGGACGAGGAGGGCCGCGCGGTCTACGTCGAGCACCACAGGACGCTCGGCGACCGGGTCCGGGACGTCGTGGCCTCGGGCTTCCGGCTCGTGGACCTGGTGGAGCCGGAGTGGCCGGCCTGGAACACCTCGGAGTGGGGCGGCTGGTCCCCGCTGCGCGGGAACCTGATCCCGGGTACGGCGGTCTTCGTCTGCGAACGGGACTGAGCGGCCTCGCTCACCGGCGCCCCGCACGCACGCGTGCGGGGCGTTTTCGTGTCCGTACGACACTGGGGGCGTGATCCGTTACGACGCCCTGGACGCGCTGCCCGTCCGTGCCGCCCTGCCCGCCCTGAGCGACGCCCTGGAGGGGCACGGCACCGCCGTGCTGGTGGCGCCGCCCGGCACCGGCAAGACGACGCTGGTGCCGCTCGTGCTGGCGGGGCTGGTCGGCGGCGGCCCGGCGCGCCGGGTCGTGGTGGCCGAGCCTCGGCGCATCGCGGCGCGGGCGGCGGCCCGGCGGATGGCGTGGCTGCTGGGCGAGAAGCCCGGCGAGAGCGTCGGCTTCACGGTGCGCGGCGAGCGGGTCGTGGGGCGCCGCGCGCGCGTGGAGGTCGTGACGACCGGTGTGCTGTTGCAGCGGCTCCAACGGGATCCGGAACTGGCCGGCGTCGACGTGGTGGTCCTCGACGAGTGCCATGAGCGGCATCTGGACGCCGACACGGTGGCCGCCTTCCTCTGGGACGTACGGCAGACGCTGCGGCCGGAGCTGCGGCTGGTGGCCGCGTCGGCGACCACGGACGCACAGGGCTGGGCACGGCTGCTCGGCGACGCTCCGGTGGTCGAGGCCGAGGGTGTCCCGCATCCCGTGGACGTCGTCTGGGCGCCGCCCGCGCGTGCGGTGCGGCCGCCGCACGGCATGTGGGTCGATCCGGCGCTGCTGGGGCATGTGGCGGCGGTGGTGCGGCGGGCGCTGGCCGAGCGGGAGGGGGACGTGCTGTGCTTCCTGCCCGGCGTGGGCGAGATCGCGCGTGTGGCCGGGCAGCTGGGCCGTCCGGGTGAGGTCGAGGTGCTGCAGGTGCACGGGCGGGCCCCGGCCGCCGTGCAGGACGCGGTGCTGGCCCCAGGGGAGCGGCGCCGGGTGGTGCTGGCCACGTCCGTGGCGGAGTCGTCGCTGACGGTGCCCGGGGTGCGGGTGGTGGTCGACTCGGGCCTGGCGCGGGAGCCTCGTGTGGACCACGCGCGCGGGTTGAGCGGGCTGGCGACGGTACGGGCGTCCCGGGCGGCCGGGCGGCAGCGGGCGGGGCGGGCCGGGCGTGAGGCGCCCGGTGTGGTGTACCGGTGCTGGACGGAGGCGGAGGACGTCCGTCTGCCGGCCTTTCCGGCGCCGGAGATCAAGGTGGCCGACCTGACCGCGTTCGCCCTTCAGGCGGCCTGCTGGGGCGATCCGGACGCATCCGGACTGGCACTGCTGGATGCGCCGCCGGGTGGGGCCATGGCTGCGGCGCGCGCCACGCTGACGGCGGTGGGAGCGGTGGACTCCGCCGGCCGGGCCACCGAGATCGGCGTACGGCTGGGGCGGTTGGGAGTGCACCCCCGGCTGGGGCGGGCCCTGCTGGACACCTCCGGTGGGGGTGCCCCGGTCGTCGCTCTGCTCTCCGAAGAGGTGCCCCGGGACTACGGGGATGATCTTGCCGGTGCGCTGCGGCGGGCCCGGCGTGGGGGTGACGCCTACGCGGGGCGGTGGACCGGTGAAGTACGGCGGCTGCGGGCCGTGTCGGAGGAGTTCTCCCACCCGGTCGCCCAGGACCGTCGGCTGCCGGCGGCCTCCCAGGCCGGACCCGGCACCGGTGACGACAGCATCGCCGGCCTCGTCGCCGCGCTCGCCTTCCCCGAGCGGGTCGCCAGGCTCGACGGCGGCTCGTACCTCATGGCGTCCGGGACCCGGGCCGAGCTGTCCGAGGGGTCGGCGCTGCGCGGCGCACCCTGGATCGTCGTCGCCGTCGCCGACCGGCCCGGCGGGAAGGGGCATGCGCGCGTGCGGCTCGGAGCCGGTGTGCACGAGGACGTGGCGCGGGCCGCGGCCGGGGCGCTGCTGGCGGAGCGGGACGAGGTCCACTGGGCCGACGGGGATGTCGTGGCCCGGCGTGTCGAACGGCTCGGGGCCGTCGAGCTGGCCGTACGGCCGCTGAAGGACGTCGATCCCGGGCTCGTGCGCGGCGCCCTCCTCGAAGGGCTCCGGCAGGAGGGGTTCGGGCTGTTGCGGTGGTCCGCGGAGGCGGAGGTGCTGCGGCAGCGGCTGGCGTTCGTGCGTGCGCACCTCGGGGAGCCGTGGCCTGACGTGTCGGACGAAGCGCTGCACGCGCGCGTGGACGAGTGGTTGGAGCCGGAGCTGGGCCGGGCCCGGAGGCGGGCCGATCTCGGGCGGATCGACGCCGGACAGGCGATCGCGCGGCTGCTGCCCTGGGCGAGCGGGGAGGCCGTCCGGCTGGACGAGCTGGCGCCCGAACGGATCGCCGTACCCAGTGGGTCCAGAATCCGGATCGACTACGCGGACCCGGAGCGGCCCGTCCTCGCGGTGAAGCTGCAGGAGATGTTCGGGCTGCAGGAGACTCCGGCGGTGGCCGGGGTGCCGGTGCTCGTCCATCTCCTCTCCCCCGCCGGACGGCCCGCCGCCGTCACGGCCGATCTCGCCTCCTTCTGGAAGGACGGCTACAAGGGGGTGCGCGCGGAGCTGCGCGGGCGCTACCCGAAGCATCCGTGGCCCGAGGACCCGGCGACCGCCGAGCCCACCCGGCACACCAACGCGCGGCTCAGGCGCTGACCGGTTCGGGTTCCGTCGCCCGCGCGGGTGCCGGGTCCCCGGGCCGGCGGCCGCGTGCCTCCAGGTAGAGGGAGAGCGCGAGGAGCAGCAGGCCGAGGCTCAGGAAGCCCCAGGGCAGGTAGGAGGTCATCAGCAGGACCAGGGTGCGGTTGTGCTCGACCAGGGCGACGGTGTGCTCGATGTAGTCCTCGCGCATCTTCACGTCCCCGGCGAACGCGGTCACGCGGGCGCGGCCGCCGAGCAGGGTGCCGCCGCGCAGCTCCTCCTTGTGGAGCTCCTCGCCGTAGACGGGCGCTCCGGTGACGGGTTCGACCCAGAACCTGCGGACCGTGCTGTACCAGCGGGTGGTGCCGGTCCTGGCCACCGACTCGGGGGTGATGCCCTTGACCGGCATGGTCTTGGGCATGGCGACCTTGGTCCAGGGGATGGTCTGTTCGAAGTAGTAGACCTTCAGGCCGCGGAAGGTCCGGGTGCCCTGGTAGTGGATCGGGCTGGTGGTGCGGGTCTGCGCGTCGAAGTACTCGTAGTCGCGCTTCTGGGTCAGGAACGGCCACTTGAACTCGATGCCGTCCCGCTTGACCGGGTCTCCGTCGACCGACTCGCCGGTGGCGTGGACGGGGTCCTGGCTGTGGGCGTCGAAGATGTAGCGCTCCGGGACGCGGGAGACCATCTTGCCGTCGGGGCCCTGGACGTAGGACAGCCCGTCCCAGACGACGACGGGCCGCCCCGCGCTCTTCCCGATCCGCTCGGCGGCCTCCACGTTGCCCTTGAGGGTCTGCACGATGGTCACCTCGGGGACCTTCCTCGCGCGCATGGTGCCGTAGTCGAGGAGGGTCGCGCCCTTGGCCTCGAGCACCATGTCCTGGTACTGGTTCGCGGGGATCCTGGCCAGGCGCGGGAAGGCGTACCAGCGCAGCAGCGGGGACAGCGCCGCGAAGAACACGGCGCAGGCGAGCAGGACCAGGCTTGCCTTGCGGCGCATTCCGGCCTCCCTCCCGGACGGGCGCTGCTACGGGTGCGCGGGCACCGTCGTCAGCAGCGGTTTGGGGGACGTCCGGCCCGTCGGCGCGCCCATGGCGGTGATCGCGAGGACCAGGGCGAGCGCGAGGGCGAGACCGGTCGCGGCGGCGATCAGGGCGCGCATGCGGGGCCTCCCGGCGGACGGTTCCTGATGGATCGTCAGGTGCGGCACCGTAGCAACGCGCGCGCGAGATGAGAACACGTAACGCAAACGGGCATACGGGCATACGGGCATACGGACAAGGGCGCCCCTCCGCCGTGGCGGAGGGGCGCCCTGTCGCGCTGTGCCGGCTTCGCTCCGTCAGGGGGTCGCGGACGGGCTCGGCGAGGGGCTGGCCGAGGCGTCGGCCGCGGCGACCTTCAGCTCGACGGTGAGCGTCGCGCCGCCGGTGGTGGTGATGCGGAGCAGGAAGGTGCCCGTGACGTCGTCCGCGTACAGCTTCGGCAGCGTGAGCAGACCCTTGTCGTCCGTCTGGAGGCCGGTGAGGGTGCGTACGGCCTTGCCGTCGGCGTCCTTGAAGTAGGGGCCCTTGTCGTTCTCGGTGGCGTCGTCGGCCGACTTGATCAGGGTGGCGGTGGCCGCCACCTTGTCGGCGACGGTGCCCTTGTACGTCGCCTTCACCTGGACCTGGTCGGCGAACTCGCCGCCCGGGGTGCAGGTCAGCGGGGTGTCGCTGGTGCGGGCCAGGGTGTCGGCGGCGCGTGCGGTGACGGTGGCCGTGTAGTCGACGCCCTTGGCCTTGTGGCCGACGACAACGGTGGTGATCTTGAAGGTGCCGGTCTTCTCGCCCGCCTCGAGCGCCGGTGCGAGCGCCACGCCCTTGGCGTCGGTGGCGATCGTGGCCACGGTCTCGCCCCCGGCGAACGTGGCGTCGGTGTCGCCGGTGATGGTGAACCGGATCCGGACCTTGCCGACGGCCGACCCGGCCTTGGTCTCGGCGCGGGTGCCGATCCGCTGGGCGAACGCGTCGCCGGCCATCGCGGTGAGCTTCGCGTTGCCGGTGCTCGCGTCCTTCAGGTGGTCCACGGTGTCGGAGGGCGTGGGCGGCTTCGGCGGCTTCGGCGGCTTCGGGTCGTGGTGCCCCTTGCCGCCGCCGGGCTTGCCCGGCTTGGTCTTCGGCGGGTCGGAGGGCTTGGTGGTGTGCTTCGAGCCGTCGTCGCTGCGGTGGGAGGGCACGCCGCCGGAGCCGTCGGGCACGGAGTGGCTGTCCTTGCGGTAGTACTCCAGCCAGCTCAGGACCAGGTTCAGATAGTCCTGCGAGTTGTTGTAGCTGAGGATCGCGCTGTGCAGGCCGGCCTCGCCGGACAGGTCCCAGTCGTTGCGGCACAGGTAGTGGCCGGCGGCGAGCGCGGCGTCGTAGACGTTGTTGGGGTCCGCCTTGCCGTCGCCGTTGCCGTCGCGGCCGGCCCAGGCCCAGGTGGACGGGATGAACTGCATCGGTCCGACGGCCTGGTCGTAGGTGCTGTTGCCGTCGTACTCGCCGTGGTCGGTGTCCTTGATGAGCGCGAAGCCGTTGCCATCGAGCTGCGGGCCGAGGATCGGGCTCAGCGTGGTGCCGTCGGCGTCGACACGGCCGCCGCGGGCGTGGCCCGACTCGACCTTGCCGATGGCGGCCAGGAGTTGCCAGGGCAGGTTGCAGCCCGGCTTGGAGCTGCGCAGCTCGGCCTCGGCCTTCTTGTAGGCGTCGAGGACCGTCGCGGGGATACCGGCCTCGGCCGGGCCCCGGGAGACGGGGGTGCCGACGGTGGGCGACGGGCTGGGGTTGGGGCTGTTGAGCGGCGGCAGGTCCGTGTAGTACGGCGAGTTGCCGGTGGCGTTGCCGTCGGCGGTCACGTCCGGTACCGGGGCGCTGGCGCCGGCCGCGGCCTGTCTGCCGTGGTCCTCGCCGGGGGCTCCCGGAGCCTGGGACGCGGACAGAGCCGCGACCGCCGCTGCGGCCACGGCGGTGGTCGCCGCTCCCTTGCGCAGCCGCCTGCCGATGTGCGCCGCCATAGAGTGAACCCCTCCCGTGGACGCCCCTGCGTCCGTCTCCGTCCGTGTGCCTCGCTCTGGTCTGACGGTTGACCCGGTGCTCTGGTTGCGCCTGTTCCGTCTTTCCATCCACGCGACGTACGTTCGAGCGTGCGCCCGGCACCGCGACCCAGGTGACCCTACGACACCTTCCTTGAAGCGGGCACGGGTTCGCGCCCGTTTTTCACCGGTTGGCCAACTTCCGTTGGTGTGGCGGGCGTCGGACGGTACTCACGCATACTGGACGGGCATGATCACCGGTTCCGGTGCCACGGCCGACGACCGCTCCAGGGGGCTCTGTTGCCGTTCACGCTCAGCCATGCGGCGGCCGTGCTGCCCGCCATCCGCCGGGACGGCGGCGGCCGGGGCCGGCTGGTGCCCTCGGTGCTCGTCGCGGGCTCCTTCGCGCCCGACATGACCTACTACGCCGCGAGCGTCCTGCCGGGCGGCATGGAGTTCGGTGCGGTCACGCACTCTTTCTCCGGAGTGGCCGGCGTCGACGTGCCCGTCTCCTGGGCGCTGGTGGGGCTGTGGCTGCTCGTCCGGGAACCGCTGGTGGCGCTGCTGCCCCGGGCCCGGCAGGGCCGCCCGGCCGCTCTGCTGCGCTGCGGTGCGCCACGCGCGCGCGTGCGGGCCGTTTCGGTGCTGTGGTGGTACGTCTCCGCGGTGCTCGGCGCGCTGACGCATGTCGTGTGGGACGCCTTCACGCATCACGACCGGTGGGGGTCCCGGCTGGTTCCCGCCCTCGGGCGGGGCCTTGCGGGCATGCCGCTCTACTCGTGGCTGCAGTACGGCACGTCCGCGGTGGCCGCCGTGGTCATCGCCTTGTTCCTGGTACGCGCGCTGCGGCGGGCGCCGGCCGGCGAGCCGGTGGGGGTGCCCGCCCTGTCCGTACGGGACCGCTGGTGGGCCGCCGCCGTGCTCGGCGGCTGCGCCCTGGCGGGAGCGGTGCAGCGGGCGGCGCGGTGGTGGGAGTACTGGGGTGCGCACGCGCGGCCCTGGGACCTGGTGCCCACCCTGTGCTTCGGCGTGGGCTCCGGGCTCGTGCTCGGGGTGCTGGTGTACGCCGCCGGGGTCAGGGTGTGGCGCCCTGCCCCGGCTCCGGGCGGTCCCGCAGCGGCGGTCGGTGCGCGCCGGGACCGGTCGGCCGCTCGATGACGGGGACCACGAACACGGTGAGGGTGCGCCGGGGCCGCGTTCTCGGGATCAGGGTGAGCAGCAGCGCGAGGTAGCCGCGGGCGAGATCCGGCCAGGCGCGCCAGTCGGGGGCGTGGCGGGTGCGGGCGGCGAGTCGGCGCCGGAGGTCCACCGCGGCCCTGCGTACGGTCGTGGCCAGGTCGGCGGGGATGCGGGCGGTGCTTGCGTCGGCCGCGAGGGCCGGAACCGGCGAGGCGGGCGTGCCCCGGTCCGCGGCGGTGTCCGCCGGGGCCGGGGTGCTGCCCTGCGCTTCGGGTGTCCGGTGGTGGAGCATGCGTATACCCATGCTCGCAGTGTTGCGGGTCTGGGGCTCGGGGGGCGTTTTGGCGGGGGCCACGTGAGTGAAACGCCCTCCGGGGGTTCGGCAGGGCGGGTTTCGGTGAGTTCGGCACCGCGGGGATGCGCCGTGGGGGTTGATCGCCGTTGCGGCGGGAAATTCTCCGCGGAGCGGAGTCTCCCTTTCCTGCCGCAACGGCACGCGATCAGGCGCTGTCCCGGCTAGTGCGCCGCCGACTCCCAGTCCGGGCCCACGCCCACCGAGACGTCGAGCGGGGCCCTCAGGAGGACCGCGTTCGCCATCTCGCGGCGGACGATCTCCTCGGTGGTCTTGCGCTCGCCGGGGGCGATCTCCAGGACGATTTCGTCGTGGACCTGGAGGAGCATGCGGGACTTGAGGGCCGCCTCGCGCAGGGCCCGGTCGACGTTGAGCATGGCGATCTTGACGATGTCGGCCGCCGTGCCCTGGATCGGCGCGTTCAGGGCCATGCGCTCGGCCGCCTCGCGACGCTGCCGGTTGTCGCTGTTGAGGTCCGGGAGGTAGCGGCGGCGCCCGAAGAGCGTCGCCGTGTAGCCCGTCGCCCGCGCCTCGTCGACCGCCCGGCGCAGATAGTCCCGGACGCCGCCGAAGCGCTCGAAGTAGGTGTCCATCAGGGCGCGCGCCTCGGCCGCCTCGATGTTCAGCTGCTGGGAGAGGCCGAAGGCGGAGAGGCCGTACGCCAGGCCGTACGACATGGCCTTGATCTTGCGGCGCATCTCCGCGTCAACCGCGTCCCGCTCGACGGAGAAGACCTGGGAGGCGACCGTCGTGTGCAGGTCCTCGCCGGAGGTGAACGCCTCGATCAGGCCCTCGTCCTCGGAGAGGTGGGCCATCACGCGCAGCTCGATCTGGCTGTAGTCGGCGGTCATCAGGGACTCGAAGCCCTCGCCGACCACGAAGCCGCGGCGGATCGCCCGGCCCTCGTCGGTGCGGACCGGGATGTTCTGCAGGTTCGGGTCCGTGGAGGACAGCCGGCCGGTCGCGGCCACCGTCTGGTTGAAGGTGGTGTGGATCCGGCCGTCTCCGGCGACGGTCTTGATCAGGCCCTCGACGGTGACGCGCAGCTTCGCCTGCTCGCGGTGCCGGAGCATGATCACCGGCAGTTCGTTGTCGGTCTGGGTGGCGAGCCAGGCGAGGGCGTCGGCGTCGGTCGTGTAGCCGGTCTTGGTCTTCTTCGTCCTGGGCAGGGCCAGCTCGCCGAAGAGGACTTCCTGGAGCTGCTTCGGGGAGCCCAGGTTGAACTCGTGGCCCGCGGCCGCGTGCGCCTCCTTCACGGCCTGCTGCACGGCGGCGGCGAACGTCTGCTCCATCGCCTCCAGGTGCGCGCGGTCGGCGGCGATGCCGTGACGCTCCATGCGGGCGAGCAGGGCGGAGGTGGGCAGTTCCATGTCCCGGAGGAGGTCGGCCGCACCGACCTCCTGGAGGCGGACCTCGAAGGCCTCGCCCAGGTCGAGGACGGCGCGGGCCTGGATCATCAGCGCCTCGGCCTCGGCGCCGTCGTCCGCGCCGAAGGCCAGCTGGCCGTCGGCCGCGGCGGCGGGGGCCAGCTCGCGGTGCAGATACTCCAGGGACAGCGCGTCCAGGTCGAAGGAGCGGCGGCCCGGCTTGACCAGGTAGGCGGCGAGGGCGGTGTCCATGGCGACGCCCTCCACGCTCCAGCCGTGCTCGGCGAAGACGCGCATCGCGCCCTTGGCGCTGTGGAACACCTTGGCGCGGCCGGCGTCGGCCAGCCAGGCCGCGAACGCGTTCTCGTCGGTCTCGTCCAGCTCGGCGGGGTCGAACCGGGCGGCCGCTCCCCCGGCCGCCGCCAGGGCGACCTCGGCGACCGAGCCGGTGCCCAGGGCCCAGGTGCCCACCGTGGCGACGCCGAGGGTCCCGGTGCCGTGCTCGGCCAGCCAGGGGGCCAGCTCGCCGGTACCGAGGATCTTGCCGTCCAGTTCCACGCGCTCCGTCGCGACCGGGGTGGCCTCGGCCTCCTCGGTGCCCGGGTCGACCGCGAAGAGACGCTCGCGCAGGGAGGGGTTGCGGATCTCCAGGGTGTCCAGGACCATCGCGACGGTCTTGCGGTCGTACGGGCCCCGCTCCAGGTCGGTGACCGTCTTCGGCAGCTCGACCCCGCGCTCCAGCTCGGTGAGGCGGCGGTTGAGCTTGACCGCCTCCAGGTGGTCGCGGAGGTTCTGCCCGGCCTTGCCCTTGACCTCGTCGACGCGCTCGACCAGCTCGGCGAACGAGCCGAACTGATTGATCCACTTCGCGGCGGTCTTCTCGCCGACCCCGGGGATGCCGGGGAGGTTGTCGGACGGGTCGCCGCGCAGGGCCGCGAAGTCGGGGTACTGGACGGGCGTCAACCCGTACTTCTCGAAAACCTTCTCCGGGGTGAAGCGGGTCAGCTCCGAGACACCCTTCGTCGGGTACAGCACGGTGGTGTTCTCGGTGACCAGCTGGAAGGAGTCGCGGTCGCCGGTGACGATCAGCACCTCGAAGCCCTCGGCCTCGGCCTGGGTGGCGAGGGTGGCGATGATGTCGTCCGCCTCGAAGCCCTCGACGGCGAAGCGCGGCGCGTGCATGGCGTCGAGCAGCTCGCCGATCAGCTCGACCTGGCCCTTGAACTCGTCCGGGGTCTTGGAGCGGTTCGCCTTGTACTCGATGAACTGCTCGGAGCGCCAGGTCTTGCGGGAGACGTCGAAAGCCACCGCGAAGTGCGTGGGCGCCTCGTCACGCAGGGTGTTGGCCAGCATCGACGCGAAACCGTAGATCGCGTTCGTCGGCTGGCCCGTCGCGGTCGTGAAGTTCTCCGCGGGCAGCGCGAAGAACGCGCGGTAGGCCAGCGAGTGCCCGTCCATGAGCATCAGCCGGGGACGGGTGCCGCCGGGGTTCTTGTCGGTCTTCTTCGATGCTGTCTCTGCCACGCCCCCGATCCTGCCACGCCCCACCGACACTCCGGGCCGCGGCGGGTTCGCCGCCCCGCGCGCAGCCCCACGGACACGGGCCGCGAGCCCGCGGATCCCGGCCGGAACCCCCGCGGGCCCCGGCGCGGGCACGGCTCCCGTCGCCCGGCAGGACCGGGGCTCACCGCTGTCGGTGCCCCGTGGGAGGATCTGAGGCCTACTTCTCAAACACAGTCGAAGGGGACCGTGCGATGGCGACGAAGCCGCCCAAGGGTGATCCGGTTCAGGACGCGCCGCAGGTCGCGGAGCCGAAGCACGCGGCGGCGGGGCTGCCCGCCATCGGGCACACCCTGCGCATCGCCCAGCAGCAGATGGGTGTGAAGCGCACCGCGCTGACCCTGCTGCGGGTGAACCAGAAGGACGGCTTCGACTGCCCGGGCTGTGCCTGGCCGGAGCCGGAGCACCGGCACAAGGCGGAGTTCTGCGAGAACGGCGCCAAGGCGGTCGCCGAGGAAGCCACCCTGCGCCGGGTCACCCCGGAGTTCTTCGCCGCGCACTCGGTGGCCGACCTGGCCACCAGGAGCGGGTACTGGCTGGGACAGCAGGGGCGGCTCACGCATCCCTTGCATCTCGCCGAAGGCGGAGATCACTACAAGCCGGTGAGCTGGGAGCGTGCCTTCGAGATCATCGCCGAGGAGATCTCCGCCCTCGGCTCCCCCGACGAGTCCGTCTTCTACACCTCGGGGCGCACCAGCAACGAGGCAGCCTTCCTCTACCAGCTCTTCGCGCGTGAGCTGGGCACGAACAATCTGCCCGACTGCTCGAACATGTGCCACGAGTCGTCCGGCTCGGCGCTCTCCGAGACGATCGGCATCGGCAAGGGCAGCGTCCTGCTGGAGGACCTCTACAAGGCCGACCTGATCGTCGTCGCGGGGCAGAACCCCGGGACGAACCACCCGCGCATGCTCTCCGCGCTGGAGAAGGCCAAGGCGAACGGCGCGAGGATCATCAGCATCAACCCGCTGCCCGAGGCCGGCCTGGAGCGGTTCAAGAACCCGCAGACCCCGCAGGGCATGCTCAAGGGCGCCGCTCTCACCGATCTGTTCCTGCAGATCCGCATAGGCGGCGACCAGGCGCTGTTCCGTCTCCTCAACAAGCTGGTCCTGGAGACCGAAGGCGCCGTCGACGAGGAGTTCGTCCGCGAACACACGTACGGGTACGAGGAGTTCGCCGAGGCCGCGCGTGCCGCCGACTGGGACGAGACGCTCAGGGCGACCGGCCTGTCCCGCGCGGAGATCGAGCAGGCCCTCGGCATGGTCCTCGCCTCCGAGCGGACCATCGTCTGCTGGGCGATGGGCCTCACCCAGCACAAGCACGCCGTACCGACCATCCGCGAGGTGGTCAACTTCCTGCTCCTGCGCGGCAACATCGGGCGCCCGGGCGCGGGTGTGTGCCCGGTGCGCGGCCACTCCAACGTGCAGGGCGACCGCACGATGGGCATCTTCGAGAGGCCCGCCCCGGCCTTCCTGGACGCACTGGAGAAGGAGTTCGGGTTCGCGCCCCCGCGCGAGCACGGATTCGACGTCGTGCGGGCCATCCGCGCGCTGCGGGACGGCGAGGCGAAGGTGTTCTTCGCCATGGGCGGCAACTTCGTCGCCGCCTCCCCGGACACGGACGTCACCGAGGCGGCCATGCGGCGCGCACGGCTGACCGTGCACGTGTCGACCAAGCTCAACCGCTCGCACGTCGTCACGGGTGCGCGTGCCCTGATCCTGCCGACGCTCGGCCGTACCGAGCGCGATCTGCAGGCCGGCCCGGACGGGAGGGGCGCGGAGCAGTTCGTCACGGTCGAGGACTCCATGGGCATGGTGCACGCCTCGCGCGGGCGGCTCGCGCCGGCGAGCGGGCAACTGCTGTCCGAGCCGGCGATCGTGTGCCGGCTGGCGCGCCGGGTGCTCGGCGCGGACAGCAAGGTGCCGTGGGAGGAGTTCGAGAAGGACTACGCGACGATCCGCGACCGCATCGCGCGCGTGATCCCCGGTTTCGAGGACTTCAACGCGCGCGTGGCCCGGCCGGGCGGCTTCACGCTGCCGCACGCGCCGCGCGACGAGCGCCGCTTCCCGACGGCGACCGGCAAGGCGAACTTCACGGCGGCGCCGGTGGAGTACCCGGAGCTGCCCGAGGGCCGGCTGCTGCTGCAGACCCTGCGCTCGCACGACCAGTACAACACCACGATCTACGGCCTGGACGACCGCTACCGGGGCATCACCAACGGCCGCAGGGTGGTGCTGGTGAACCCGGAGGACGCGCGGGCCCTGGGCGTCACCGACGGGTCGTACGTGGACCTGGTGAGCGAGTGGAAGGACGGCGTGGAGCGACGGGCGCCCCGCTTCCGTGTCGTCCACTATCCGACGACGCGGGGCTGCGCGGCGGCGTACTACCCGGAGACCAACGTGCTCGTGCCGCTGGACGCCACCGCCGACACCAGCAACACCCCGGCCAGCAAGTCCGTCGTGGTCCGCCTGGAGAGCGTGCCGGAGGGCCGCCCGGAGAACCGGCCGGAAGCCCGTCTGGAACAATCGGCGACCGACTGAGCGTTTGCTCAGCCAGGAGCCAGATGTACGACGAACGGAGCCGGGCCCATGGGCGAGCAGCCGCAGGTGAAATTCCCGCAGGAGGTCATCGACGAGTACGCCGCGCTCGGTGTCGACCTGCCCGCGCTGTTCTCGGCGGGCCACCTCGGGACGCGGATGGGCGTGCAGATCCTGGAGGCGTCGGCGGAGCGGGTCGTCGGCACGATGCCGGTGGAGGGCAACACCCAGCCGTACGGGCTGCTGCACGGAGGCGCGTCCGCGGTGCTGGCGGAGACGCTGGGCTCGGTCGGCGCCATGCTGCACGGCGGCAGCTCGAAGATCGCGGTCGGCGTGGACCTGAACTGCACGCACCACCGCGGGGTCCGCTCCGGCCTGGTGACCGGCGTGGCGACGCCGGTGCACCGTGGGCGGTCGACGGCGACGTACGACATCGTGATCAGTGACGAGGAGGGCCGCCGGGTGTGCAGCGCCCGGCTGACCTGCCTGCTGCGCGACGTGCGGGCCGGTGACGAGGCGCACGTCCGGCCCGCCGGCGACTGAGAGCGTCTCCGCCGCCCCGTTGCCCCCCGCCGCCCCTCCCCCTTAGTTTCGGCACATGGGACGGCTTGGGGGCCCCCGGCCGGGGGTGAGGTTCCTGGTGCTCTCGCTGGCGCTGCTGTGGACGACGAGCTGCGCCGGGACGGGCGGCGCCGGGCCGGGTGCGGGCGGCTCCGGCGGCCCCGGGCACGCGGCCCGCGGCCCGGCCTCCGCGTCGCCGGCCGCCGACGCGGAGCTGTGCGCGAGGATCGTCGCGCACTGGTCGCGGAAGGTGCTCGACAGCGGCACCTACGGCGACTATCAGTCCATGGGGCTGTCCAACGGACAGTACGAGATCCTGCGCGACGTCGTGGACGCGGCGCGGGCGGCCGGGCGGCGCCAAGGAGCCACGGCCGCCGACGAGTTGATCGACCGTCAGGCCCGTACGTCCTGCGCCGAGCGGTACCGGCACGGAACCCCGGGCGGAGGTCCGTGGCGATGAGCGGCATCGGCCCCCTGGAGCCCGGCGAGGGTACGCGGGCGTGGGACACCGCGCCGCGAGCGCCCCGCGGCCGCCGGCGCGCACTGCCCTCGTCCCTGTACGCCCGCCACCGCCGCGCCGCCCTGGCCCTCGCCGCCGTCGCGCTCCTGCTCGCGGGCGGCGGCTATCTCTACGCGACCCGCCCGCAGCAACTGCCGCCACCCCAAGTGCCGTACCCCGCCCAGGTGGTGACGGTGTCGTATCTGCGCGAGCGGGCCACCGCGCCGGGTGCGCCGGCCCGCAGCTTCAGCTTCGAGGTGCTGTTGAGCGTGGCGTCGGGGCCGCCGGTCACCGTGGCCCGAGTGACGCAGCCGTACGCCGGCCTGTCGGTGGCCGTGGCGCCGCATGTCCCGTTCCGGACAAAGGCAGGCGCTCCCCGCAAGATCACCATAACCATGCAAGTGACGGAATGCGGAAAGGTTCCGAAGGACGCCGGGATGCCTTTCCTGGAAGTAACTCTACGTAATACGCGCGCAATGCAGATTCAGAGTTTCATCCTCGGCCCCCGCTACGCACAGCACCTCTCGCACGGCCTGAAAGTCGCCTGCAGCAACAGTGGCTCGTAATCACCAAAACCCCTGAGACACCTGAACGCATCAGGGGCGGTCCTGCGGGTTCTCACAATGCGGACAGGGCGAATCGGCCTTAATTCCGGCGATCCCCCCACGGTGTACCGCTCTGCATTACCTCGTGTCATAACAAGAGCGTCACAGCATTGGTCAGACCCTCCTCCACGTTCCCCACACACGCCTAGAGTCACGGCCAGTCACCGCGCAGTCGGATTCCCACTTCGGCCAGGCGCGAGCGACTCGACCGTTTCCACGGGGATGCGGTCGTCGATCGGAAAGGACTGATCGTGCGTCAACGTTCGCTCATCGCCATCACCGCCGCCCTGGCGGCGGGTGCGCTCACCCTCACCGCCTGCGGCTCGCGCGACAGCGGCGACAAGGGTTCGGACTCCGGCAACGGCGGCGGCACCACCGTCACCATCGGCGTCGACGCCCCGCTGACCGGCGACCTGTCCGCGCTCGGCCTGGGCATCCGCAACTCCGTGGACCTGGCGGCCAAGACGGCCAACAAGAAGAACTACGTCAAGGGCATCACCTTCAAGGTCGAGGCCCGCGACGACCAGGCCCAGCCCTCCTCGGGCCAGACGAACGCCACCGGCTTCGTCGGCGAGAAGGACGTCCTCGGCGTCGTCGGTCCGCTGAACTCCTCCGTGGCCCAGTCGATGCAGAAGGTCTTCGACGACGCCAAGCTCGTCGAGGTCTCCCCGGCCAACACCAGCCCGGACCTGACCCAGGGCACCGACTGGCGCAAGTCGAAGGCTCGCCAGTACAAGTCGTACTTCCGCACCGCGACCACGGACGCCATCCAGGGCCCGTTCGCCGCCCAGTACGTCTACAACAAGGCCAAGAAGACCAAGGCCTTCGTCATCGACGACAAGAAGACGTACGGCGCCGGCCTCGCCGGGACGTTCACCGACGAGTTCAAGAAGCTCGGCGGCAAGATCGTCGGCACGGAGCACATCAACCCCGACACCAAGGACTTCTCCGCGGTCGCCACCAAGGTGAAGAACTCCGGTGCCCAGGTGGTCTACTACGGCGGCGAGTACCCGCAGGCCGGTCCGCTCAGCAAGCAGATCAAGGCCGCCGGCGCCAAGATCCCGCTGGTCGGCGGCGACGGCATCTACGCCGACGACTTCATCAAGCTGGCCGGCGCCTCCGGCACCGGCGACCTGGCCACCTCGGTCGGCGCGCCGGTCGAGACGCTCGACTCCGCCAAGGAGTTCGTCGCCAACTACAAGGCGGCGGGCTACAAGGAGGCGTACGCGGCGTACGGCGGTTACTCCTACGACTCCGCGTGGTCGATCATCGAGGCCGTGAAGAAGGTCGTCGACGACAACGGCGGCAAGCTGCCGTCCGACGCCCGCGCGAAGATCACCGCTGCGATGCAGAACGTCTCCTTCGACGGTGTGACCGGCAAGGTCTCCTTCGACGAGTACGGTGACGCGACCAACAAGCAGCTCACCGTCTACTCCGTCAAGGGCGGTGCCTGGAAGGCCGTGGAGTCCGGCACCTACAACGGCAGCTGACCCACACCCGCACCAGCCGAGCCGCGCGGGGCGCTGTTCCACAGGCGCCCCGCGCGGACTCGCATCCGGTCACATCCGTCGAACTTTCCGAACGCTCGGAGGACATGCGGTGAACGAACTGCCGCAGCAGCTGGTCAACGGCCTGCTACTTGGATCCATGTACGGGCTGGTCGCCATTGGCTACACGATGGTCTATGGCATTGTCCAGCTCATCAACTTCGCCCACGGCGAGATATTCATGACCGGCGCGTTCGGCGCGCTCACGGTCTACGCCTACATCCTTCCCGACGGCACCTCGATGTGGGTGGCCCTGCCGCTGATGCTCATCGGCGCCATCCTCGTCGCCGTCACGGTCGCCGTCGGAGCGGAACGGTTCGCCTACCGCCCCCTGCGCAGCGCACCCCGCCTCGCTCCCCTCATCACCGCCATCGGCCTCTCCCTCGCCCTCCAGCAGGCGGTGTGGGCCTGGTACCCGGGCGCCAAGTCCGCCCGCACCTTCCCGAGCATCCCCGGCGGGCCCTTCGAGATCGGCAACGTCACGATCCAGACCGGTGACATCTTCCTGGTCTGCGCGGCGCCGCTCAGCATGGCGTTCCTCGCCTACTTCGTGATGCGCACCCGTACCGGGCGCGGCATGCAGGCCACCGCCCAGGACCCGGACACCGCGAAGCTGATGGGCATCAACACCGACCGCATCATCGTGGTCGCGTTCGCCCTCGGTGCCACCTTCGCCGCCGTCGGATCCGTGGCCTACGGCCTCAAGTACGGCCAGATCGACTTCCGCATGGGCTTCATCCTCGGCCTGAAGGCGTTCACCGCGGCCGTCCTCGGCGGTATCGGCAACATCTACGGCGCCATGCTCGGCGGCCTCGTCCTCGGCGTCGCCGAGGCCCTGTCCACCGCCTACATCGCCGACATCCCCGGCATGGACAAGTTCGGCAGCCAGTCCTGGGCAGACGTCTGGGCGTTCGTACTCCTCATCCTCGTTCTGCTGTTCAGGCCCCAGGGTCTGCTCGGCGAACGCGTCGCGGACAGGGCGTGACACCGATGACCACACAGACCACCGCATCCGGGACCCCCAGCGCTCCCGCGGCCGCCCCGTCCGGCCTGATCGGCCTGCCCGCCCCGCTCGGCCGGGCTCTCGCCACCGGCGGCGGAGTCCTGACGATCCTCTCCACCTTCCTCGCCTGGACCTGGACCGCCGCGTTCCCCGGCGACCTCACCGTCTACGGCTACCCGGGCGGCCTTCAGGTCCTCGTCCTGATCGGCGGCATCCTCACCACCGTCTTCGGCCTCGCCTCCTACGGCGTCAAGGGCCTGAAGTGGCTGACCCCGGCCGGCGCCGACAGCGCCCTCAAGACGGCCGCGCTCGGCGCCTTCGCCACCGCCTGGTACACGGTCATCGCCATCAGCGCCAAGCTGGGCGGTCTGGTGAACCTGGAGGCCGGCGGTTTCATCGTGGCCATCGCCACGCTGGCGGCCCTGGTCGGCGCGCTGGCCCTGCCGTACGAGCGGCCGGCCCCGGACCTCGCCGACCCGGACGACACCGGCCTGGAGAAGTTCCGTCACCAGTCCCGGCAGAACTGGAGCAACTTCAAGGCGGCCTTCGCCGCCAAGACCCCGGCGCCGGCCCCCAAGCTGCCCGCCTACGCCGAGATCCTCGTCATCATCGCGGCGATGGCCGTCGGTCTGACCGTCTTCACCTACGGCATCGGCACCGAGTACGACCAGCTGTTCATCGGCTTCCTCATCACCGCCGGCTTCGGCTTCGGCGCCCTCGCCAAGGCCGGGCTCGTGGCCCGGGTCTCGGCGATCACCGCGCGCCACCGCAACATCACCATGGCCGGTGCCTTCGCCGCCGCGGCCGCCTTCCCGTTCACCCAGTCCGACGACCAGTACGCGACGATCGGCGTCTACATCCTGATCTTCGCCACGGTCGCGCTCGGCCTGAACATCGTCGTCGGGCTCGCCGGCCTCCTCGACCTCGGTTACGTCGCCTTCCTCGGTGTCGGCGCCTATACCGCGGCCCTGGTCTCCGGCTCGCCGTCCTCGCCGCTGCACGTCAACCTGCCGTTCTGGGCCTCGGCGCTGTGCGGCGCGGCCGTCGCGATGGTCTTCGGCGTGCTGATCGGCGCCCCGACCCTGCGACTGCGCGGCGACTACCTCGCCATCGTGACCCTCGGCTTCGGTGAGATCTTCCGCATCACCGTCCTCAACATGGACGGCACCTCGGGCCCGGACGTCACCAACGGCTCCAACGGCATCTCCTCGATCCCGAACCTGAACATCCTCGGCTTCGACTTCGGCCAGGAGCACCAGTTCCTCGGCGCCACCGTCGGCCGGTTCGCGAACTACTTCCTGCTGATGCTGTTCATCACGCTCATCGTGGTCGTGGTGTTCCGGCGCAGCAGCGACTCCCGCATCGGCCGCGCCTGGATCGCCATCCGCGAGGACGAGACCGCCGCGCTCGCCATGGGCATCAACGGCTTCCGGGTCAAGCTCATCGCGTTCGCCCTGGGCGCCTGCATGGCCGGCCTCGCCGGTTCCGTCCAGGCCCACGTCACGTACACGGTGACCCCGGAGCAGTACCAGTTCGCGCACGTCGTGCCGCCCAACTCGGCCTTCCTGCTGGCCGCGGTGGTCCTCGGCGGCATGGGCACCATCTCCGGTCCGCTGGTCGGTGCCGCGCTGCTGTACCTGATCCCGGCCAAGCTCCAGTTCCTGGGCGACTACCAGCTCTTCGCCTTCGGCGTCGCGCTCGTGATCCTCATGCGCTTCCGTCCCGAGGGCCTCATCCCCAACCGGCGCCGCCAGCTCGAATTCCACGAAGAGGCAGAAGCGCCCGCCGTCCTCAGCAAGGCAGGGGCGTGACCACCATGACCACCGACACCACCACCCAGGACGCCGCCCCCGGCGCGTCCGCACCCGGCGAGGTCGTGCTCGACGCCCGCGGCGTGACCATGCGCTTCGGCGGTCTGACGGCCGTGCGCAACGTCGACTTCACCGTCAACAGCGGCGAGATCGTCGGTCTGATCGGCCCCAACGGCGCCGGCAAGACCACGTTCTTCAACTGCCTCACCGGTCTGTACGTCCCCACCGAGGGCGAGGTCCGCTACAAGGGCCAGGTCCTGCCGCCGAAGTCCTTCAAGGTCACGGCGGCGGGCATCGCCCGTACCTTCCAGAACATCCGTCTGTTCGCCAACATGACGGTCCTGGAGAACGTGCTGGTCGGCCGCCACACCCGCACCAAGGAGGGCCTGTGGTCCGCGCTGCTGCGCGGCCCCGGCTTCCACAAGGCCGAGGCGGCCTCCCGCGCCCGCGCCATGGAACTCCTGGAGTTCGTGGGCCTGGAGGCGAAGGCCGAGCACCTCGCCCGCAACCTCCCCTACGGCGAGCAGCGCAAGCTGGAGATCGCCCGGGCGCTGGCCAGCGAGCCCGGCCTGCTGCTCCTGGACGAGCCGACCGCCGGAATGAACCCGCAGGAGACCCGGGCCACCGAGGAACTGGTCTTCGCCATCCGGGACAAGGGCATCGCCGTGCTCGTCATCGAGCACGACATGCGCTTCATCTTCAACCTCTGCGACCGCGTGGCCGTCCTGGTGCAGGGCCAGAAGCTCGTCGAGGGCGACAGCGCGACCGTGCAGGGCGACGAGCGGGTCGTCGCCGCGTACCTCGGCGAACCCTTCGAGAACGCTCCCGGCGACGAGGAGGTCGCCGAGGTCGAGGCGGCCGAGGCGCACGCCGAGGCCACGACGGACGCCGCGCCCGGCAAGGAGAACGACCGATGACCGCACTGCTCGAAGTAGAGGACCTGCGGGTCGCCTACGGCAAGATCGAGGCCGTCAAGGGCATCTCCTTCAAGGTCGACGCCGGCGAGGTGGTCACCCTCATCGGCACCAACGGCGCCGGCAAGACCACCACCCTGCGCACGCTCTCCGGTCTGCTGAAGCCGGTCGGCGGGCAGATCAGGTTCAACGGCAAGTCGCTGAAGAAGGTCCCGGCCCACGAGGTGGTCTCGCTGGGGCTCGCCCACTCCCCCGAGGGGCGGCACATCTTCCCGCGCATGACCATCGAGGACAACCTGCGCCTCGGTGCGTTCCTGCGGAGCGACAAGCCGGGCATCGAGAAGGACATCCAGCGCGCCTACGACCTCTTCCCCATCCTCGGGGAGCGCAGGAAGCAGGCGGCCGGCACCCTCTCCGGCGGTGAGCAGCAGATGCTGGCGATGGGCCGCGCCCTGATGTCCCAGCCGAAGCTGCTGATGCTGGACGAGCCGTCCATGGGCCTGTCGCCGATCATGATGCAGAAGATCATGGCGACGATCGCCGAGCTGAAGTCCCAGGGCACGACGATCCTGCTGGTCGAGCAGAACGCCCAGGCGGCGCTCTCGCTCGCCGACCAGGGCCATGTCATGGAGGTCGGCAACATCGTCCTGTCCGGCACGGGTCAGGACCTGCTGCACGACGAGTCGGTCCGCAAGGCGTACCTCGGCGAGGACTAGCCGCTCCGCTCGAAAGGCCGTCCCTGCACTGCGGGTCGGCCATGGCTGGTCGCGCAGTTCCCCGCGCCCCCCCATGGGACGCGAAGGCCCGCGCCCCCCTTCTCCGGGGGCGCGGGCCTCGTCGTTCCGGTGCGGGAGGTCAGGCCTTCTTCGCGGCCTTCTTCTCCTCGTTGTCCGCGATGACCGCCTCGGCGACCTGCTGCATCGACATCCGGCGGTCCATGGAGGTCTTCTGGATCCAGCGGAAGGCGGCGGGCTCGGTCAGCCCGTACTCGGTCTGCAGGACGGACTTGGCGCGGTCGACCAGCTTGCGGGTCTCCAGCCGCAGGGTGAGGTCGGCGACCTCCTGCTCCAGCTGCTTCAGTTCGGTGAAGCGGGAGACGGCCATCTCGATGGCCGGTACGACGTCGCTCTTGCTGAACGGCTTCACCAGGTAGGCCATGGCACCGGCGTCCCGGGCGCGCTCGACGAGGTCGCGCTGGGAGAAGGCGGTGAGCATGAGGACCGGGGCGATGGACTCCTCGGCGATCTTCTCGGCCGCGGAGATGCCGTCCAGCTTGGGCATCTTCACATCGAGGATCACCAGGTCCGGCCGGTGCTCGCGGGCGAGCTCCACGGCCTGCTCCCCGTCCCCGGCCTCGCCGACGACGGTGTACCCCTCCTCCTCCAGCATCTCTTTCAGGTCGAGCCGGATCAGTGCCTCGTCCTCGGCGATGACGACACGGGTCGTCAGCGGAGGCACGTGCGACTTGTCGTCGTCGGGCGCGTCTACGGGCTGGGGCGACTCGGCGGTCACTGGGGCTCCTCGTTCAGGGCAGGGGTACTGCTGACAAGAGCCTACCTAGCTACGGTATGGTGGACGCGCGGAGGGTCGGGGGAAACCTTGGATTCTGCGAGCCCCGGTAGCCCAATTGGCAGCAGGCAACGGATTCAAAACCCGTACAGTGTCGGTTCGAGTCCGACCCGGGGCACTTTTCCTTGGATTCCAAGGTCACTGAATTGGCGGGCCCCTCCGGGTGAGGGGCCCTTTTCCATGCCCTTGTCCCATCCCGGGGTCCGCTATTTGGGACTGTCATCCTCGCCGATGTGGTGCACCCGGACCATGTTGGTCGAGCCGGAGACACCGGGCGGGGAACCCGCCGTGATGACCACGACGTCACCTTTCCGGCAGCGGCCGTACTTCAGGAGCAGCTCGTCCACCTGGTCGACCATGGCGTCCGTGGAGTCGACGTGCGGGCCGAGGAAGGTCTCCGCACCCCAGGTGAGGCTGAGCTGCGAGCGGGTGGCCTGCTCCGGGGTGAAGGCCAGCAGCGGGATGGGCGAGCGGTAGCGGGACAGGCGGCGGGCCGTGTCTCCCGACTGGGTGAACGCCACCAGGAACTTCGCCCCGAGGAAGTCGCCCATCTCGGCCGCGGCCCGGGCGACGGCGCCGCCCTGGGTGCGGGGCTTGTTCCGCTCGGTCAGCGGCGGCAGACCCTTGGCGAGCAGATCCTCCTCGGCCGCCTCGACGATCTTCGCCATCGTCCGCACCGTCTCGATCGGGTACTTGCCGACGCTGGTCTCGCCGGACAGCATCACCGCGTCCGTGCCGTCGATGACCGCGTTGGCCACGTCCGAGGCCTCGGCGCGGGTCGGGCGGGAGTTGTCGATCATCGAGTCCAGCATCTGGGTGGCCACGATGACCGGCTTGGCGTTGCGCTTGGCGAGCTTGACGGCGCGCTTCTGCACGATCGGGACCTGTTCCAGCGGCATCTCCACGCCCAGGTCGCCGCGCGCGACCATGATGCCGTCGAAGGCCGCGACGATGTCGTCGATGTTGTCGACCGCCTGCGGCTTCTCCACCTTGGCGATCACCGGGAGGCGGCGGCCCTCCTCGCCCATGATGCGGTGGACGTCCGCGGCGTCCTTGCCGCTGCGCACGAAGGACAGGGCGATGACGTCGAAGCCGGTGCGCAGCGCCCAGCGCAGGTCGTCCTCGTCCTTCTTGGAGAGGGCGGGCACGGAGACGGCGACGCCGGGGAGGTTCAGGCCCTTGTGGTCGGAGATGACGCCGCCCTCGATCACCCGGGTGCGGACCCGGGGGCCGTCGACGGCGGTGACCTCCAGGCAGACCTTGCCGTCGTCCACGAGGACGCGCTCACCCGGGGTGACATCGGCGGCGAGGCCGGCATAGGTGGTGCCGCAGACGTGCCGGTCGCCCTCGACGCCCTCCTCCACGGTGATGGTGAAGGAGTCGCCGCGTTCAAGGAGTACGGGACCTTCACTGAAGCGGCCGAGCCGGATCTTCGGACCTTGAAGGTCGGCGAGGATTCCGACGCTGCGACCGGTCTCGTCGGCCGCCTTCCGTACGTGCCGGTATCGCTCCTCGTGCTCGGCGTGAGTGCCGTGGCTGAGGTTGAAACGGGCGACGTCCATTCCGGCCTCGACCAGTGCCTTGATCTGGTCGTACGAGTCGGTGGCGGGCCCCAGAGTACAGACGATCTTTGCTCGGCGCATGATTCGAGCCTAGGCCTTACCCGTCGGTAGAGAATCCGGGCTACATGGCCACTCAACAACCTTTGAGTAAAGGGCTATTGACAAGTGTTGAATTGTGCGGCAGCCCGCTCCTATGAGCGATTCTTTTCGGTCATAACTTCCCCATGTCCGGAATTCACAGCCGCGGCGGCACCAGTGTGAATTGAGCGCTGACCTGGGCGGTGACACGCAGTCGCGAGGGTTCCAGATCGAGAGGTTCGGCGGGCTCGGCCGCTTCGGCCGTGCTCATACGCCGGGCACCCCGCGCGAAGGCGGCCCCGCCGGCCCGCGGCCGCTCGGCGCCGGTGTCGGCCAGTTCGACCAGGGCGGCGATCGAGGTGCCGAGGGCCTCGGCGTACTCCCGGGCACGCTGGAGCGCCTCGCCGACCGCCCGCCGCCGGGCCTCGGCGTGCACGGGCGAGCCGGGGCGCAGGGACCACCAGGGGCCGTCGACCCGGGTCAGTTCCAAGTCGGCCAGCCGCGTGGTCAGTTCACCGAGGACGGTGAAGTCCGAGAACTCGGCGCCGAGGTGGACGCGGCCCTGGTAGCTGCGCACCCGCTCGCCCCGGCCGCGCTCGGTCAGCTCCGGGGTGATGGAGAAGGCTCCGGTCGACAGCTCCTCCACCGCGTCCCCGTAGGACTTCACGAGGTCGAGGACGGCGGCGTTGCGCCGGGTGAGGTCGTCCAGGGTGGAGCGCCGGTCGCGGCCGCGGGCGGTCACGGTCACGCCGATGCGGGCGATCTCGGGCTCGACGTCGAGTTCGGCCTCGCCGCGGACCACGAGGAGAGGGGCGTCGGGGGTGCCGTACGGGACGGCCGACGGGGAGGTCATACGTCCCACTCTGTCACGCACCTCCCGCTTCGGCGGCCGGAGTTCACGCATCAGGTCACCAGATCGCAACCTCTTGGACCTGTTGCCGTCGGTCATGACCAGGTCAGAATCTACGCGCGTTGTTGACCATTCGCCAAGGAGACCGAGAGATGCCTTTGAACCGCCGGAAGTTCCTGAAGAAGTCCGCCGCGACGGGCGCGGGGGTCGCGATCGCCGGTGCGGCGGCGGCTCCGGCGGCCGAGGCGGCCGAGCAGCAGACGCCCGGGAAGCACGTGAAGCGCCACTCGCTCACCGTCATGGGCACCACCGACCTGCACGGCCACGTCTTCAACTGGGACTACTTCAAGAACGCGGAGTACACCGACAAGGCGGGCAACGCCCAGGGCCTGGCCCGGATCTCGACCCTGGTCAACAGGATCCGCGCGGAGAAGGGCCACTGCAACACGCTGCTGCTGGACGCCGGCGACACGATCCAGGGCACCCCGCTGACGTACTACTACGCCAAGGTCGACCCGATCACCGCCAAGGGCGGCCCGGTGCACCCGATGGCGCAGGCGATGAACGCGATCGGGTACGACGCCGCCGCGCTCGGCAACCACGAGTTCAACTACGGCATCGAGACCCTGCGCAAGTTCGAGGAGCAGCTGGACTTCCCGCTGCTCGGCGCCAACGCGGTCGACGCGAAGACGCTGCGGCCCGCCTTCCAGCCGTACTTCGTCAAGACGTTCCACGTGCCCGGCGCCCGTCCGGTCAAGGTCGCCGTGCTCGGTCTGACCAACCCCGGCATCGCGATCTGGGACAAGGCGTACGTGCAGGGCAAGCTGGCGTTCCCGGGCCTGGAGGAGCAGGCCGCGAAGTGGGTGCCGAAGCTGAAGGCGCTGGGCGCCGACGTCGTCCTGGTCTCGGCGCACTCCGGGTCCTCCGGCACCTCGTCCTACGGTGACCAGCTGCCGTACGTGGAGAACGCGGCCGCCAACGTGGCCAAGCAGGTCCCGGGCATCGACGCGATCCTCGTCGGGCACGCGCACGTGGAGATCCCGGAGCTGAAGGTCACCAACGACAGGACCGGGAAGACGGTCGTGCTGTCGGAGCCGCTGGCCTACGCGGAGCGGCTGTCCGTGTTCGACATCGAGCTGGTCTTCGAGAAGGGCCGGTGGACCGTCGAGTCCGTCTCCTCGAAGGTGCTCAACTCCAACTCGGTCGCCGACGACCCGAAGATCACCAAGCTGCTCGCCGACGAGCACGCGAAGGTCGTCACGTACGTGAACCAGGTCGTCGGCACCGCGACCGCGACCCTGACGACGGTCGAGGCCCGCTACAAGGACGCCCCGATCATCGACCTGATCACCAGGGTCCAGGAGGACGTGGTCAAGGCCGCGCTGGCGGGCACCGAGTACGCCTCGCTGCCGGTCCTCGCGCAGGCCTCGCCGTTCTCCCGCACCTCCGAGATCCCGGCCGGCGACGTGACCATCCGGGACCTGTCGAGCCTGTACGTGTACGACAACACGCTGGTCGCCAAGCTGCTGACGGGTGCCCAGGTGCGGGCGTACCTGGAGTACTCGGCGGCGTACTACGTCCAGACGGCCGCCGACGCCGCCGTCGACGTGGAGAAGCTGACCAACGAGGGCGGCCGCCCCGACTACAACTACGACTACGTCTCGGGCCTGTCGTACGACATCGACATCGCCCAGCCGGCCGGTTCGCGGATCAAGAACCTCACCTTCAAGGGTGCCGCGCTGGACGACGCCCAGCAGTTCGTGTTCGCGGTGAACAACTACCGCGCCAACGGCGGCGGCGCCTTCCCGCACGTCGCGTCGGCCAAGGAACTGTGGTCGGAGTCGACGGAGATCCGCACCCGGATCTCGGAGTGGGTCACCGCGAAGGGCGTCCTTGACCCGAAGGACTTCGCGTCCGTGGACTGGAAGCTCACGCGGAACGGCACGCCCGTCTTCTAGGCCGCACAGGCAGGAGACCGGCCCCCGGGACGGCCATGCACAGATTGCGTGTCATCGTCCCGGGGGGTCCGGGGGCCTTCTACCTCTCGTCCACCAGCGGAGTCAGCCGCGTCGCCTGCCTGGTCTGCGGCACCCGGGACTGCGGCTCCTGCAGTCCGTACGTGGTGAAGGACGTCCGGGTGGGCAGCGGGTACGGCTCCTTGCCCGTGAGGGAGTTGAGGATGGTGGCGCTGCGCCAGGCGGCGAGCCCGAGGTCGGGGGTGCCGACGCCGTGGGCGTGGAGTCCGGTGTTCTGGACGTACACCGACCCGGTGACCGAGGGGTCGAGGACCAGCCGGAAATCTCCCTCGATACGCGGCCGTTCGCTGCTGTCGCGGCGCATGTAGGGGTCGAGGCCCGCGAGGAGCCGGCCCAGCGGGCGCTCGCGGTAGCCGGTGGCGAGGACGACGGCGTCCGTGGTGAGCCGGGAGCGGCTGCCCTGCTGGACGTGCTCCAGGTGGAGTTCGACCTTGGTGGTGGCGACACGACCGGCGGTACGGACGCGGACCCCGGGAGTCAGGACCGCGTCGGGCCAGCCTCCGTCCAGGGTCCGCCGGTACAGCTCGTCGTGGATGTCGGCGAGGGTGCCGGCGTCGATGCCCTTGTGCAGCTGCCACTGGGCTGCGACCAGCCGGTCGCGGACGGGTTCGGTGAGGGCGTGGAAGTAGCGGGTGTAGTCGGGCGTGAAGTGTTCCAGGCCGAGCTTGGAGTACTCCATCGGCGCGAACGCCTCGCTCCGGCCGATCCAGTGCAGCCGCTCGCGTCCGGCGGGGCGGTGGCGCAGCAGGTCGAGGAAGACCTCGGCGCCCGACTGCCCGGAGCCGACGACGGTGACGTGCTCGGCGGCGAGCACCGTGGCACGGTGGTCGAGGTAGTCGGCGGCGTGGACGACCGGGACGCCGGGGGCCTCGACGAGAGGCTGCAGCGGGTCTGGCACGTAGGGGGCGGTGCCCACGCCGAGGACGACGTTTCGGGTGTAGGTGCGGCCCAGCGCCTCGGCCTCGCCCTCGGCGTCGAGCTGGGTGAAGTCGACCTCGAACACGTCGCGTTCGGGGTTCCAGCGGACCGCGTCGACCTGGTGGCGGAAGCGCAGCCCGGGGAGGTTCTCGGAGACCCAGCGGCAGTAGGCGTCGTACTCGGCACGCTGGATCTGGAAGCGCTCGGCGAAGTAGAAGGGGAAGAGCCGCTCGCGGGTCCTGAGGTAGTTGAGGAAGCTCCAGGGGCTGGTGGGGTCGGCGAGGGTCACCAGGTCGGCGAGGAACGGCACCTGGATGGTGGCGCCCTCGATGAGGAGGCCGGGGTGCCAGGCGAAGGCGTGGCGCTGCTCGTAGAAGACGGCGTCGAGTTCGGCGAGCGGGTGGGCGAGGGCGGCGAGGGACAGGTTGCAGGGTCCGATGCCGATGCCGACCAGGTCGCGCGGGGACTCCGGCTCGTGGCGTGGAGGGTTGGTCATCTGGGGGTCGTTCCTTCTACGAGTTTGAGGAGCTGGGCCAGTTCGTCCGGCCGGGTGTGGGGGTTGAGGAAGGTGGCCTTGAGCCAGAGGCGGTCGTCGAGCCGGGCGCGGCCGAGGACGGCCCGGCCCTCGTGCAGCAGCCTGCGGCGCAGGGCGGCCACCGTGTTGTCGTCCGCGTCGGCGGGCCGGAACAGGACCGTGCTGATGACCGGCCGGTCGTACAGCTCGAAGCCGGTGTGGCCCTGGACGAGCGCGGCGAACTCACGTGCGCGGGCGCAGACCTGGTCGACCAGGGCACCGAGCCCGCTGCGGCCCAGCGCCCGCAGGGTGACGGCGATCTTGAGGATGTCCGGGCGGCGGGTGGTGCGCAGGGAGCGGCCGAGCAGGTCCGGGAGTCCGGCCTCGGTGTCGTCGTCGGCGTTCAGGTAGTCGGCGCGCTGGTGCAGGGCGGCGAGGTCGCGGGGCCGGGCCACGGCGAGGAGACCGGCCGCGGCCGGCTGCCAGCCGAGTTTGTGCAGGTCAAGGGTGACGGTGTGGGCGGCTTCGAGTCCGGCGAGCTTGTCCCGGTGCCGGTCGCTGAAGGCGAGGCCGCCGCCGTACGCGGCGTCGATGTGCAGGCGGGCGCCGTGGGCGGTGCACAGGCCGGCGATCTCGGGCAGCGGGTCGATGAGCCCGGCGTCGGTGCTGCCGGCGGTGGCGGCGACCAGCAGCGGGCCGGAGAGCGCGGTGAGCGCCGCGTCGAGGGCGGCGGGGTCGAGGGTGCCGCCCGGGGCGGGGACGACGACCGGCTCGGGCAGCCCGAGCAGCCAGGCGGCGCGGGGCAGCGAGTGGTGGGCGTTGGCGCCGCAGACCAGCTGGACGCTGCCGTGGGCCTCGCGGGCGAGCAGCAGGGCGAGCTGGTTGGACTCTGTGCCGCCGGTGGTGACCAGGGCGTCCGCGAGGCCGATCTCCTGGGCGAGGGCACGGGCGACCTCGGCTTCCAGCGTGGAGGCGGCCGGGGCCTGGTCCCAGGAGTCCAGGGACGGATTGAGGACGCTCGCGGCGAGGTCGGCGGCGGTGGCGACGGCGAGCGGCGGGCAGTGTAGATGGGCCGCGCACAGCGGGTCGGCGGGGTCGGCGGCGCCCTCGGCGAGGGCATGCACGAGGGCGCGCAGCGCGTCGGGGTCGCCGTCGTCCGGCAGGACGTCCCCGAGGGCGTCGGTGATCCGTGCGGCGACGGCCTCGGGCCCGCCGGCCGGCAGCGGTCCGCCGCGGGCCCGGGCACCGCTCGCGAGCGCGTCCATGACGGTGTCCAGGAGCGGCCGCAGGGCTACGGGGCCGTCGGGTCCTGAGGCGAGGGGCGGCATGCTCATGGGCTCTCCTCCGGGGCGCGCAGGGACCTCTGTAAGGCATCTCCCAGTTTGTACGGGAAGAGTCCCACGCGTCCGGAAAGCCCAACGATCGGAACCCGAAAGTGGGTACTGCCGTACGGGGAAAACGCGTTGGAGTGCGGTGACCTGCGGCTGACGCCGGCCGGGTGGTTGACGCGCGGAGGATCGGCGTGCCCGGTGAGCGCTTCGCGGGGCGCGAGCCCGGTCCGGCGGGCCGGTCCGACGTGTGGGCGTCGGACCGGCCGCGGGGTGGCTCCCGGGGCGGGCCTACTCGCCCCGTACCCGCAACGCCCGTGCCAGGTCGTCCAGTTCGTCGACGAGCTTGCGGCGGAGGGCGACGACCGGGTCGGCCTCGTTCAGGCAGGCCTCGCCGAGGGCGAGGGCCTCCGCGTCGACGGCGTGGTACGGGAAGGCCCAGCGGCCGGCGGCCACGGCGATGGCGGGGCCGCGGCGGGCGGCGAGGGCGACCGCGTCCTCGTAGTAGCGCGGCACGTACTCGCGTACCAGGTCGGCCTGTTCGGGCTGCCAGAAGCCCCGTGCGGTGGCCGTGAACAGGTAGTTGGAGAGGTCGTCCGTGACGAACATCGACTCCCAGGCCGCGCGCTTGGCCTCGGGGTCGGGCAGGGCGGCGCGGCAGGTGGCGGCGCCCTCCCGGCCGGTGGCGGACGGGTCGCGCTCCAGCTCGGCGGCGATGGCGGCCTCGTCGGTGGCGCCGAGCACGGCGAGCCGGACGAGGATGCGCCAGCGCAGCTCCGGGTCGAGTTCCGGCCCGCCGGGCACCGTGCCGTCGGCGAGCCAGGCGGCGATGGTGTCGGGGTGGGCGGCGACGTCGATGAAGTGCCGTACGGCGACCAGGCGCAGGCCGGGGTTGTCGCCGTCCTCGGTGCGGCGCAGCAGGTCGCGGCAGAGGGAGCTGAGGGTGGCGAGGGCGGCCGGGCGGTCCTCGGGGCGCAGGAAGCGGTCGGCGACGTGGGTGGAGGCGAACGCGAGGACACCCTGGACGAGGGCCAGGTCGGTCTCCAGCGGCAGGTGGGCGCGGGCCGTCTCAAGGTAGGCCTGGGGCGGCAGTTCGCCGTCGCGGACAGCGTCCCTGAGGGCGTTCCACACCACCGCGCGGGTGAGCGGGTCGGGCAGCCCGGACAGGCCCGTGCGGACCGCCTCGAAGGAGTCGGCGTCGAAGCGGACCTTGGCGTAGGTCAGGTCGCCGTCGTTGAGCAGGATCAGCGCGGGGCGCTTGCCGATGGACTCCGGGGCGCTCTGCGGGACGTCGAGGCCGATGCGCTCGCGCAGGGTGAGACGGCCACGGCCCTCGTCGCCGAGGTCGCGGTCGTAGAGGCCGACGGTGACGCGGTGCGGGCGGCTGCCCGCGTGGTCGACGGTCAGGGCGCAGACGCCGTCGACGGACTCGACCGCCGGGGTGAGCGTGTCGACACCGGTGGTGCGCAGCCAGGCGTCGGCCCAGGCGTGCACGTCGCGCTCGGTGGCCGCGGCGAGGGAGTCGATGAAGTCGGCGAGGGTGGCGTTGGCGAACCGGTGCCGCTTGAAGTGGATGTTGATGCCGGCGAGGAAGTCCTTCTCGCCGAGCCAGGCCACCAGCTGGCGCAGTGCGGAGGCGCCCTTGGCGTAGGAGATGCCGTCGAAGTTGAGCAGCGCGGCGGCGGTGTCGTCGACCGCCTCGGGGGCGACCGGGTGGGTGGAGGGGCGCTGGTCGGCGTCGTAGCCCCAGGCCTTGCGGGCGACCCCGAAGTCGGTCCAGGTGTCGGTGAAGCGGGTGGCCTCGGCGGTGGTCTGGTAGCCCATGTACTCGGCGAAGGACTCGTTCAGCCAGATGTCGTCCCACCACCTCAGGGTCACGAGGTCGCCGAACCACATGTGGGCCATCTCGTGGGCGATGACCATGGCGCGGGTCTGCCGCTCGGTGTCGGTGACGGCCGAGCGGAAGACGAACTCGTCGCGGAAGGTGACCAGTCCGGGGTTCTCCATGGCGCCGGCGTTGAACTCGGGGACGAACGCCTGGTCGTAGGAGTCGAAGGGGTAGGGCTCCTCGAACTTCTCGTGGTAGCGGTCGAAGCACGCGCGCGTGACCTCGAGGATCTCCTCGGCGTCGGCCTCGAGGTGGGGCGCGAGGGAGCGGCGGCAGTGGATGCCGAAGGGCAGGCCGCGGTGCTCGGTGCGCACGGAGTGCCAGGGGCCGGCGGCGACGGCGACGAGGTAGGTGGAGATCGGCGGGGTCGGGGCGGCCCGCCAGCGGCCCTCGCCGAGGTGCTCGGTGATGCCGTTGGCGAGGACGTTCCAGCCGTCGGGCGCGGTCACGGTGAGCTCGAAGACGGCCTTCAGGTCGGGCTGGTCGAACGCCGCGAAGACCCGCTGGACGTCGTCCAGGAACAGCTGCGTGTAGACGTACGTCTCGCCGTCGGTGGGGTCGGTGAAGCGGTGCATGCCCTCGCCGGTGCGGGAGTAGGGCATGACCGCGTCGACTCGCAGCTCGTGCTCGCCGGCGGTGAGGTTCTTCAGCGGCAGCCGTTCGTCCTTGAACGTCTCCGGGTCGAGGGGCTGTCCGTCCAGCGTGACGGCGCGCAGCTCCGCGGGCTTCAGCTCGACGAACGTGTCCCCGTCGGTCCGCGCGCTGAACCTGATCACGGTACGGGAGTCGAAGGTCTCGTCCCCCGTGGTGAGGTCGAGCTCGATCGAGTAGCGGTGGACGTCGAGGAACTGTGCTCGGAGCTGCGCTTCGTCGCGCGTGATGACGGACATGCACGCCATGCTGCCTGATGCCGCCGACAGCGCACAGGGGCGGATCGGTACACGGCATATGTCAGGTCACGCACCCCTTGCCGGGTGTGCCCGACGGCAGGGATCAGGCGGGCTCTCCGTTCGCGGTGTCCTCGGCGATGGACTCGTGGTGCCGGATCACCTCGGCGATGATGAAGTTCAGGAACTTCTCCGCGAACGCCGGGTCGAGCTTGGCGTTCGCCGCGAGGCTGCGCAGCCGCTCGATCTGCCGGGCCTCGCGGGCCGGGTCGGCGGGCGGCAGCTGGTGCACCGCCTTGAGCCGGCCGACCTGCTGGGTGCACTTGAAGCGCTCGGCGAGCATGTGGACGACGGCCGCGTCGATGTTGTCGATGCTCTCGCGCAGCCGCTCCAGTTCCTGGCGGACCGCGGGGTCGACGTCACCGCTACCGGTGTTCCTGATGGTCATGGGCGTCAACCCTAAGGGGCGCGGCACCTCCCGATCACCGGCTGATCAGCATGCGATCAGCCGCCGATCGTCGGTGGATCGTCCGGATCCGGGATCCGGTCGCTCCAGCCACCGGGGACGCTGCGGCCCTGCTGGGCGCGGAAGCGGACGGGGGCGAGGCCGACCCGGCGGGAGAACAGGCGGGAGAAGTAGGCGGGGTCGTCGTAGCCGACACGGCGGGCGACGGCGGCCACGGACAGCTCGGTGGCGGCGAGCAGCTCCTTGGCGCGGCCCAGCCGGATCCCGAGGAGATAGTCCTTGGGGCTGCATCCGGCGGCGCGGCGGACGGCGTGGCGCAGCTCGGCGGGCGTCATGCCGTGCCGGGCGGCGTGGTCGGCGACGCTCATCGGCCGGCAGGCGTCCCGGGCCAGGGCCTGCAGCACCTGGTCGCCGTCGGGGGCGAGGTCGGCGCGGGCGCGGCGCAGCGCGACGAGGAGTTCGTGGACGGCGGCACCGGTCTCGACCTCCAGCAGGGGGTTGCCGCGGCGGGCGGCGCGGGCGATGCGGGCGACGACCGCGCGGGGGCCGGTGGCGTCCGAGAGCGGGACGACGGGCCGCTCGGGCTCGATGTAGCCGAGTTCGGTGTAGGTCGCGGTGGCGGGCCCGGCGAAGTCGACGAAGCCCTCGTCCCAGCCGGTGTCCGGGTCGGGCCCGTAGTGGTGCGGCACTCCGGGGGTGAGCCAGAGCAGCGCGGGCGCGGTGACGGTGGTACGGCGACCGTCGGCGCCCCGGTACCAGCCGCCGCCCGCGCCGACCACGACGGCCACGTGGTGGTCGAGGGTGCGGGGGCCGACCGTGGGCAGTGTGCCGTGCTGGAGGCCGACGCCGAGGCAGACCAGGCCGAGGCGGTGGTGTGCGGGGCCGGGGCTGAAGAACCGCATCCAGGTCTGGTACATCTGCGCTCCTCCCGGCGTCGGCGACGGCGGACTTTTGTCCAAGCAGCGCCGATCTTCGTCCATGGCGTCGGTCACCGCCAGGGCCGACGCTCGGGTGCATGAGCGAGTTCACGGTGGGGGAATCCGACTTCCTGCTGGACGGGCGGCCGGTGCGGCTGCTGTCCGGGGCGCTGCACTACTTCCGGGTGCACGAGGCGCACTGGCGGCACCGGCTGGAGATGCTGCGGGCGATGGGCCTCAACTGCGTGGAGACGTACGTCCCGTGGAACCTGCACCAGCCGGGCCCGGGGCGCTTGCGGGACGTGCGGGCGGTCGGCCGGTTCCTGGACGCGGTCCGCGAGGCCGGCCTGTGGGCGATCGTGCGGCCGGGGCCGTACATCTGCGCCGAGTGGGAGAACGGCGGGCTGCCCCACTGGGTGACGGGCGAGCCGGGCACGCACCCGCGTACCCGCGACGAGCGCTTCCTGTTCCACGTGCGGAACTGGTTCCACCACCTCCTGCTGCACGAGATCGTGCCCCGGCAGATCGACCGGGGCGGCCCGGTGGTCATGGTGCAGGTCGAGAACGAGTACGGCAGCTACGGCTCGGACGCGGACTACCTCGAACAGCTCGCCGAGCTGCTGCGGGTCAAGGGCGTGACGGTGCCGCTGTTCACCTCGGACGGCCCCGAGGACCACATGCTCACCGGCGGCTCGCTGCCCGGTGTGCTCGCCACGGTGAACTTCGGCTCCCACGCGCGCACGGGTTTCGAGACGCTGCGCCGGCACCGCCCCGGGGGGCCGTTGATGTGCATGGAGTTCTGGTGCGGCTGGTTCGACCACTGGGGCGGCGGACACGCCGTACGGGATACCGGAGAAGCGGCCGGGGCCCTGCGGGAGATCCTGGAGTGCGGTGCCTCGGTGAACCTGTACATGGCGCACGGCGGCACGAGTTTCGGGGGCTGGGCAGGCGCCAACCGGGGCGGCGGCGAGCTGCACGAAGGCCCGCTGGAGCCGGACGTGACCTCGTACGACTACGACGCACCGGTCGACGAGTACGGGCGCCCCACGGAGAAGTTCTGGCGCTTCCGCGAGGTGCTGGCCGGTTACCGCCCCGATCCCCTGCCCGAACTTCCGCCCCCGCCTGCTCGGTTGGATTCTCCAACGGAGGTGGCGCTCACCGGATGGGCGCCCATGGGTGACGTCCTGGAGGCGCTCGGCGGCGCGGAGACCGTCACCCCCGTACCGCCGTCCTTCGAGGAGCTGGGCGTGGCCCGGGGGCTGGTGCGTTACGAGGTGGGCGTGCCGGGGCCGCGGCAGCCGTACCCGCTGACGGTGCGCGGTCTCAGGGACCTCGCGGTGGTGTACGTCGACGGCGAGCGGGCCGGGGTGCTCACCGAGGAGGAGGCCCGGCTGAAGGAGCCCGTCGCGGGACCCGCGCGCGTGGAGCTGTGGGTGGAGTCCCTGGGGAGGGTGAACTACGGGCCGCGCTCCGGCGAGGCGAAGGGCATCGCCGGGGGCGTCCTGCACGAGCGGCAGTATCTGCACGGGGTACGCGCGCGCGGGCTCGATCTGGACGCCTTCGACGACGGCATCGAGGCGGTGTCCTTCGGCGCGGTGTCCGGGGACGGCGCCCGGGGGCTGTACCGGGGCACCGTCACGGTCCTCGGGGCCGGGGACGCCCGGCTCGAACTGCCCGGCTGGACGCGGGGCTTCGTCTGGGTCAACGGCTTCGGTCTGGGGCGCTACTGGTCCGTGGGGCCGCAGCGGTCCCTGTACGTCCCCGGGCCGGTGCTGCGTGCGGGCGAGAACGAGGTGTGGGTGCTCGAGCTGCAGGAGGCGGGGCCGGGTCCGTGCGCACCGCGGCTGCTGCCGGTCTGAGCCCCCGGTCCGGCCGCCGCGGCCCGGGTGCGGGCGGTCGGGCCGCCCACCGGCGAAATCCGCTCGCACCCGCCTAGAGTGGATGGCAGTTCTGGGCGTCTTGAGGGGGTCGGACGTGGCGAACGGCGGACCGGTCGAGCACGGCTACCCGCATCTGGAGACGGTGCGGGCCGCGATCACCGCGCTGTACAAGCGGCTGTCGTACGACACCGTGCAGACCTTCTCGTCCAGTGTGGCCCCCGCCGACGTGGCCTTCAGCGACACGGACGACGTGCATCTGGGCGCGCAGCGCGTGGCCCGCGAGATCGTGCGGCACTTCCGGCTGCCCGATGCCCGGCTGATCGTCGGCTTCCGGGAGATGAGCCACGCGGCCAATGTCGAACTGGCGGCGGGCCCCGAGTACTTCGTCGAGCTGAACGACCGCTTCCGCACCCACCGCAGGGACATCGGCGCGGCCCTCGCCCACGAGGTGACCCACGTCTATCTGCACCGCCTCGACCTCGCCTTCCCCACCACGGCGGAGAACGAGATCCTCACGGACACGGCGACGACCTACCTGGGCGCGGGGTGGCTGCTGCTGGACGCCTACCGCGAGGACAGTGCCTCCTCCCAGAAGCTCGGCTATCTCACCCCCGAGGAGTTCGGTTACGTGCTCGCCAAACGGGCCCGGCTCTTCGGCGAGGATCCCTCGGTGTGGTTCACCAGCCCGCAGGCGTACACGGCCTACGTCAAGGGCATGGAGCGGGCGCGGCGGGACGAGCAGCAGCCGCCGCTGACGGGGGCCGGCTGGGCGGGCCGCCGCCGCTACGCCCACGACCGGCGCCACGGCGTCCCGCCCGGAGCGCCCTACGCCTTCAGCCCCGACCCCGCGGGCCACCTCCGCGTCTCCTTCTCCTGCCCCACCTGCCACCAGCGCATCAGGGTGCCGGTCCGGGGGCGGGTGCGGGCGCGGTGCGGGTTGTGCAGGACGGTTCTGGAGTGCGACACCTAGGTTCGGGGCAGCCGGCCGGGGGCGGAGCCCCTCGGTGGGCCCGGTGCAGCTCCGCGTACTCGGCGCGCCCTACTCCCGGGCCCCGTACACCGCCCCCGGCTGCTCCGCCTCCGCCAGCAGCTTCGACACGGCCTCGCCCGCCTCGGCGGGGGCCCAGCGTGCCCCCTTGTCCAGGCCGGGCCCGGGGCGCCAGCCCTGCATGACGGTGATCCGGCCGCCCTCCGCCTCGAACACCCGGCCGCTCACCCCGGCGCACGCGGCGGAGCCGAGCCAGACGACCAGCGGGGAGACGTTCTCGGGGGCCATGGCGTCGAAACCCGCGGCCGGGGCCGCCATGGTCTCGGCGAAGGTGCGTTCCGTCATGCGGGTGCGGGCCGCCGGGGCGACGGCGTTGACCTGGACGCCGTAGCGGGTGAGTTCGGCCGCCGCCACGAGGGTCAGACCGATGATCCCGGCCTTGGCGGCGCTGTAGTTCCCCTGCCCGACCGAGCCCAGCAGGCCCGCCCCGCTGCTGGTGTTGACGATCCGGGCGACCGGGGTGCGGCCCGCCCTGGCCTCGGCCCGCCAGTGCGCGGCGGCATGTCTGAGGGGGAGGAAGTGCCCCTTGAGGTGGACGCGGATCACGGCGTCCCAGTCGTCCTCGTCGAGATTGACGAGCATGCGGTCGCGCAGGAAGCCGGCGTTGTTGACGAGGGTGTCGAGTCGGCCGTAGGTCTCGACGGCGGTTCTGATCAGGGAGGCGGCGCCCTCGGTGGTCGCGATGTCGGCGCCGTGCGCGACCGCCTCGCCGCCCGCCTCCCGGATCTCGGTGACGACGGCCGCCGCAGGGCTGTCGGGTCCGGGCACCCCGTCCGGTCCGACACCCAGGTCGTTGACGACGACCCGGGCGCCCTCGGCGGCGAAGGCGAGGGCGTGGGCGCGTCCGAGCCCCCGTCCGGCTCCGGTGACGACGACGACTCGCCCTGCGCAGATTCCGGTCATCCCAGGCCTTCTTGTGCTTCCTTGTCGGCGGTCGCGGCGTCCAGGAAGGCCGGCCGTTCCCCGCCCCCGTGCACCAGCAGACTCGCCCCGCTGATGTAGCCGGCCGCGTCCGAGGCGAGGAAGACGGCGGCCGCGCCGACGTCCGAGGGGGTGGCCAGCCGGCCCAGCGGGACGGTGCGGGAGACCGCCGCGAGGCCGTCCGGGCCGCCGTAGTGCAGATGGGACTGCTCGGTGCGGACCATGCCGACGACCAGCGTGTTGACTCGGACCTCCGGCGCCCATTCCACGGCCATCGACGCGGCCAGGTTCGCCAGGCCCGCCTTGGCCGCGCCGTAGGCCGCCGAGCCGGGCGAGGGACGGCCGCCGCTCACGCTGCCGACCATGACGACCGAGCCCCGGGTGAGCCGGAGCCGGTCGTAGGCGGCGAGGGAGGCGGTCAGCGGGGTGACCAGGTTCAGCTCGATGACCCGGGCGTGCCGCTCGGCGTCCGCGTCGGCCAGCCGCCGGTACGGGGTGCCGCCCGCGTTGTTGACGAGGACGTCGAGCCGGGGCAGCGCGGCGAAGAAGGCGCTGACGGCGGGTGGGTCGCGCAGGTCGAGGGACATGAACTCCACGCCGTCGAGGGGCTGTTCGGGGGGACGCCGGGCGCAGGCCAGCACCTGGGCGCCGGCCCGGGCGAAGGCCCGCGCGATGCCCGCCCCGACGCCCCGGGTGCCGCCGGTGACGACGACGGTCCTGCCGCGCAGCGAGTTGTCCACAGGCCCTGCCGCGGAGTTTTCCACAGGCTCTCCCGCTCGTCTTCGCCGACTGCTAGCTTCGAAGCCTCACACCTAACAAATGTTTGGTGGAAAGGCGTTGAGTGCGAAGGTAGCTGATGCGTCCATGGGTGTCTCCATGTCGGTCCCGGAAAAGGGGATTTCCGTAGTCACCGTCGACTTCCCGCCGGTGAACGCGCTGCCGGTCCGCGGCTGGTTCGAACTGGCCGGGGCCGTGCGCGCGGCGGGACGTGATCCCGAGGTGCGGTGCGTGGTGCTGGCCGCCGAGGGGCGCGGTTTCAACGCGAGCGTGGACATCAAGGAGATACAGGCGGCGGGCCAGGAGGCGCTGATCGGCGCCAACCGGGGCTGTGCGGAGGCCTTCGCCGCGGTGTACGAGTGCGAGACACCCGTGATAGCGGCGGTGCACGGGTTCTGTCTGGGCGGCGGGATAGGCCTGGTGGGGAACGCGGACGCGATCGTGGCGAGCGACGACGCCTCCTTCGGGCTGCCGGAGCTGGACCGGGGCGCGCTGGGTGCCGCCACGCATCTGGCCCGGCTGGTCCCGCAGCATCTGATGCGCGCGCTCTACTACACCTCGCGCACGGCGAGCGCCGCCGAGCTGCACGCGCACGGTTCGGTGTGGCGGGTGGTGCCCCGGGCGCAGCTGCGGGCGGCCGCGCTGGAGCTGGCCCGCGAGATCGCCGCCAAGGACGGACGGCTGCTGCGCATGGCCAAGGCCGCCATCAACGGGATCGATCCCGTCGACGTGCGCCGCAGTTACCGCTTCGAACAGGGCTTCACGTTCGAGGCCAACCTCAGCGGACTGGCCGACCGGGTCCGCGACACGTTCGGGAAGGAGGGTGCGTAGGTGGGAGACAAGACGATGACCGCCGACGAGGTGGTCTCCCGGCTGTCCAGCGGGATGACCCTGGGCATCGGCGGCTGGGGTTCACGGCGCAAGCCGATGGCACTGGTCAGAGCCCTGCTGAGAGCCGGGATCGGGGACCTCACGGTCATCTCGTACGGCGGCCCGGACATCGGCATGCTGGCCGCGGCCGGCCGGATCCGCAAACTGGTCACCGCCTTCGTCACGCTCGACTCCATCCCGCTCGAACCGCACTACCGGGCGGCCCGGGAGCGCGGGGACTTCGCGCTGACGGAGATCGACGAGGGGATGTTCATGTGGGGGCTGCACGCGGCCGCCCAGCGACTGCCCTTCCTGCCGGTGCGGGCGGGTCTCGGCTCGGACGTCATGCGGGTCGCCCCGGACCTGAGGACGGTCACTTCTCCGTACGAGGACGGGGAGACGTTCGTGGCCATGCCCGCCCTGCGGATGGACGCGGCCCTGGTGCACGTCAACCGCGCCGACCGGCTGGGCAACGGGCAGTACCTGGGCCCGGACCCCTACTTCGACGACCTGTTCTGCGAGGCGGCGGACGAGGCCTACGTCTCCTGCGAACGGATCGTCGACACGGCCGAGTTGACGAAGGAGGCGGCCCCGCAGTCACTGCTCCTCAAACGGCTCGCGGTCACGGGTGTGGTCGAGGCACCGAACGGCGCGCACTTCACCTCCTGCGCGCCGGACTACGGCCGGGACGAGGAGTACCAGCGGGAGTACGCGTCCACACCCTGGCCGGAGTTCGCCGAGCGGTACCTGTCCGGGGACGAGGAGGCGTACCGGTCGGCGGTACGGGAGTGGCGCAAGGAGCGGGAAGCATGAAGGTCACCGGCACACCTCATCTCCCGCCCACCGGCGCACCTCTTCTCCCGCCCACCCGCGCATCTCTTCTCCCGCCCACCCGCGCCGAGTACTGCGTGATCGCCTGCGCCGAGGCCTGGCGGGACGGCGGGGAGATCCTGGCCAGTCCGATGGGCCTGATCCCGTCGCTGGGCGCGCGGCTGGCCCGGCTCACCTTCGCGCCGGACCTGCTGCTCACCGACGGGGAGGCACTGCTGGTCCGCCCGGACGGCACGCCCGAGGGCTGGCTGCCCTACCGGCAGCACCTGACGCTGGTGGCGGGCGGTCGCCGGCACGTGATGATGGGCGCGAGCCAGATCGACCGGTACGGCAACCAGAACATCTCCTGCATCGGCGACTGGGACCGGCCCCGGCGGCAGCTGCTCGGGGTGCGCGGAGCGCCGCTGAACACGCTGAACAATCCAACGAGTTACTGGATCCCAAGACACTCCAGGCGGGTGTTCGTGGAGCGGGCGGACATGGTGTGCGGGGTGGGGTACGACCGGGCGGCGGAGCTGGGGAGCACGGCCCGCTTCCATCGCGTCCCCCGGGTCGTCTCCGACCTCGGTGTCTTCGACTTCGCCACCCCCGACCGCTCCATGCGGCTGGCCTCGCTGCATCCGGGGGTGAGCGTGGAACAGGTGCGGGAGGCGACGGGCTTCGCGCTCGCCGTGCCCGACGAGGTGCCGTACACCCGAGCCCCCGGCGAGGAGGAGCTGCGGCTGATCCGCGAGGTGCTGGATCCGGCGGGGGCCCGCGCGCGTGAGGTGCCCGAGGGGGCGAGGGGGTGATGGAGACCGCCCTGACCCGGCTGGCAGGGGTCCGGTATCCGATCGTGCAGACCGGGATGGGCTGGGTGGCCGGCCCCCGGCTGGTCTCGGCGGCGGCGAATGCGGGGGCGCTGGGCATCCTGGCCTCCGCGACGATGACCGTGGACCAGCTCCGGGAGGCGATACGGGAGGTCCGGTCGCGGACCCGGGCGCCGTTCGGGGTGAATCTGCGGGCGGACGCGGCCGATGCGGCCGACCGGGTGCAGATCATGCTGGACGAGCACGTCCGGGTGGCCTCCTTCGCCCTGGCTCCCTCCCCCGAGCTGATCACCCGGCTCAAAGAGGCGGGTGTGGTGGTCGTCCCGTCCGTCGGGGCGCGACGGCACGCCGAGAAGGTGGCCGCGTGGGGTGCGGACGCCGTGATCGTGCAGGGCGGCGAGGGCGGCGGGCACACCGGCGAGGTGGCGACGACCGTGCTGCTGCCGCAGGTGGTGGACGCCGTGCGGATACCGGTCGTGGCGGCGGGCGGCTTCTTCGACGGGCGGGGCCTGGTCGCCGCGCTGGCCTACGGGGCGGCCGGGGTGGCGATGGGCACGCGGTTCCTGCTCACCTCGGACTCGACGGTGCCGGACGCGGTGAAGGCCAGGTATCTGGCGGCGACGGTCCGGGACGTGACGGTCACCCGGGCGGTGGACGGGCTGCCGCACCGGATGCTGCGCACGGACCTGGTCGACACTCTGGAGCGGTCCGGCCGTCTCCGGGCCCTCGCCCACGCGGCGCGGCGGGCCTCGGGCTTCCGGCGGCTGTCGGGGCTCACCTGGCGGCAGCTGGTCCGGGACGGCCTGGCCCTCAGACACGGCAAGGAGCTGTCCTGGAGTCAGGTGCTGCTGGCCGCGAACACGCCGATGCTGCTGAAGTCGGCGATGGTGGACGGCCGTACGGACCTCGGGGTGATGGCGTCCGGGCAGGTCGCCGGGGTGATCGACGACCTGCCGTCGTGCGCGGAACTGGTGGGGCGGATCGTGAAGGAGGCGGAGGAGGTGCTGGCGGGGCTGGAGAGACTCAGAGACGTTCGATGACCGTCACGTTCGCCTGGCCGCCACCCTCACACATGGGCACCATCCCCGACGGCCCCCTCGCACTGCTCGGCCCAGGGGCCTCCCAGGCTTCGGGAGCCTGCGCCGGACTCCGTCCGCCGACGCGGGTGGCCGCTCTTGTCGACGCTCTGGTCACACGCGTTCGATGATCGTCACGTTCGCCTGGCCGCCACCCTCACACATGGTCTGGAGGCCGAACCGGCCTCCGGTGCGTTCCAGTTCGTGCAGCAGGGTCGTCATCAGCCGGACGCCGGTGGCGCCGAGCGGGTGGCCGAGGGCGATGGCGCCGCCGTTGACGTTGACCTTCTCCGGGTCGGCGCCGGTCTCCTTCAGCCAGGCGAGCACGACGGGGGCGAAGGCCTCGTTGATCTCCACGAGATCGATGGCGTCGATGGTCAGGCCGGTCTTCTTCAGGGCGTGGGCGGTGGCCGGGATGGGCGCGGAGAGCATGCGGATGGGGTCCTCGCCGCGCACGGAGAGGTGGTGGACGCGGGCCCGCGGGCGCAGTCCGTGTTCCCGTACCGCCCGCTCGGAGGCGAGCAGCATGGCCGCGGCTCCGTCGGAGACCTGGGAGGAGCAGGCCGCGGTGATGGTGCCGCCGTCGAGGACGGGCTTGAGCGCGGCCATCTTCTCCGGGGAGGTGTCCCGGCGCGGGCCCTCGTCGACGGTGACCTCGCCGCAGGGGACGGTCTCGCGCTCGAAGCGGCCGGTGTCGATGGCCCAGACCGCCCGCCGGTGCGAGCGCAGGGCGAACTCCTCCTGGTCCGTACGGCTGATGCCCCACTTGGCGGCGATCATCTCGGCGCCGGTGAACTGGTTGACGGGCTGGTCGCCGTAGCGGGCTCGCCAGCCGGTGCTGCCGAGGAAGGGGCCGGCGGTCAGGCCGAGGGGGGCGGCGGCCTGCCGGGAGGCGAAGGCGATGGGGATCTGGGACATGTTCTGGACCCCGCCCGCGACCACCAGGTCCTGGGTGCCGGAGAGCACGGCCTGCGCGGCGAAGTGCACAGCCTGCTGGGAGGAGCCGCACTGCCGGTCGACGGTCACGCCGGGCACCTCCTCGGGCAGCCCCGCGGCCAGCCAGCAGGTGCGGGCGATGTCCCCGGCCTGCGGCCCGACCGCGTCCAGACAGCCGAAGACGACGTCCTCCACGGCGGCCGGGTCGATCCCGGCCCGTTCCACGAGCGCCTTCAGCACATGGGCGCCCAGGTCGGCCGGGTGGACCCCGCTGAGCCCTCCCCCGCGCCGCCCGACGGGCGTGCGGACCGCTTCGACTATGTAGGCCTCGGCCATGGCGACTCCCTCACAGGAAAGGGGTGTTGAGCGTGATGTCATTCGCGTACGGCGATCCCGTCCAGCACCATCGACAGGTACTGGCGGGCGATCTCCTCCGGGCTATGCTGTCCGCCGGGCCGGTACCAGGACGCGGCGACCCACACCGTGTCCCGGACGAACCGGTAGGTGAGCCGGACGTCCAGGTCGGCGCGGAAGACGTGCTCGGCGACTCCGCGTTCCAGCGTGGACAGCCATGCCTTCTCGAACCGGCGCTGCGAGTCGGCGAGGAAGGCGAAGCGGTCCTGCGCGACGAGCTGCTTGCTCTCCTTCTGGTAGATCGCGACGGCGGCGCGGTGCCGGTCGATCTCCCGGAAGGACTCGGTGACCAGGGCCTCCAGGGTCTCGCGGGGCCCGAGCCCGGAGGCCAGGACGGTGTCGTAGCCGTCCCACAGCTCGTCCAGGAAGGTCCGCAGGATCTCCTCCAGCATCGACTCCTTGGAGTCGAAGTGGTAGTAGAGGCTGCCCGCGAGCATCCCCGCATGGTCGGCGATGGTGCGGACGGTGGTGGCGTTGTAGCCCTGCTCGGCGAAGACCTCGGCGGCGGTGCCGAGGAGTTCGTGGCGGCGCGCCTGGGCGGCGGCGGCCGTGGGCTTCTTCGGGGCGGTCACCTGGGGCTTCTTCTTGGTCGGCACGAACCCATTGTGGTCTGCTCGTCGTCAGGGGTGCTGGCTGCTGACGGCGACGACCTCGCCGGTCAGGTACGAGGAGTAGCCGGAGGCGAGGAACACGATCACGTTGGCCACCTCCCAGGGCTCGGCGTACCGCCCGAAGGCCTCCCGTGCGGTCAGCTCTTGGAGCAGTTCGGCGGAGGTGACCTTCGCCAGGTGCGGATGCATGGCGAGGCTGGGTGCCACCGCATTGATCCGCACCCCGTAGGCGGCCGCCTCGACCGCCGCGCACCGGGTCAGCGCCATCACGCCGGCCTTGGCGGCGGCGTAGTGGGCCTGGCCCGCCTGGGCGCGCCAGCCGACGACGGAGGCGTTGTTGACGATCACCCCGCCGCCGGAGTCCCGCATCGCGCGCAGGGCCGCCCGGGTGCAGCGGAAGGTGCCGTTCAGTGTGACGTCGAGAACGCGGGACCACTGCTCGTCGGTCATGTCGACGAGGTCCGAGGTGCCGCCAAGCCCCGCGTTGTTGACCACGATGTCGAGCTTTCCGTGCTCCCGTACGGCCGTCTCGAAGAGTGCGCCCACCTGGGTCTCGTCGGTGACGTCGCAGGGCACCGCGGCCACCGCGCCGGGGAACTCCCGGCCGAGCCGGGCCTCGTGCTCCTTAAGGCGGCGCGTGTGCGCGTCGCTGATCAGCACCCGGGCGCCCTCCTCCAGGAAGCGGCGCGCGGTGGCCCCGCCGATCCCCGCGCCGGCCGCCGCGGTGACGACGGCGGTGCGCCCCTTCAGCAGCCCGTGCCCGGGTTCGTACGCCGGACTCTCGACGCCTGTCATGGGGCCACGCTAACCTACCAAACACTTGTTAGGGAAGGACGGTGACGGCGACCGTGGACCTGACCCACGCTCCGGCCGACGAGGAGTTCCGCGCCGAGGCCCGCGCCTGGCTGGCGGCACACGTGCCCCGCACCGCGCTCCCCTCCCTGGAGACCGCGGAGGGCTTCGCGGCGCACCGCGCGTGGGAGGCCGAACTGGCCGCGGACCGCTGGTCGGTGGTGTCCTGGCCCGAGCAGTACGGGGGGCGGGGCGCGGGACTGATGCGCTGGCTGATCTTCGAGGAGGAGTACTGGGCGGCGGGCGCGCCGGGCCGGGTCGGCCAGAACGGCATCAGCCTGCTCGCGCCGACCCTGTTCGACCACGGCACGCAGGAGCAACGCACGCGTGTGCTGCCGCCGATGGCCTCCGCCGAGGTGGTCTGGGCGCAGGCCTGGTCCGAGCCGGAGGCGGGCTCCGACCTGGCCTCGCTCACCTCCAGGGCGGTGCGGACGGACGGCGGCTGGCTGCTGAGCGGCCAGAAGACCTGGTCCTCGCGGGCGGCCTTCGCCGACCGGGCCTTCGGCCTGTTCCGCAGCGACCCCGAGGCCCCGAAACCGCACCAGGGGCTCACGTATCTGATGTTCGACCTGCGGGCCCCCGGTGTCACCGTCCGCCCGATCGGCCGCCTGGACGGGAAGCCGGCCTTCGCGGAGCTGTTCCTGGACGAGGTGTTCGTGCCGGACGAGGACGTGATCGGTGAACCCGGCCAGGGCTGGCGGATCGCGATGTCCACGGCGGGCAACGAACGCGGCCTCACCCTGCGCTCCCCCGGCCGCTTCCTCGCCTCCGCCGATCGGCTGCTGGAGCTGTGGAGGGCGCAGGGCCGCCCGCAGCAGGCACGCGCCGGGGTGGCGGACGCCCTGATCGGCGCCCGCGCCTACCAGCTGTTCACCTACGCGGCCGCCGCCCGGTTCCTGGAGGGCGCCGCGCTCGGCCCGGAGTCCAGCATGAACAAGGTGTTCTGGTCCGAGTACGACCTGGCACTGCACGAGACGGCGCTCGATCTCCTCGGCGAGGAGGGCGAGCCGGCGGACACGGACTGGGCGCAGGGGTACGTCTTCGCGCTGGCCGGGCCCATCTACGCGGGGGCCAACGAGATCCAGCGCGACATCGTCGCCGAGCGCCTGCTCGGCCTGCCGAAGGGACGCCGCTGATGCGCTTCCTCCTCGACACCGAGCAGCGCGCCTTCGCCGACTCGCTGCACGCGATGCTGACGGCGGCGGACACCCCGGCGGTGGTCCGGGACTGGAGCCGCGGCGACCATGCGGGCGGCCGTGCGCTGTGGCGTCGTATCGCCAAGGCGGGGGTGTTCGCTCTCGCGGTGCCGGAGGAGTACGGGGGGCTGGGGCCGCATCCGGTGGAACTGGCCGTCGCGTTCGTGGAGTTGGGCAGGCACACGGCGCCCGGGCCACTGGTGGAGACGGTCGCGGCGGCGGTACTGCTCGGCGCGGACGGGCCGGCCGAGCGGTTCCTGCCCGGGCTCGCCGCGGGCGAGACCATCGCCACCGTGGCGGCACCCACCGGGTACGCCCTCGACGGCGACGCGGCCGCGCTCCATCTCGTCCCGGCCCCGGAAGGACTGCACCTGTCGCCGGGTCCCGGCCCGGTCCGCCCCTCCCTCGACCCGGCCCGCCGGCTGACCCCGCTGACCCCCGGCGGTGAACTCCTGTCCCCCGGCCCGCCGGACACCGGCGCCCTCACCTGGGCGCGCCTGGCCACCGCCGCCCAGGCCCTCGGCGTGGGACTCGCCCTGCTCGACCGGACGGTCGCCCACGTCCGGCAGCGCACGCAGTTCGGTGTCCCCATCGGCTCGTTCCAGGCCGTCAAGCACCGCCTCGCCGACGCGAGGACGTCCCTGGAGTTCGCCCGGCCCCTGCTCTTCTCGGCGGCGCTGTCCCTGCGCCCCGCGGACGTGGCGGCCGCCAAGCTGAAGGCATGCGAGGCGGCTTACGCCACCGCCCGCACGGCACTCCAGCTGCACGGCGCGATCGGCTACACGGCGGAGTACGACCTGTCCCTGTGGCTGACCAAGGCCCGCGCCCTGCGCACTGCGTGGGGCACGCCGGAGCAGTGCAGGGACGCGGTGCTCGAGGACGCCGGCTAGGCGGTCGGGGCCGGCCGGCGCAGGGCTCAGGCCGGCCGCGCGATGCCCGCGGCGCGTGCGGCCGCGAGCCACTGCGGGAACTCGGCGACGAGCCGGTCGTACAGCTCGGCGTCGGAGACCTTCCGGGGATCCTGGCCCGCGTGGAAGAAGCCGGCGTTGTCCACGGGCCGCTTGCCGGGGACCGCCAGCTCGTCCAGTTTGCGCAGGAACTCGAACTGGCGGCTGCCCGGATCGCCGAAGCCGACGAACTGCCAGAACAGCGGCAGCTTCGCCGCCTTGCACAGGTAGCGCTCCGCGGCGAGCTTGTTGATCGGGCCGCCGTCGGTCTGGAAGACGACCAGCGCGGGGTCGGTGGCGCCGCTGTCCATGTAGTGGTCGATGACGGCGTCCATCGCCAGGTGGTAGCTGGTCTTGCCCATGTGCCCGAGCCCGGCAGCGATCCGTTCGATGCGGCCCTTGTGGCCGTCGAGGGCGATGTCGGTGACCGCGTCGACGTCCGTGGAGAAGAACACCACGGGCACCCGGCCGTCGTCGTCCAGGTGCGCGGACAGGCCCAGCACCCGGTCGGCGAGCGCCTGCACGCTGCCGTCCTTGTAGTACGGCTTCATCGAGCCCGAGTAGTCGACCACCAGGTACACGGCGGCCCGCAGCCCGTCCAGGCCGTGTTTGCGCAGGCAGACGCCGGCCGAGCGGTACGGCTCGACGAGCGCGGGCGCGGCCTCCTCCACCTTGCGCAGGCTGATCGCGGCCATGGTTCCCCCCTCGGCTGTGCAGGAAGCCGAGCCTAAGGGATCAGAGGACCCGGCTGTCGCTCCCGTCACATCGGTTCGCTATTTTGTTCGCCGCCGTCCCCACCGGCTCACCCTGTCCCGAACTTTCCTCAGAGGAGCCGGCCGTGACCGCCGAGTCCGCCGTCACCACCTGTTTTCGTCACCCCAAGGTGGAGTCCCACGTCCGCTGCACGCGCTGCGACCGCCACATCTGCCCGTCCTGCATGCGGGAGGCCTCGGTCGGCCATCAGTGCGTGGAGTGCGTGAAGGAGGGGGCACGCTCGGTCCGGCAGGCGCGCACGGCGTTCGGCGGCCGGATCAGCGCGGTCCCGCTGGTGACGTACCTGCTGATCGGGCTCAACGTGCTGGCCTATCTGGCCGAGTTGGCGCGGCCCTCGGTCGAGGACCGCTTCGACATGCTGGGCACCGTGCCGGCGGGTTACTACCCGGAGGGCGTCGCGCACGGCGAGTGGTACCGGCTGCTGACCGGGGCGTTCCTGCACCTGACGCCCGCCGAGGGCACGTTCGGCATCGCGCACATCCTGATGAACATGCTGGCGCTGTGGAACGTCGGCCGGGTGGTGGAGGCCCAGCTGGGCCGGGTCCGCTATCTCGCCCTGTACCTGCTGTCGGCGCTCGGCGGCTCGGTCCTGGTGCTGCTGATCGCCCCCGAGACCCCCACGGTCGGCGCCTCCGGGGCCGTTTTCGGGCTGGGCGCCGCGTACTACGTCATGGGCCGTCGTCTCGGCTACGACATGCGCGCGGTCAACCAGTACATGGGCGGTCTGCTGCTGTGGCTGGTCATCTCCGCGTGGGTGACCTCCTGGCAGGGTCACCTCGGGGGCCTGCTGGCGGGCGGGGCGGTGACGCTGGCGTACGCGTACGCGCCCCGGGGCAACCGCCGCGTCCTGATCCAGGCGGGCGTGTGCGCGGCCCTGCTGGTGCTGCTGCTGGTCCTCGCCTGGCTCAAGGTCTCGGATCTCACGGGAGGCGCGGCCGCATGAGGCGGGCGGGAATCCTGCTGCTCGCGGCCGTGCCGGTGGTCGTCGCGGCGACGGTGTACGCCACCGGCCCCGACCGGTCCGGCTCCCCGGAGAGCAGGCACACGTCGGCTTCCCGGGAGGCCGACGGGCGGCCCGGGAAGGAGCAGGACCAGGACGCGGAGGGCATCGCCGACGCCCCGCCGGGCCTGGCCGCGCCCGCCAAGAAGGAGCTGGCGCAGCAGATCGTGGCCAGCGCCGAGAACTCCACGCTCGACTGGCGCACCGCCTACGGCTACATCGAGGACATCGGTGACGGGCAGGGCTACACCGCCGGCCTCATCGGCTTCTGCACCGGCACCCACGACCTGCTCACCCTGGTCGAGCGCTACACCGGGGCCCACCCGGACAACGGCCTCGCGAAGTACCTGCCGGCCCTGCGCGATGTCGACGGCTCGGACTCGCACGAGGGCCTGGACCCCGGCTTCACGGCGGCCTGGAAGGCGGAGGCGAAGCTCCCGGCCTTCCGCAAGGCCCAGGACGAGGAGCGCGACCGGGTCTACTTCGACCCCGCGGTGCGTCGCGCCAAGCTCGACGGCCTCGGCACGCTGGGCCAGTTCATCTACTACGACGCGATGGTCTACCACGGCCCCGGCAGCGGCCCCGACAGCTTCAACGGCCTGCGCGCACGCGCACTGGAGGAGGCCGACACCCCCGCCGAGGGCGGCAGCGAGAAGAACTACCTCGACATCTTCCTCGACGTCCGCCGCCGGGCCATGAGGGCGAAGAGGCCGGGCGTCGACACCTCCCGCGTCGACACGGCCCAGCGGCGGTTCCTCTACGACGGCAACCTCGGCCTGGACACTCCCCTGGAGTGGCGGGTGTACGAGGAGCCGTACCGGATTCCGTAGCGCGTCACGGACGTCAGCCGGCCCACTTCCGGCGCAGCACCTCCTCGGCGGGTTTGCCGTGCGGGGTGTACGCCAGGCGTGCCGGGGTCTCTCCGCTGTCCGGCCAGTCGTCCCACATCCACCAGCAGACACCGGCCCACCACGGGCGGCCCTCGAAGGAGTCGAGGAGTGCCCGGTAGGCGGCGGCCTGTTCGGCGGCGGCCGGGTGTGTGCTGACGGTCCAGGAGTACGGGGCGGTGGTGGAGCCGCGCTGGCTGACGTAGCCGGCCTCGGTGAACAGGATCCGGCGGTGCTGGCCTGCCGAGTAGGCGGCGAGCTTCTGCCGGATCGGGGCCCAGGCACGGTTCAGCAGGGCGGGATCGGTGGTGGGCTTCTCGGCGAGCGGCCAGTAGGCGTCGATGCCGATGAGGTCGAGGTCCTTCCAGAAGTGGATGTGCTGGTACTCGTCGTAGTTGGCGGCGTAGGTCAGCGGGCCGTCGTAGTGGGCGCGGACCGCCTTGATCACCTTCGTCCAGGCGGCGGTGTCGCCGGAGACCCCGGCGAGTTCGGTGCCGACCGCGAGCTGTTCGGCTCCGGTGTCCGCGGCGATGTCCGCGTAGTGGGTGATGAAGCGGCTGTAGGCGGCGAACCAGGCGGACCGGTCGCCGGGGCGGATCTCGGCGCGGTCCTGGTCGCCGGGCAGGTCCACGTGCGGTTTGATCATCACGCTGAGGCCGGCCGCGTGGGCGCGCCCGACGATCCTGCGCAGGCTCGCGTCGCTCGCGGTCTCCTCGGTGGTGTGCGGGCCGGAGTCGGTGACCCGCTTCTGGTACCAGGTCGGCGTGAAGGTGACCCAGCGCGCCCCGGTGGCCCTGATGCCGCGCAGATAGCGGGGTGCGGCCGGGCTGTCGTAGTCGGTGCGGTACCACGAGGGCAGGGTGATGCCGCGCATGGTGGTGGTCCCGGTCTCCGGGCGGGAGGCGTGCGTGCTGCCGTTGCCGGACCCGTGGCCCGGGCCCGTGGACACGCAGCCGCCGGCGGCGAGGAGGACCGCCGCCGTGACGGCGACGGTCCTCCTCCTGGGGGCGGGCGCCGTCACAGCGCCGCCGGGCTGACGAAGGTGTAGCCGAGTGCCCTGATGCCGTCGATCGTGTCCTTCAACGGCTGCACCGGGTAGTACGGGTGGTAGAAGAAGCTCGCCACCCCGTCGCGCACCGCCAGGTTGGCCTTCGCCGAGGCGATGAGGTCGGCGGGCAGGCGCGCCGGGTGGTTGTTGTACGCCTCCGGCTCGTAGTTGCCGATGTTCTCGGGCAGCACCTTGGTGCCGTATACGTCCTTGACGACGTACGGGAAGAACTGGCCGATGAACCGGTTCGGGTCGGACCGGGCCCCGCTCAGCGTGCCGGCGAAGTAGAGCGAACGCTCCAGGCGCGCGGAGAAGTTGGAGCTGAAGACCTTGTAGTCGGCCGCGGAGCCCGCGTAGTGCGGGGTGGTCCACAGCGTCGGCTTGGGCAGGCCCGCCAGCGCGAACTGGGCGAGCGCGCTGGTGACCCGGGTCTGCGCCCAGAGGCTGGAGTCCTCGGCGACCGGGCCGTCGTAGACGACGTTGTTCGCGGAGTCGACGTGCGCCCGGTAGAACTCGAAGTCGTCGCCGGTGACGCCGTTGTAGGGGTTGGCGACGTTGCCGTACTGGTGGGTGTAGCCGTGGTCCATCAGGACCGCGCCCCTGGCCAGCATGTACTTCAGCGCGCTGACCACCTGCGGGCGCTGGGCGAGCGTGATCGTCTGCGGGACGCCGTCGTTGTAGGTGCCGTTGGGGTCCGTGTAGACGGGGATCACGTTGATGCCGTACGGGATGTTCTGCGAGTACAGGTAGTCGGCCATCGACCGTAGTCCGGCGGGATCCGAGTCGGGGCTGATGTCCTCCAGGCGCACCATCGCCCGGTGCCGCTCGGCGGTGGCCGGGGCGAGGGCGTCGAAGAGCAGGTCCTCGAAGGCGATGACGCGGTCGGTCTCGGAGACGTAGGCGAACGGGATCTCACCGATGTAGGTGAGGTTGGAGGAGCGGACCGCCCAGTCGAAGGTGTGCCCGTTCGAGCTGTCCAGGCCCTCCGCGAGCCGGGTGACGGCCGCATACCCGGGCCCCGTCAGGACGTTGGGGCGCAGCACGCCGCCGTCCTGCCCGGCCGGAACGGTGCGGGTCAGCGTCTGGCCGCGGTACGTCACCTGCGTGACGTCGCCGATCGAACCGCCGTCCTCGTAGTACGACGTCGTCGGGTCCCAGCCGTACTTCTGCCTGAACTGGGCTACGCCCACCGCCCCCGCCATGTTCCAGATGTTGGCGCCCATCCAGATCACCGGCTTGGTGCTCGCCGACGCGTCGGCGTAGAACGCGGCCGGGACGGCGTCCGGGACGGTGCCGCCGTAGTACGTCGAGCCGATGTAGATCACGGCCGAGTACGAGTCGATCATTCCGGCGGTGTACTGCTGGACCGGCTTGGCCGTCACCGTGCCGAAGTGGCCGGCGAGGTTGGCCGTGGCCATCGCGTACAGCTCGCCCAGCTGCCCGTAGGGGCCCGCCGTGTCGTAGAGGACGAGTGCGGTCGAAGTGGCGTCCGCAGCGGCGTCGGCCGGGGCGAGCAGGGCCTTCTGCCGCTTCGCGGCGGTCGCCCCGGTCGCGGTGCGGACCGGGACGGCGGCCGCGGCCGTGCGGGTGATCGGGGTGGTCTTCGGGTGCGGCCGGGTGCGCCGCGTCCGGTCGGCCTCGAACTGGGCCTTCGCCCAGCCCTTGAGGTCGACCCGGTTGAGTCCGGACCTGGTGCCGGCGGCCTCGCCTCTGCGGTGCTGCCCCCCGGCAGCCTGGGCATCGGTGGCCATGAATGTGCCGCTCAGCAGAGCGGCGACGAGTAGTAGTACGACGGAAATTCGGCTGTGTGCCCGCTTCCGGGGCGGGATCACTCGTCTCACGATCTTCCCCCCACTTTGCCAAATGATTGACAGAGCATTTGGCGTTAGGAAGACCAGATTCTTCTGGCCACCTCGACGACTGTCAAATGTCCTTCTCGGTCCCGGAAGGTCTGCTAAGTTCGCCTCGCGCATTGGGGATGCGCACCGAATATGGGGGGACAATGTACGGACGACCCGCCCTGGGGGCACTGCTGCCCTTGGCAGGAGCGATGGCCGCACCGGAAGCAATACCCGGACTACCTTTGGCCAAGGGGCTACAAGCGGTAGCCGGGGCCGGATTTCTGTTCTACTGCCTGACGGCGTGCCTGATACTGCTGGCCCGGATACATCTGCGACGTCAGGGACAGCGGGTGCGGGCCCATACCGGGGGCAGCCGTGATCATTGAGCTGCTCCTTTGGTCGAGCATCACTCTGATCGTGATGGCCGGCTGCTACAACACCAGTCTTTTCCTTCTCTCGCGACGCAGAATTCGGCGTACCAGAACAGACCGCAGAGAGCGTTTTTACGTATTCCTGCTGGCATGCCTGAACGAGGAGCAAGTTCTCGCGGAAAGCCTTGCGCGCATCACTTCGTTACCCGCCGGGAATTTCATGGCTCTGGTCATAGACGACGGCTCCGACGATCGCACCAGTGAAATCGCACTGGCCGCCGATCCGAACCTGGTCCGGCTGCACCGGCGCACTCCGCCGAACGCGCGCCGGGGCAAGGGTGCCGCACTCAACGACGGGGTGCGGCACCTGAGGGAGTCCGGCCTGCTCGCCCGGCACGACCCGGCGGACGTCGTGCTGTGTGTGGTCGACGCGGACGGGCGGCTCGACCCGCACGTCGTGCAGTCCGTCGACCCGTACTTCGACGACCCGCGTACGGGCGCGGTTCAGGTCTGCGTCCGTATGTACAACCGGCACCTCGGGCTGCTCGCCCGCATGCAGGACATGGAGTTCGTCGTGTACGGCGACGTGTTCCAGAGCGCCCGGCGCTTCATCGGCAGCGTGGGCATGGGCGGCAACGGCCAGTTCATGCGGCTGTCGGCCCTCAACACGCTGGACGGGGACGGCCCGTGGAGCGACAGCCTCACCGAGGACCTCGACCTCGGGGTACGGCTGATCGCCAAGGGCTGGACCAACATGCACTGCACCACCGCCGCGGTGTCCCAGCAGGCCGTGCTCAGCCTGCGCCGCCTGGTCCGGCAGCGATCCCGCTGGTTCCAGGGTCATCTGCAGTCCGCCGGTCTCGTCCCGCTCATCCTCAGGGACGTGCCGACCCGGCCGGCGCTGGACATGCTCTACCACCTGTCGAGCCCGGTCCTGATCCTGCTCACCTCGCTGCTGCCGATCTCCTTCCTGGTCGCACTCGGTGCCACCGTCATGGCCTCCGTCCAGGTGGGTCACGCGCTCGTGTCGCCCATGTGGCTGCTCGGGCCGTACGTCCTCTCGTTCACGGCCGCCTACACCTACGGCTACGTGTACTTCAAGCGTGAGCGGCAGCTCGGGCTGGTGCGCTGTGTGCTCCTCGCCCATGTCTTCGTCTTCTACGGCTACATCTGGTTCTTCGCCGGCTGGTGGGGGTTCTGGCGGATGCTCACCGGCAAGCAGACCTGGCTGAAGACCGCGCGCACCTGAGGGCGACCGTCCCTCTCCCGCGGCCTGCCCGCCGCACGGCCCACGTCTCTTCGCGCATCTCCACTCTCATCTCTTCTCGCACCTCTTCTCTCGTCGCGTCTCTCATCTCCGCACCGCTCACACTCCTGCGCGGTCCTGCGACGATCGCGCATGCCCTAGGGGGGCCTTCCATGTCCACACCTCCGTCAACCCTGCCCGTACGCGCCATGCTCGTGCTCGGCACCCGGCCGGAAGCGATCAAGCTGGCGCCGGTGGCGCGGGCCATGGCCGACAGCGAGCAGTTCGAGCCGATCGTCGTCACCACCGGCCAGCACCGCGAGATGCTCCACCAGATGCTCGGCCTGCTCTGCGTCGACGTACGGATCGCGCTCGACGTGATGCGCAGCCGGCAGCAGCTGTCCGAGCTGACCGCCCGCCTGGTCGGCGAACTCGGCGAGGCCATGCGGGAGCAGCGGCCGGACCTGGTCGTGGTGCAGGGGGACACCACGACCGCGCTGGCCGGCGCCATGGCCGCGTTCTACGAGAAGATCCCGGTCGCCCACGTCGAGGCGGGGCTGCGCACCGGAGTCATCGACAACCCGTTCCCTGAGGAGCTCAACCGCAGCCTCATCGGACGCATGGCCCGCTGGCACTTCGCCCCGACCTCGCGCGCGGCACGGCATCTGACCGACGAGGGCGTCCCGGCGGAGCAGGTGTTCACCACCGGCAACACCGTCATCGACAACCTGCTGTGGGTGCTGGCCGAGGGCACCGGCACCTCCGCGTTCCGTACCGGCGCCCGGCGGGTCCTGGTGACCCTGCACCGCCGGGAGAACCAGGGCGAGCGGATGCGCGGCATGGGCCGTGCGCTCACCCGGCTCGCCGGGCGCGGGGACGTGGAGATCGTGCTGCCGCTGCACAAGAGCCCGGCCGTACGGGACGCGCTGCTGCCCGAACTCGACGGCCACGCCGGTATCTCGCTCGTCGAACCGCTCGACTACCTGGACTTCGCGGCCACGCTGGCCGAGTGCGACCTGGTGCTCACCGACTCCGGCGGCATCCAGGAGGAGGCCCCGAGTCTGAGCAAGCCCGCGCTGGTGCTGCGTACGACCACCGAGCGCCCGGAGGCGGTCGAGGCCGGCGCGGCCCGGCTGATCGGCACGGACCCGGACGCGATCGTGACCTGGGCCGAGCGGCTGCTGGACGATCCGGTGGAGTACCGGCGGATGGCGACCGCGGGCAACCCGTTCGGGGACGGACAGGCCGCCGGGCGCGTACTCGCCCAACTGGCCGAGGACTTCGCGGCCGAAGTTCCGGTCGGCCTCACCGCGTCCGGGCCATACTCTGCGGCATGACGTCATCGCTCCTGCGCCCCCGCCGCCGGATCCCGCCGATCCCGCAGGGGCGCAGGGGCCGTCTGCTCACCACCCTGGCACTGGCGATCACACTGACCGCGCTCCTGGCGGTCACCCTGACCCAGTGCCGGGGCGACGCCGCGCCGCCGCCCAAGCCGTGGATCGACGGCACGGTCCACGGCCGCTGGCTCTCGGTGTTCAACGGCCACGGCACCAACCTGGGCGACGACGACTCCCTCTCACTCTCCCCCAGGGCCGCGGAGGATCCCGGCACCACACACGCGGGCCTCGTGGTGAGCACCGCCTCGTACACGGACGTGCGGTACGAGGCGCGGATGCGGACGGTGCGGCAGCTGCGCGATCCCGAACCGAACCCGTGGGAAGTGCCGTGGCTGGTCTGGGCGTACACCGATCCGGAGCACTTCTACTACGTCACCCTGAAGCCGAACGGCTGGGAGCTGGGCAAGCGGGATCCGGCCTATCCGGGTGGCCAGCGCTTCCTGGCGACCGGGCGGACGGTGTACCCGGTGGGCGCCTGGTACACGGTCCGGGTGGAGCAGAACGGCGGGAGTCTCGCCGTCGAGGTGGGCGGCCGGCACCTGGTGACCTTCCTGGACCACGAACGGCCGTACACCGAGGGCAGGGTGGGCGCCTACACCGAGGACGCGACCGTGAAGTTCCAGGGGCTGAAGGCGACTTCCCGCTGAAAAGGCGGCGACGCCCGCCCACGTCCGGTCGGGGACTGTGGGGCAGGCGCCACCAGTGTTCCGTACGCCTTTGTACGGGACGTTCTTCTGCGGAACCGTCAGACCATCAGCGAGCGGTCCGTCGGGCGGATCGGGGCGGGCAGGTCGCTGGCTCCGGTCAGGTGCCGGTCGACACCGCGGGCGGCCGAGCGGCCCTCCGCGATCGCCCACACGATGAGGGACTGGCCGCGGCCGGCGTCACCGGCGACGAACACACCCGGCACGTTGGTCCGGAAGTCGGCGTCGCGAGCGATGTTACCGCGCTCGTCGAGGTCCAGGCCGAACTGCTCCACCAGGCCGTTCTCCCGGTCTGTGCCGGTGAAGCCCATGGCGAGGGTGACCAGCTGGGCCGGGATCTTGCGCTCGGTGCCCGGCTTCGGGGTCAGCCTGCCGTCGACGAACTCGACCTCGGTCAGGTGCAGCCACTGCACGTTGCCGTCCTCGTCGCCCTCGAAGTGGGTCGTCGAGACGGAGTAGACCCGCTCGCCGCCCTCCTCGTGCGCCGAGGTGACCTTGTAGAGCATCGGGAAGGTCGGCCAGGGCTGGCTGGTCGGGTGCCGCTCGTCGTTCGGGCGGGGCATGATCTCCAGCTGGGTGACGGAGGCCGCTCCCTGGCGGTGGGCGGTGCCCACGCAGTCGGCGCCGGTGTCGCCACCGCCGATGACGACGACGTGCTTGCCCTCGGCCGTGAGCGGCGCGGTGACGTAGTCGCCCTCCTGCACCTTGTTGGCCAGCGGCAGGTACTCCATCGCCTGGTGGATGCCCTTGAGCTCGCGGCCCGGCACCGGCAGGTCACGGGCGGTCGTGGCGCCGGCGGCGATCACGATCGCGTCGTACCGCTTCTTCAGGTCGGTCGCCTTGAGGTCGCGGCCGATCTCGATGCCGGTGCGGAAGCGGGTGCCCTCCGCGCGCATCTGCTCGATACGGCGGTTGATGTGCCGCTTCTCCATCTTGAACTCGGGGATGCCGTACCGGAGGAGGCCTCCGATGCGGTCCGCGCGCTCGTAGACGGCGACCGTGTGGCCGGCCCGGGTCAGCTGCTGGGCGGCGGCGAGGCCCGCCGGGCCCGAGCCGATGACCGCGACCGTCTTGCCGGACAGGCGCTCGGGGATCTGCGGGGCGACGTCCCCGGTCTCCCACGCCTTGTCGATGATCGAGACCTCAACGTTCTTGATGGTGACCGGCGCCTGGTTGATGCCGAGCACGCACGCCGACTCGCAGGGGGCCGGGCAGAGGCGACCGGTGAACTCCGGGAAGTTGTTGGTCGCGTGCAGGCGCTCCTGGGCGGCCGCCCAGTCCTCGCGGTAGGCGTAGTCGTTCCACTCGGGGATCAGGTTCCCCAGCGGACAGCCGTTGTGGCAGAACGGGATGCCGCAGTCCATGCACCGGCTGGCCTGCTTGCTGATGATCGGCAGCAGGGAGCCGGGGACGTAGACCTCGTTCCAGTCCTTGACGCGCTCGGTGACGGGGCGGGTCTTGGCGACCTCACGGCCGTGGTTCAGGAAGCCCTTCGGGTCAGCCATTGATCGCCGCCTCCATCATCTTCTCGGTGATCTCGGTCTCGGAGAGACCGGCTCGCTCGGCGGCGTCCTTGGCGGCGAGCACTGCCTTGTACGTGCTGGGGATGATCTTGCTGAACCGCGACACGGCCACGTCCCAGTCGGCCAGCAGCTTCTCGGCGACCGTCGAGCCGGTCTCCTCGGCGTGCCGGCGCACCACGTCGTGCAGCCACTGCTTGTCCGAGTCGTCCAGCGCCTCGACCGCGCCGGCGTTGCCGACGTTGACGTTGTCGCGGTCGAGGTCGATGACGTACGCGACACCGCCGGACATGCCCGCCGCGAAGTTGCGGCCGGTCTCGCCGAGGACCACCGCGCGACCACCGGTCATGTACTCGCAGCCGTGGTCGCCCACACCCTCGGAGACGACCAGCGCGCCGGAGTTGCGGACGCAGAACCGCTCACCGGTACGGCCGCGCAGGAACAGCTCGCCGCCGGTGGCACCGTAGGCGATGGTGTTGCCCGCAATGGTCGAGTACTCGGCGAGGTGGTCGGCCGCGCGGTCCGGGCGGACGACGACACGGCCGCCGGAGAGGCCCTTGCCGACGTAGTCGTTGGCGTCGCCCTCCAGGCGCAGCGTGACGCCGCGCGGCAGGAACGCGCCGAAGGACTGGCCCGCGGAGCCGGTGAAGGTGATGTCGATGGTGTCGTCGGGCAGGCCCGCGCCACCGAACTTCTTCGTCACCTCGTGGCCGAGCATGGTGCCGACCGTGCGGTTGATGTTGCGGATGGCGACCTGGGCGCGCACCGGCTGGGCCTCGGTGGCGTCCGAGGCGGCGAGCGCGTCCCCGGCCAGCTTGATCAGCTCGTTGTCCAGGGCCTTCTCCAGGCCGTGGTCCTGCTCGACGATCTGGTGACGCACCGCGCCCTCGGGCAGCGACGGCACGTGGAAGAGCGGCTGCAGGTCCAGGCCCTGCGCCTTCCAGTGGTCGACGGCACGGGCGACGTCGAGCGCCTCGGCGTGGCCGACGGCCTCCTCGATGGAGCGGAAGCCCAGCTCGGCGAGGATCTCGCGGACCTCCTCGGCGATGAACCGGAAGAAGTTCACCACGTACTCGGCCTTGCCGTTGAAGCGGTCGCGCAGGGTCGGGTTCTGGGTGGCGATGCCGACCGGGCAGGTGTCCAGGTGGCAGACGCGCATCATCACGCAGCCGGAGACGACGAGCGGAGCGGTCGCGAAACCGAACTCCTCGGCGCCGAGCAGCGCGGCGATGACCACGTCACGGCCGGTCTTCAGCTGGCCGTCGGTCTGGACCACGATCCGGTCGCGCAGGCCGTTGAGCAGCAGCGTCTGCTGCGTCTCGGCCAGGCCCAGCTCCCAGGGACCGCCCGCGTGCTTGAGCGAGGTCAGCGGGGAGGCACCCGTGCCGCCGTCGTGACCCGAGATGAGGACCACGTCCGCGTGTGCCTTGGACACACCGGCCGCGACCGTGCCGACGCCGACCTCCGACACCAGCTTCACGTGGATACGTGCCGCCGGGTTGGCGTTCTTGAGGTCGTGGATCAGCTGGGCCAGGTCCTCGATGGAGTAGATGTCGTGGTGCGGCGGCGGGGAGATGAGACCCACGCCCGGCGTCGAGTGACGCGTCTTCGCGACCCACGGGTAGACCTTGTGGCCGGGCAGCTGGCCGCCCTCGCCGGGCTTGGCGCCCTGGGCCATCTTGATCTGGATGTCGTCCGCGTTGACCAGGTACTCGGAGGTGACACCGAAGCGGCCGGAGGCGACCTGCTTGATGCTGGACCGGCGCGCCGGGTCGTACAGGCGCTCCGGGTCCTCGCCGCCCTCACCGGTGTTGGACTTGCCGCCCAGCTGGTTCATGGCGATGGCGAGGGTCTCGTGCGCCTCCTTGGAGATGGAGCCGTACGACATGGCGCCGGTCGAGAACCGCTTGACGATCTCGCTCGCCGGCTCGACCTCGTCGATGGAGATCGGCTGGCGGTCGGACTTGAAGCCGAACAGGCCGCGCAGCGTCATCAGACGCTCGGACTGCTCGTTCACCCGCTCGGTGTACTTCTTGAAGATGTCGTACCGGCCGGAGCGCGTGGAGTGCTGCAGGCGGAAGACGGTGTCCGGGTCGAACAGGTGCGGCTCGCCCTCGCGGCGCCACTGGTACTCGCCGCCGATCTCCAGCGCGCGGTGCGCCGGGGCGATGCCGGAGGCCGGGTAGGCCTTGGCGTGGCGGGCGGCGACCTCCTTGGCGATGACGTCGATGCCCACGCCGCCGATCTTGCTGGCGGTGCCGTTGAAGTACTTCTCGACGAAGGTGTCCTCCAGGCCGACGGCCTCGAAGACCTGGGCGCCGCGGTAGGAGGCGACCGTCGAGATGCCCATCTTGGACATGACCTTCAGGACGCCCTTGCCGAGGGCGTAGATCAGGTTGCGGATGGCCTTCTCGGACTCGATGTCCGACAGGAAGGTGCCGGCGCGGACCAGGTCCTCGACGGACTCCATCGCCAGGTAGGGGTTCACGGCCGCGGCGCCGAAGCCGATCAGCAGCGCGACGTGGTGGACCTCGCGGACGTCGCCGGCCTCGACCAGCAGGCCCACGTGGGTGCGCTGCTTGGTGCGGATGAGGTGGTGGTGGACGGCCGCGGTGAGCAGCAGCGACGGGATCGGCGCGTGCTCGGCGTCCGAGTGCCGGTCCGAGAGGACGATCAGCCGGGCGCCGTTCTCGATGGCCGCGTCGGCCTCGGCGCAGATCTCCTCGATGCGCGCGGCGAGGCTGTCGCCGCCGCCGGAGACCCGGTACAGGCCGGAGAGGGTCGCGGCCTTGAAGCCGGGCATGTCCCCGTCGGCGTTGATGTGGATGAGCTTGGCCAGCTCGTCGTTGTCGATGACCGGGAAGGGCAGCACGACGGAGCGGCAGGAGGCGGCGGTCGGGTCGAGCAGGTTGCCCTGCGGGCCCAGCGAGCTGCGCAGGGAGGTGACCAGCTCCTCGCGGATCGCGTCCAGCGGCGGGTTGGTGACCTGCGCGAACAGCTGGGTGAAGTAGTCGAAGAGCAGCCGCGGGCGCTCGGAGAGGGCGGCGATCGGCGAGTCGGTGCCCATCGAGCCGATCGGCTCGGCGCCGGCCTTGGCCATCGGCGCGAGGATGACGCGCAGCTCTTCCTCGGTGTAACCGAAGGTCTGCTGGCGGCGGGTGACCGAGGCGTGGGTGTGGACGATGTGCTCGCGCTCGGGCAGGTCGCCCAGCTCGATCTCACCGGTCTCCAGCCACTCGGCGTACGGCTGCTCGGCGGCGAGGGACGCCTTGATCTCGTCGTCCTCGATGATGCGGTGCTCGGCGGTGTCGACGAGGAACATCTTGCCGGGCTGCAGGCGGCCCTTGCGGACGACCTTGGCCGGGTCGATGTCGAGGACGCCGACCTCGGAGCCGAGGACGACGAGGCCCTCGTCGGTGACCCAGTAGCGGCCGGGGCGCAGACCGTTGCGGTCGAGCACGGCGCCGACCTGGGTGCCGTCGGTGAAGGTGACGCAGGCGGGGCCGTCCCAGGGCTCCATCATCGTGGAGTGGAAGCCGTAGAAGGCGCGCCGGGCCGGCTCCATGGAGTCGTGGTTCTCCCACGCCTCCGGGATCATCATCAGCACGGAGTGCGGGAGCGAGCGGCCGCCGAGGTGGAGCAGCTCGAGCACCTCGTCGAAGGAGGCGGAGTCGGAGGCGTCCGGCGTACAGACCGGGAAGATCCGCTCCAGGCCCTTGTCCCCGAAGAGCTCCGAGACCAGCTGGGACTCGCGGGCGCGCATCCAGTTGCGGTTGCCCTTGACGGTGTTGATCTCACCGTTGTGGGCGACGAAGCGGTAGGGGTGCGCGAGCGGCCACGACGGGAAGGTGTTCGTGGAGAAGCGCGAGTGGACGAGCGCGACGGCCGAGGCGAAACGGCGGTCGGACAGGTCCGGGAAGAAGGGCTCCAGCTGGCCGGTGGTCAGCATGCCCTTGTAGACGATCGTGCGGGCGGACAGGGACGGGAAGTAGACACCGGCCTCCCGCTCGGCGCGCTTGCGCAGCACGAAGGCCTTGCGGTCCAGCGCGATGCCCTCGCTGGCGCCGCCGGCGACGAAGACCTGCCGGAAGACCGGCATGGTGGACCGGGCGGTGGCGCCCAGCAGTTCCGGTGCGACGGGGACCTCGCGCCAGCCGAGGACGGTCAGGTCCTCGTCGGCCGCGATCGTCTCGATCTGCGAGACGGCGTCCTGGGTCCCCTCGCCCGGCAGGAAGGCGATGCCTACGGCATACGAGCCCGCCGCGGGAAGGTCGAATCCGGCCACTTCACGGAAGAAGGCGTCGGGCACCTGGGAGAGGATGCCGGCACCGTCGCCCGAGTCGGGCTCGGAGCCGGTGGCGCCGCGGTGCTCGAGGTTGCGCAGGACGGTCAGCGCCTGCTCGACCAGCGCATGGCTCGCCTCACCGGTGAGTGTGGCCACGAAACCGACGCCACAGGCGTCGCGCTCGTTGCGGGGGTCGTACATACCCTGCGCAGCAGGGCGAGCATCCATGAAGGACCAGTTCTGGCCATTCGCGGAATGCTGGGACGGCTGGCGCGGCGTACGCATCGGCTCTCCCGTCGTCGTCATGTGGCATGTGGCAAGTGCCGAGGGACGACGTTGGCCCTCTGCGGATGTGGCTAAATTTCGTGCAGATTACATGATGGAACGGTTCTCGGAAACCGGATACTCCGTTCCAACATGCGGACGCCGTCCGGGTTTACGGCAGGTGCCACGGGGTCGCGGCTGCGCCGCGTACGAGCGGCGGAAAGTATGGGGGGACCGAGCGGTACAAGATCGATCAGATCGGCGTCCGACGGCCCGAAGGGGGGCAGGGGGAGCGTCGTCGCTCCTCCCGCGAGTGCGCCGCAGGCGTCATTGCCCACAGCGCTTACGGCTCATGCCCGGTGGTTAAGCATTCGAAACCAGCAAGTAACGGCTACTTATGCGGCCCAACGCATAGGTAGCGGTCCCGCTATCCTACGGCCGTTCCGAACAGGCTGCCCAGGGCGTACGTCACACCGGCCGCCGCGCCGCCCAGCGCGAGCTGCCTGAGGCCGCTGTACCACCAGGTCCGCGCGGTCACCCTGGCCACCACGGCACCGCAGCCGAAGAGCCCGGCGAGCGCGAGGAGCACGGCCGGCCAGAGGGCCGTCGCACCCAGCAGGAAGGGCAGCACGGGCAGCAGGGCGCCGAGCGCGAACGAACCGAAGGACGACACGGCCGCGACCAGCGGCGACGGCAGGTCACCGGGGTCGATGCCCAGCTCCTCGCGGGCATGGATCTCCAGGGCCTGCTCGGGGTCCTCGGACAGCTGCCGGGCGACCTCACGGGCCAGTTCCGGCTCCACCCCGCGGGCCACGTAGAGCGCCGCCAGCTCGGCTTCCTCGTCCTGTGGGTGCTTGCGCAGCTCACGCCGCTCGACATCGAGTTCGGCCTCGACGAGCTCACGCTGGGAGGCGACGGAGGTGTACTCACCGGCCGCCATGGAGAAGGCACCGGCGGCGAGGCCCGCGAGCCCGGTGATGACGATCGTCTGGTGACCGGCGGAACCGCCGGCGACACCGGTCAGCAGGGCGAGGTTGGAGACCAGGCCGTCCATGGCACCGAAGACGGCGGGGCGCAGCCAACCGCCGTTCACATCCCGGTGCGTGTGGTTGTCGCGGTGCGCCTCGTGCAGCGCCGCCTCGGTCTCGATGATCGCCATGCGGGTCCCCCAGGAAGATTAGCCAAAGCTAACTTTGGATGAGTTCTACTTTTCGACAATACCGAACGTACGCCCATAATTTCATCGCCGCCAGCAAGGAAAGGCTGGGCTAACCTGCGGTTTTTCCATCAATCGCTCATCTGTGCGGTTCATTGCTCAGATACCGACCGGGTGACACGGCGCCCGCTGAGGCTCACCCGCACGCCTCCCGTGGGAGACATCCGCAAAGGTCCCCGTGACCCCCTTGAGGCCCCGGCACGGCCCCGCTGAGGCCCCGTCGTGGTCGCGTGAAGGAGAGGCCGCCCATGGCATCGATCGCCTGCACTCCCCCGGCCCCGGCGCCCGGGGACGCCACCGGACTGCGCGAACGGGCCCGCGGCGCCCTGCTCGGCCTGGCCGTCGGAGACGCGCTGGGGGCGCCCGCGGAGAACCTGAAGCCCTCCGAGATCCGCGCCCGCTGGGGCCGCATCACGGGATACGTCACCGAGGAGCCGTGCGGCACGGACGACACCGAGTACGCGATCTTCTCGGGGCTGCTGCTGGCCCGGCACGGCTCGGCACTCACCCCCGCCCACGTCGAGGCCGCCTGGCACGAGTGGATCGCCGACCGGGCCGAGGGCTCCTTCCGCGGTGCGGGCTTCAGCGAGCGGGGCACGCTGGAGAACCTCCGCCGCGGCCTCGCTGCGCCCATCTCCGCGCAGCACCGGCACGCCTGGAGCGACGGCCTGGCGATGCGGGCGGCCCCCTTCGGCGTCTTCGCGGCGGGCCGTCCGGCCGAAGCGGCCCGTCTGGTGGCGATCGACGGCCAGGTCAGCCACGAGGGCGAGGGCATCTACGGCGGCCAGGCGGTCGCGGCGGGAGTGGCGGCGGCGATGGCGGGTGCCTCGCCCGCGGTGGTGATCGCCTCGGCGCTCGCCGTCGTACCCGAGGACTCCTGGACGGCCCGCTCGCTGCGGCGCGCGGTGACCGTGGCCCACCGCGGCGAACGCGCGGTCCGCTCCGCGGTGGTCATCGGCGGCTACCCCTGGACCGACCTGGCCCCCGAAGCGGTCGCCCTCGCCTTCGGCGCGTACGCGGCGGCGGACGGCGACTTCCGGGAGGCGGTCCTCACGGCGGTCAACATGGGCCGCGACGCGGACACGACGGCCGCGGTGGCGGGCGCCCTGTCGGGCGCGACCCAGGGTGTCTCGGCGATCCCCCCGGAGTGGGCATCGGCCATCGGTCCGGTACGGGGCCGCTGTCTGCCCTCCATGACCGGCCATCACGTCCTGGACGTGGCGGAGCTGCTGGTCCCCGCCCCCGCCGGCGCCCTCCAGGACAGCGAGCGGGTGTCATGACGCGCCGCATCGAGGGACTGCTGCTCGGCCTCGCCGCGGGAGACGCCGCCGGCTGGCCCGCCGCCCGGCACCGGGCCGCCCGGATGCCCGAGTGGACCCGCCGTCTGACCCGCGAGCTGGACACCTTCGCCGAGCAGAACGCCACCACCACCCTGCCCGTGCCGATCGCACTCAACCAGCCGCCGGAACCCCTCCGTCTCGGCCCCTCCGACGACGCCGAGTGGGCGGCGTTCGCCGCGGAGGCGGTCCTGCGGGCGGGCGACGACGACGTGCTGGGCGACCTCAGCCGGGAACGCCGTATGCGCGCCGCCATCGACCTCACCTGGACCGCCGTGGCCGCCGAGGTCGCCGCGGCGGCGGACCGCGCCCCCGAGATCGAGTCCGCCGTACTGCCCCTGCGCGCCCGTATCTCGGTCCGCGCCGGCCTCGGCAATCTCGCCGCCGGCCTGCGCCCGCCCGCCACCGGCCACGACAACCCGCACTACTTCGACGACGCCGCCTGCGTCCGCGCCTGCGTCCTCGCGGTGGCCCATCCCGGCGACCCCCAACGCGCCGCCGGCCTGGCCGAGTTCGACGCCCGCTACACCCAGGACGGCGACGGCGTGCACGGCGCCCGCGCGATGGCGGCGGCCCTCTCGCTCGCCCTCGCCGGAGCGGACCCGGACACCTGTGTGACGGCCGCGCTCGCCGAGCTTCCCGCGGCGACGGAGATCGGCCGCAACACCCGCCACGCCCTCGCCCTGGCCGAGGACAGCGAGTCGGCTTTCGCCCTGGTCCCCCTCCTCGAACACCAGATCGTCGACCACGTCTACAGCTACGGCATCGCCGCCGCCGAGACCGTCCCCGTCGCCCTGGCCCTCGCCACGGCCGCCCGGGGCCGTCTCGCCGAGGCCGTCCCCGCCGCCGCCTGTCTGTCCCGGGTCGCCGACTCCGCCCCCGCCCTCGCGGGTGCGCTCACCGGCGCCCTGGGCGGCGGCGCGGCCGTCCCGGCCGGCTGGCGCGACGCCTGCCGCGTCCTCTCCGGCTGCGCGCTCCCCCGCCTCACCGGCACCGACCTGGTGGAACTCGCCGGACTCCTGGAAGCCGCACAACGGGCCCGACCAGGAGGATGATTCGGGGCATGACGCCCATAGGAGAAGAAAACCGCGGGCCCGGTCTGGACGAGCGGATCACCGGCGCCCTGGTCGGAGCCGCCGTCGGTGACGCGCTCGGCGGCCCCGTCGAGGGCTACTCCCCCGACCAGATCACCGACCGCCACGGCGGCCGGGTCCACGGCATCGTCGGCCCCTGGCACGGCGACGACTGGCGCACGGCACGTCCCATCGCGCCGTACCACAAGGGCGACGGCCACGTCACCGACGACACTTTGATGACCCACGCACTGGTCAGGGTCTACGCCCGGGTCCGCGACCACCTCGACGCGTACGCCGTCGCCGACCACCTGGTCCCGGACCTGATGACCAACCCGCGCTGGATCCCGGAGCTGGAGGCCGAGGCGCTGCCGCTGCACCGCGTCTTCCTCGCCGAGAAGTGGCTCGTGGCACGGCTGGCCTACGGCCATGTGGACCCGCGGGAAGCGGGCGTCGGCAACATCGTCAACTGCGGTGCGGCGATGTACATGGCCCCCGTCGGCCTGGTCAACGCGGCCGACCCGGCCGGGGCCTACGCCGAGGCGCTGGACGTCGCGGGTGCGCACCAGTCGTCGTACGGCCGTGAGGCCGCCGCGGTCTTCGCCGCGGCGGTCGCCGCCGCCACGGCACCGGGCGCGACCCCGGACTCCGTGGTGAGCGCCTGTCTGTCCCTGGCGAAGGACGGCACGCGCACGGCGATCGAGAAGGTCTGCGAAGTGGCGTGCGGCCACGGCGACTTCGAGTCGGCCCTGGTCCCCCTCCGGGAGGCGGTCGCCCCGTACGACACGGTCGGCCCCGACTACCGCGCCCCCTCGCTCGGCGCCCGCCGGCCCTCCCGGCTGCACTCCATCGAGGAACTCCCCATCGCCCTCGGCATGTTGCTGGTCGCCGGCGGCGACTACCGCCGGGCGGTCCTGGGCGCCGTCAACTACGGCCGCGACTGCGACTCGACCGCCACGATGGCCGGCGCGCTCGCGGGCGCCCTGGGCTCACCGGTCCCCGAGGACTGGGCGAAGACGGTGGCGGAGGCGAGCCGCCTGGACCTGTGGGAGCCGGCCCGCACCCTGGCCGCGGTCACCCGCGAGGTCTTCGCACGGGACGTGCGCCGCCGGCGTGCACACGAGCGGGCCTTCGCGGCGCTCGGAGGCTCGGCATGCTCCGCCTGACCTGGGTCCAGCCGGAGGACCTCCTGGGCCACGAACTTTGCCAGGCCCGTCTGGACGGCCGGGAACCGTCGCGGATCGAGGCGAGATGGCGCGCCGCGGGAGGTCTGGAGCCGCCGGAGCGCGCGGGAGCCTCACCGCGGCCGGCGTCGCGGTACCTACGGCTGCTGGCGGAGGACCTGCTGGACGAACTCGCCGACCTGCCCGGCAGGCTGGCCGACGACGAGCCGACGGACCTGGCCCGCGTCAAGGCGCTGTGCCCCGACTGGCCCGAACCCTCCGGACGCCCCGCGCCCGCTCTCACCCCCCTCGCCCTCGAAGCGTCCTGGCTGGGCCGGGCCATCGGCTGTCTGCTCGGCAAACCCGTCGAGAAGCTCCCCCTGGGCGGCATCCGCGCCCTCGCCCGGTCCGCCGGCAACTGGCCCCTGTCCACCTGGTTCACCGCGAAGGGCGTCCCCGAAGACCTGCTCGCGCAGTACCCCTGGAACCGCCGCTCCGCCGCGAGCTGCCTCGCCGAGAACATCGACGGCATGCCCGAGGACGACGACCTCAACTACCCCCTCCTCAACCTGCTCCTGCTCAGGCGCCACGGAAGGACCTTCACCACCGCCGACGTGGCGCGGCTCTGGCTCGACGAACTCCCGCCCGGCCGCACCTTCACCGCCGAGCGCATCGCGTTGCGCAACCTCCTGACCGGCATCGAGCCCCCGCACACCGCCCGCCACCGCAACCCGTTCCGTGAGTGGATCGGCGCCCTGATCCGCGCCGACGTGCACGGCTGGACGAACCCGGGCGACCCCGCGGCCGCCGCCGAGCAGGCCCACCGCGACGCGCGCCTCACCCACACCGCCAACGGCGTCTACGCGGCGATGTTCACGGCCGCCACCCTCGCGGCGGCTGCCACCGGCACCCACGACATCCACGCCTGTCTGCGCACCGGCCGCAGCGTGGTCCCACCCCGCTCGCGCCTGGCACACGCGATCGGCCACGCCCTGCGGACGGCCGGGAAGCACAGGGACTTCGACGACGTCGTGGACGAACTCCACGCCGCCTACTCCGCGACCCACCACTGGGTCCACGCCATCCCCAACACCGCGCTGATCGTCGCCGCCCTCACCCACGCGGACGGCGACTTCACCGGCTCCGTGTGCCGTGCGGTGTCCGGCGGCTGGGACACCGACTCCAACGGAGCGACCGCCGGCAGCGTCGCCGGCCTCCTCGCCGGCGCCCCGGGGGCGCTCCCCGAGCGCTGGCGGGCCCCGCTGAAGAACCGGCTCGCCAGCTCCGTCGCCCACTTCGACGGCACCGGCTTCGACACCCTCGCCCACCTCACGCACCTGGAGGCGACCCGACCATGACCCACATCGCCGTCCTCGGCAGCACCAACATGGACCTCGTCACCTACGTCACCAAGGCTCCGCAGCGCGGCGAGACCGTGACGGGACGGGAGTTCCGCACGATCCCCGGCGGCAAGGGCGCCAACCAGGCGATCGCCGCGGCCCGCGCCGGCGCCACGGTCTCCATGATCGGCGCGGTCGGCAACGACGCCTTCGGGGTGCGCCTGCGCGACACCCTCGAACACTCCGGTGTGGACAGCGACTTCCTGCGCACGGTCGAGGGACCGTCCGGCACCGCGCACATCGTGGTGGACGACGAGGGCGGCAACTCCATCGTCGTCATCCCCGGCGCGAACGGCACCGTCGACCACCTCGCGCCCGGCGACGAGGGCGTGCTCGCCTCCGTCGACGCCCTGCTGCTCCAGCTGGAGATCCCGCTGGCCGCGGTCGTCGCGGGTGCGCAGGCGGCCCGCCGGCACGGTGTCCGTACCATCCTCACCCCGGCCCCCGCCCAGCCGCTCCCGCCCGAACTCCTCGCCGCGACCGACCTGCTGGCCCCCAACGAGTACGAGGCCGTCACCCTCACCGGCCGCACCGACCCGCGGGAGGCGGCCGCCGCTCTGCTCGACCTGGTCCCGGAGGTCGTCGTCACCCTGGGCGCGACCGGCAGCCTGTACCTGGCGCGGGGCGCCGAACCCCTGGTGGTGCCCGCACCCGAGGTGAAGGCCGTGGACTCCACAGGGGCGGGCGACACCTTCATCGGCGCGCTCGCGGTGGCCCTCACCGAGGAGAAGCCGGTGCGGGAGGCCCTGTCCTGGGCGGCCGCCGCCGCGGCCCTGTCCGTGCAGCGGGAGGGTGCGTCGGCGTCGATGCCGTACCGCCCGGAGATCGACGCCCAGTGCACGGCATGAGCATGAGTACGACGACAGCCACGACGACGAGTGCGAGTACGGCCCCGCGGATCCAGCCCCTGCACGGCCTGCGGGTCCTCGATCTGGCCACCCTCTTCGCCGGCCCCATGGCCGCGACCCTGCTCGGCGACTTCGGCGCCGAGGTGATCAAGGTGGAACATCCCGGCCGCCCCGACCCGTCCCGGGGGCACGGCCCGGCCAAGCACGGCGTCGGCCTGTGGTGGAAGGTGCTCGGCCGCAACAAGCGCACCATCACCCTCGACCTGTCCAAGCCCGGCGGCCGCGCGACCCTGCTCCGGCTCGCCGCCACCGCCGACGTGGTGATCGAGAACTTCCGCCCCGGCACCCTGGAGAAGTGGGATCTGGGCTGGGCGGAGCTGTCCGCCGCCAACCCGCGGCTGATCCTCACCCGGGTCACGGCCTTCGGGCAGTTCGGTCCGTCCGCGCACCGGCCCGGCTTCGGCACCCTCGCCGAGGCGCTGAGCGGCTTCGCGGCCCTCACCGGCGAACCGGACGCACCGCCGACGCTCCCGCCGTTCGGGCTCGCGGACTCGGTCGCGGGCCTGACCACGGCGTACTCCGTGCTGACGGCCCTGGCCGCGCGGGACCGGACCGGCGAGGGGCAGGTCGTGGACATGGCGATCATCGAGCCGATCCTCGCCGTCCTCGGCCCCCAGCCCACCTGGTACGACCAGCTCGGCTACGTCCAGGAACGCACCGGCAACCGGTCCGCGAACAACGCCCCGCGCAACACCTACCGCACCGCCGACGGCCGCTGGGTCGCCGTCTCCACCTCCGCGCAGTCGGTGGCGGAGCGGGTGCTGCGGCTGGTGGGCCGTCCGGAGCTGATCGAGGAGCCGTGGTTCGCCACGGGCACGGACCGGGCCGCGCACGCCGACGTCCTGGACGAGGCGGTGGGCTCCTGGATCGCGGCCCGCAACCGCGCCGAGGTGCTCGCGGCCTTCGAGAAGGCGGACGCGGCGGTGGCCCCGGTCCAGGACGCCCGGGACGTTCTCGAAGACCCCCAGTACCAGGCCCTGGACACGGTCACCACCGTCGCCGACCCGGAGCTGGGCCCGCTGCGCATGCAGAACGTGCTCTTCCGGCTGTCCGCCACGCCCGGCGCGATCCGCTGGGCCGGCCGCCCGCACGGCGCCGACACGGACGCGGTGCTCACCGAGCTGGGACTGACCCCGGCCGAGCTGCGCGCCCTGCGCGAGGAGGGCGCCCTGTGACGCCGTTCCCGCTGACCTGGCTCTACGTGCCCGGCGACCGCCCGCACGTCGTGGCCAAGGCGCTGGCCGCGGGTGCCGACGTGGTGGTGATCGACCTGGAGGACGCGGTCGCCCCCGACCGCAAGGACTACGCCCGCGCGGCCACGACCGAGCGCCTCCGCGAGCCGCAGCCCGTCCCGGTCCACGTCCGTGTCAACGCCCTCGACGGCCCCTGGGCGGCCGCCGACCTGACGGCGCTGGCCACGCTGCCGGGCCTGTCCGGGCTACGACTGCCGAAGGTGACGTCCCCGGGCGAGATCAGGCAGGTCGCCGTGGCCACTCCGGTCCCCCTGTACGCCCTCCTGGAGTCGGCCCTCGGCATCGAGCACGCGTACGCCATCGCCACCGCTCACCCGTCCCTGCGGGGCGTCTCCCTCGGCGAGGCCGACCTCCGGGCCGACCTGGGCGTACGGGCCGACGCGGGCCTCGACTGGCCCCGCTCCCGGGTGGTCGTCGCCGCCCGCGCGGCCGGCCTGGCACCGCCGGCCCAGTCCGTCCACCCCGACATCCGCGACCTGGACGGGCTGGCCGCCTCCTGCGCCCGCGGCCGCACCCTCGGTTTCCTGGGCCGCGCGGCGATCCACCCACGGCAGCTGCCGGTGATCGAGCGGGCGTATCTCCCGACGTCCGCGGAGATCGAGGCAGCGGAAACGATCATCAAGGCCGCGGCGACGAACGAGGGCGCCCAGGCCCTGCCCGACGGCCGCTTCGTCGACGCTGCGGTGGTGGCCGCGGCGCAGCGGACTCTGTCGTTGGGGCGGAGGCACTGAACCTCCCTGCGCACGCGTCGAGGGCGCCCGGAAGATTCCGGGCGCCCTCGACGCCGTACAACCAGTCGTACGACCGGACGTCAGCTCTTCTTCGCCGACTCCGGCTCGTCCTTCGCCTCCACGGCATCCGGCTCGGCCTTGTCCTCGACCTCGGCGTCCGCCTCGGTGTCGGCCTCCGCGCCGACGGCTTCGGCCTCGGCACCTGCGGCGTCCTCGGACGGACCGTCGGAGGCACCCGGTTCCACCACCGCCTCACGGCCCGGCCGCTTCTTCGCCGACACCACGATGTACGTCACCGCCAGCAGGAACACGATGATCGCGGTCCAGTCGTTGAGGCGGAGGCCCAGGATGTGGTGGGCGTCGTCGACGCGCATGTATTCGATCCAGCCGCGGCCCACGCAGTACGCGGCGACGTACAGGGCGAAGGCCCGGCCGTGGCCCAGCTGGAAGCGGCGGTCGGCCCAGATGACCAGGAGGGCGACGCCGATGCACCACAGGGACTCGTAGAGGAAGGTCGGGTGGTAGTAGCCCGGCACCCGGCCGCCCTCGGAGGAGGTGATGTGCAGCGCCCACGGCACATGGGTCTCGCGTCCGTACAGCTCCTGGTTGAACCAGTTGCCCCAACGGCCGATGGCCTGAGCGAAGGCGATGCCGGGGGCGATGGCGTCGGCGTAGGCGGGCAGCGGGATGCCCCGGCGCCGGCAGCCGATCCACGCGCCCACGGCGCCGAGCGCGATCGCGCCCCAGATGCCGAGGCCGCCCTCCCACACCTTGAAGGCGTCCACCCAGTTCCGGCCCGGGCTGAAGTACAGCTCGTAGTCCGTGATCACGTGGTAGAGCCGGCCTCCGACGAGGCCGAAGGGAACGGCCCAGACCGCGATGTCGGCGACCGTGCCGGCTCGCCCGCCCCGGGCGATCCAGCGCTTGTTGCCGAGCCAGACGGCGACGAAGACACCGATGATGATGCAGAAGGCGTAAGCGCGCAGCGGGATCGGACCGAGGTTCCAGACCCCGCGCGACGGGCTGGGAATGTAGGCAAGTTCCATGGCAAGGTCGACGCTACCGTGCCGGGCGGCGAGGACGGCAGGCAGCCCGGCTACGGGTCCATAACGGGCACGTGAGAAACACGCTTACCCGCGGTTCGCGTCCTCCACCATCTGCTTGAGCTTCGCCGGGGTCAGCGTCTGGTCCGCGTAGATGTTCTTGCCGTCGAGCAGGACGGTGGGCGTGCTGCTGAAACCGCCGGTCTGGAATGCCTTGTGGGACTGGTTCACCCAGCTGTCGTGGGTGCCTTCCTTGACGCACTTCTGGAACGCGGGGGTGTCGAGGCCGTTCACCTTGCCGGCCAGCTGGATCAGCTTGGCGTTGTCCGCGAAGGCGTCGTCGGTCTCCTTCGGCTGGTTCGCGTACAGCACGTCGTGGTAGTCGCGGAACTTTCCGGCGTCCTGGGCGCAGGCCGCCGCGTTGGCGGCGCGCAGGGAGCCGGTGCCGCCGAGGTTGCCGTCGATCAGCCGGACCAGGTGGTACTCGACTCTGAGCTTGCCCGCGTCGGTGAGCTCGTGGAGCGTGGGCCGGTACATCGTCTCGAAGGCCTGGCAGGCCGGGCAGCGGAAGTCCTCCCAGACCGTGAGCGTCGCCTTGGCGCCGTCCTTGCCGACCGGGATCGCGAGGCTGTCCTTGCCCTGCGCGCCGGAGGGCGCCACGACCGGCCCCGCGCTGGCGGACTTCTTCTTGCCCGAGTTGGCGGCGATCACGCCGATCACCGCCGCGAGTCCCAGGACGCAGACGACGCTCGCGCCCACGATCAGTGCGCGCCGTCGCTTCTCCGCGGACTTCTGCTTCTCGCGCTCGACCGCCAGCCGCTCCCGGGCGGTGCGCTTTCCGTCACGGTTCTTCTCGCTCACACCCCCAGAACGAACCGGGGAGGCGCAGCGCGCCTCCCCGGCCTGAGGTCCACTCGTTCGAGTGACCGAATCTTCCGTTACAGACGGTTATGCCTGTCGGCGGACGCCCTTCGCCAGGTCACCGGCGAGCCCGCGCACCGCCTCGATGCCGGAGGCGTGGTCCGGGGCGTCCAGCATCTGCTTCACGAACGCCGAGCCGACGATGACGCCGTCGGCGAAGCCGGCGACCTCTGCGGCCTGGACCGCGTTGGAGACGCCGAGCCCGACGCACACCGGCAGCGGGCTGCCGGTCGCCCGGGTGCGCTCGACCAGGTCGTGGGCCTGGGCGCCGACCGACTCACGGGTGCCGGTGACACCCATCAGCGAGGCCGCGTAGACGAAGCCGCTGCCCGCCGCGGTGATCTGGGCGAGCCGCTCGTCCTTGCTGCTCGGGGCGACGACGAAGACGGTGGCGAGGCCGTGCTTCTCCGCGTGCTCCCTCCACAGGCCCGACTCCTGGACCGGCAGGTCGGGCAGGATGCAGCCCGCGCCGCCCGCCTCAGCCAGCTCGGCGGTGAAGCGCTCGACGCCGTAGCGGTCGATGGGGTTCCAGTAGGTCATGACGAGCACCGGCTTGCCGGTCGCCTCGTGCGCCTCCCGGACCGTCCGCATGACGTCCGCGATCCTGACGCCGCCGCGCAGGGCGATGTCGTCGGCGGTCTGGATGACCGGACCGTCGAGGACCGGGTCGCTGTGCGGCAGGCCGACCTCGACGATGTCGGCGCCGCCGTCGAAGACGGCCTTGATCGCCTCGATGCCGCCGTCCACGGTCGGGAAGCCGGCCGGGAGATAGGCGATGAGGGCGGCGCGCCCTTCCGCCCTGGCGGCGGCGAGGGTGTCGTTCAGAAGCTGGATGTTGCCGCTCACTTGGCGTCCCCCTCGATCTCGGCGGTGTCGGCTTCGTTGGCGGCCACCTCGGCGTCGGTCTCGTAGAGGCCGAAGTAGCGCGCCGCAGTGTCCATGTCCTTGTCGCCTCGGCCGGACAGGTTGACCACGATCAGCCCGTCCTTGCCCAGCTCCTTGCCGACCTCCAGGGCACCGGCGAGGGCGTGGGCGCTCTCGATGGCCGGGATGATGCCCTCGGTCCGCGACAGCAGGCGCAGGGCCTGCATGGCGGCGTCGTCGGTGATCGCGCGGTACTCGCCGCGGCCGCTGTCACGCAGGTAGGAGTGCTCCGGGCCGACGCCCGGGTAGTCCAGACCGGCCGAGATCGAGTACGGCTCGGTGATCTGGCCCTCGTCGTCCTGCAGGACGTAGGAGCGGGAGCCGTGCAGGATGCCGGGCTCGCCCGCGGTCAGGGTGGCCGCGTGCTCGCCGGTCTCCACGCCGTGCCCGGCCGGCTCGCAGCCGATCAGACGGACGCCCTCGTCGGGGATGAAGGCGTGGAAGAGGCCGATGGCGTTGGAACCGCCGCCGACGCAGGCGACGGCGGCGTCGGGGAGACGGCCGGCGCGCTCCAGGAGCTGCCGCCGCGCCTCCACGCCGATCACCCGGTGGAAGTCGCGGACCATGGCCGGGAAGGGGTGCGGACCGGCGACCGTACCGAACAGGTAGTGGGTGCGGTCGACGTTGGCGACCCAGTCCCGGAACGCCTCGTTGATGGCGTCCTTCAGCGTGCGGCTGCCGGACTTCACGGCAACGACCTCGGCGCCGAGCATGCGCATACGGGCCACGTTGAGGGCCTGGCGCTGGGTGTCGATCTCGCCCATGTAGATGGTGCAGTCGAGGCCGAACAGGGCGCAGGCGGTGGCCGTCGCGACGCCGTGCTGGCCGGCGCCGGTCTCCGCGATGACACGGGTCTTGCCCATGCGCTTGGTGAGCAGGGCCTGGCCGAGAACGTTGTTGATCTTGTGGGAGCCGGTGTGGTTCAGGTCTTCCCGCTTGAGGAACACCCGGGCGCCACCGGCGTGTTCGGCGAACCGCGGCACCTCGGTGAGGGAGCTGGGGCGGCCGGTGTAGTTGACGAGCAGGTCGTCGAGCTCGCGGGCGAACTCGGGGTCGTGCTTCGCCTTCTCGTACTCGACGGCGACCTCGTCCACGGCGGCGACGAGGGCCTCCGGGATGAACTTGCCGCCGAACGCGCCGAAGTAGCCTTCGCCGCTGGGCACCTGGCCGGTGGGGTCAGGGATGAAGAACTCGCTGGGCATGCGGAATCCTCACGGTGAGTGGAGTGGTGTGTGAACAGCACTGGTCGCCGTGGGGGCGGGGTTTCGCCGGTCGAGTGCCGGCCGTCAGTGGCTGGTCGCGCCCACGCGGCGAAGCCGCGTGTTCGGGCACTGCCCCGCGCCCCCGAGGGGGCGCTGCCATCGCATGCCGTTGACCTGCCCGGGCTCGTCGCCGATGACGTACCGCACCCGCCGGCCGTGCACCCTGCGGGCGGGCGCGCGGCAACCACGCGGGCGGCAGCCGCGCGCGAGGCGGGCGTACCGGTCCATGGCCGTGGCGGGTGTGGTCGGAGTCATCGCGGCAAGCCTAGTCGTTGATCAGCTTCGGCCGTGTCGCAGCGCGGGGTGCTCGCCCGCCGCGACCAGGTCGGAGACAGCCGTCTTCGGGTCCTTGCCGGTGACCAGGGACTCGCCCACCAGGACCGCGTCGGCACCGGCGTTGGCGTACGCGATCAGGTCGTGCGGCCCGCGCACACCGGACTCGGCGACCTTGACGATGCTGTCGGGGATCTCCGGGGCCACCCGCTCGAAGGTGCCGCGGTCGACCTCCAGGGTCTTCAGGTTGCGCGCGTTGACGCCGATGATCCTGGCGCCGGCGGCCACGGCCCGCTCGACCTCCTCCTCGTCGTGCACCTCGACGAGCGGGGTGAGGCCGATGGAGACGGCACGCTCGATCAGCGACTCGAGAGCCGGCTGCTCCAGGGCGGCCACGATCAGCAGCGCGAGGTCGGCGCCGTACGCCCGGGCCTCCCACAGCTGGTACGACGTGACGATGAAGTCCTTGCGCAGGACCGGGATGTCCACGCGCGCGCGGACGGCCTCCAGGTCGGCAAGCGAGCCGCCGAAGCGGCGCTGTTCGGTGAGGACGGAGATGACGGCGGCACCGCCCGCCTCGTAGTCCGCCGCGAGCCCGGCCGGGTCGGCGATCGCGGCCAGCGCGCCCTTGGAGGGGCTGGAGCGCTTGACCTCGCAGATCACCTTGACGCCCTCGCCCTTGAGCGCGGCCACCCCGTCCTTGGCGGCGGGGGCCTTCGCCGCACGCTCCTTGAGCTCGTCGAGGCTGACGCGCGCCTGCCGCTCCGCGAGGTCGGCACGGACTCCGTCGATGATCTCGTCGAGCACACTCACGCGAGCGGCCCCCTTTCAGACGGTTGTTCCTTCGGGTTCTGAAAACCCTTGGTCACTTTGATGGTATCCGCAGGTCCACGATGGCCCTGCATCCGATCTATACCGGTCCCACCACCTGGACATTCCGCGGCCGGGTCCGGGAGCCGGGTCTAGGGGTGCAGCCAGCCGCCGCCCGGCAGGTTCCGGACCACGGTGAAGACCAGCAGCAACGCGCCGACGCCCCACATCTGCACCCGCCCGAGTTCGATCCGCAGCGGCCGGCCGCGCACCGCACGGACCACCCAGACGGTCCACAGCACCACGAAGCCGAGGTAGGCGGCCACGCCCAGCACGTTGTCGTGCAGGGCGGCGAGGAAGTCGCCGTGGACGAAGGCGTGCGCGCTGCGCAGTCCGCCGCAGCCGGGGCAGTACAGGCCGGTGAGCCGGTACAGGGGGCACACCGGGTAGTGGCCGGGCTCGTTCGGGTCGACCGTGCCGACGTAGGCGAAGGCCCCTGCGACGGCGGCGAGCAGTCCGGCCGGCAGGGCGAGCCGGCCCCACAGGGCGGGCGGCGGGCTGGTGCGCGGGGCGCTGCGGCTGTCGGCGTTCACGCCATGCATTCTGCCCCGTACGCCCCGCGCACGCGCGCGAGGGGCGGGCTCGGCGGCGCTGACACGCACCGGCCCCGCGGCGCCGCCGGCGACGGACGCCGGCCGGGCCCCGACACGCGCGAGGGGCGGCCCGTACCCTCCTGGGGTTAGGGCCGCCCCTCGCGGGAAGCGGTGGTGCTCAGCTCTCGGCGCCGACCGGCTCGCGGGTCGCGGCGGGGGTCGCGTGCACGACGGCGTGCGCCTGCTGCTTCGGCTGGCCGAGGCCCATGGCACGCATGGCGGAGCCCACGACGCCACCGAGGACCACGATCGCCATGCCGGCCCAGAAGCCGACGGGCTGGGCCATCACCATGAAGGCGCCCGCGACGCAGAATCCGATGAAGGCGATGGTGACGCCGGTCCAGGCGGCCGGGGTGTGACCGTGACTGCTGCCCGCCATGACTTGCTCCTCGTTGCTGTGTGTCCTAGTCCGAGCCGGACGCTCTTCGTCCATTGTCCCGTACGTACACGCGTGCCGGACGCTGGGGTGGCGTCTGGTTCGCCACATCCGGCGACCGCCAGGGGGTCTACCGCTCAGGCGCCGGTCGGGTCCTCACCCCGGTCCAGGGCCTTCCAGATCTCCTCGGGACGCTCGGGGTCCACCGGGCGCGCCTTGCGCCGCGGGCGCTCGGCCCCGCGCTCGTAGCGGCCGGACATGGCCGGCCACCGGCTGCCGTAGCGCAGGGCGAGCAGCCCGGCGAGCAGGATCAGGACGCCGCCGACGGCCGCGACGTACGGCCAGCCGGTGTGGCTGAGCGCGGCGACCGAGGCCGAGGTGTCTCCGGTGGTCTGCGCGGCCTTCTCGTCCAGCGCGGAGCCGTCGGACGCCCCGACGAGGGCGGCGGCGACGATGCCCGCGCCGGAGAGCGCGAGCACCGCGGCGACGGCGAGCCGGCCCGCCCCGCGGACGGCGAAGACGGCGACGAGCGCGGCGAGGCCCACTATGGCGAGGGCCGCGGGGACGCCCGTGACGTCGCTGCCCTTGGCGGTCAGCGGGAACGCGCCGCCGGCCACCGTGGCGGTGCCCTCCGCCCAGCGCTGCCGGGTCGCGAGCAGCGCCACGGCCGCGCCGAGGGCACCGAACAGCAGGGCCACGGCGAGGCTCCGCCGGCCGGAGCGGGCGGGCGCGGCGGCTTCGGAACGGGGGTGAGGTAGGGCAGTCACGTGGTCCACTATCGCCTGAACCCCGGGCGAACCGTCACCCGGGGGTTCACATGTGACGCTCTCCACCGTGTTCCGCCGACCGGTCGCTACCGTCCGAGACGGTTCGCCGTGTGGACGGCCCGCAGCACCGCGGCGGCCTTGTTGCGGCACTCCTGGTCCTCGGCGACGGGGTCGGAGTCGGCGACGATGCCCGCGCCGGCCTGCACATAGGCCGTGCCGTCCCGGAGCAGGGCGGTGCGGATGGCGATGGCCGTGTCGGAGTCGCCGGCGAAGTCGAGGTAGCCGACGCAGCCGCCGTACAGGCCGCGCCGGGACGGCTCGAGTTCGTCGATGATCTGCATGGCCCGGGGCTTGGGGGCGCCGGACAGGGTGCCCGCCGGGAAGCAGGCGGTCAGCACGTCGAAGGCCGTACGGCCCTGGGCGACCCGGCCGGTGACCGTGGAGACGATGTGCATGACGTGCGAGTAGCGCTCGATGGACATGAAGTCCACGACCTCCACCGAGCCGGGCTCGCAGACCCGGCCGAGGTCGTTGCGGCCGAGGTCGACGAGCATCAGGTGCTCGGCGCGCTCCTTGGGGTCGGCGAGCAGCTCCTCGGCGAGGGCCTGGTCCTCCTGCGGGGTGGCGCCGCGGTGCCGGGTGCCGGCGATGGGGTGGACCATCGCGCGCCCGTCCTCGACCTTGACCAGCGCCTCCGGGGAGGAGCCGACGACGTCGAACCCGTCGAAGCGGAACAGGTACATGTACGGGGACGGGTTGGTGGCCCGCAGGACCCGGTAGACGTCCAGCGCGCTCGCCGTGCACGGGGTCTCGAAGCGCTGGGAGGGCACGACCTGGAAGGCCTCGCCCGCGCGGATGCGCTCCTTGACGTCCTCCACGGCCGCCTGGAAGTCGGGGCCGCCCCACAGGGCGGTGTACTCGGGCAGTTCGGAGGGCGGCAGGACGGCCGGGGGCTGGGCGACCGCCCGGGACAGGTCGGCCTCCATGGCGTCGAGGCGGGCCACGGCGTCGGCGTAGGCCTCGTCCACCCCGGTGTCGAGGTCGTTGTGGTTGATCGCGTTGGCGATCAGCAGGACCGAGCCCTCCCAGTGGTCCATGACGGCGAGGTCACTGGTGAGGAGCATGGTCAGCTCGGGCAGCTTCAGGTCGTCGCGCTCGCCGGGGCCGATCTTCTCCAGACGGCGGACGATGTCGTAGCCGAGGTAGCCGACCAGGCCGCCGGTGAAGGGCGGCATGCCCTCCTGGTGCGGGGTGTGCAGGGCCTGGACGGTGGCGCGCAGGGCAGCGAGCGGGTCCCCGCCGGTGGGGACGCCGACGGGCGGGGCACCGAGCCAGTGGGCCTCGCCGTCCCGGGTGGTGAGGGTCGCGGCGGAGCGCACGCCCACGAAGGAGTAGCGGGACCAGGAGCGGCCGTTCTCCGCGGACTCCAGCAGGAAGGTGCCGGGGCGTTCGGCGGCGAGCTTGCGGTAGAGCGCGACCGGGGTGTCGCCGTCGGCGAGGAGCTTGCGCGTGACCGGGATGACGCGTCGGTCGGTGGCGAGCTTGCGGAAGGTCTCGAGGTCCATGGCGGCTGACCTTACTGATCGAGTGCCCGCACGCCGGAATCGGCGTCCTTGAGCAGCACGTCCTCGTCGAAGCAGGTGCGGGCGCCGGTGTGGCAGGCGGCGCCGACCTGGTCGACCTTGACCAGCAGGGTGTCGGCGTCGCAGTCCAGGGCGACGGACCTGACCCACTGGAAGTGGCCGGAGGTGTCGCCCTTGACCCAGTACTCCTGGCGGCTGCGCGACCAGTAGGTGCAGCGGCCGGTGGTGAGCGTGCGATGCAGCGCCTCGTCGTCCATCCAGCCGAGCATCAGCACCTCACCGGTGTCGTACTGCTGGGCGATGGCCGGGAGGAGCCCGTCGGCGCTGCGCTTCAGGCGCGCGGCGATCCCGGCGTCCAGGCTGCTGGGCGGAGGCGTACTGGTCATGGGTGCCATTGTGCCGCGCGGCGCGGACCGTCACGGCCCAGGTCCACTGATCGGGCCGAGTGGCGCGCAGCGCCTCGTCGTGGGGCGGTGGCCGGGTGACGGGTGGGCGGACCCTGTGCGTAGTCGTAGGCTGACTGCATGTCGACCTTCGCTCAGCGTGAACGGCTTCTGCTCGCCGACCTCTTGGAAACCACCGGTCCGGAGGCCCCGACCCTCTGCGAGGGGTGGCTGACACGCGATCTGGCCGCGCACGTGGTGGTGCGGGAGCGGCGGCCGGACGCGGCCGGGGGCACGCTGATCAAGCAGCTCGCGCCGCGGCTGGAGAAGGTGATGGCCGAGTACGCCGCGAAGCCGTACGAGGAGCTGATCCAGCTGATCCGGACCGGCCCGCCGCGTTTCTCGCCCTTTCAGCTCAAGCAGATCGACGAGGCGGCCAACATCGTGGAGTTCTACGTCCACACGGAGGATGTGCGCCGCGCCCAGCCGGACTGGACGCCGCGCGAGCTCGACCCCGTCTTCCAGGAGTCGCTGTGGTCCCGGCTGGAGCGCACCTCCCGCCTGCTGGGCCGGGGTGTGCCGACGGGCCTGGTCCTGCGGCGCCCGGACGGCCAGACGGCCGTCGCCCACCGGGGTGCGCCCGTGGTGACGGTGACCGGCGAGCCGGCGGAGCTGCTGATGTTCGCGTTCGGCCGGCAGAGCGCGGCGAAGGTAGAGCTGGACGGCGACGAGAACGCCATCGCGAAGCTGCACGAGTCCAAACAGCTGGGCATCTGAGAGGCACCTCATGATCAAGGTCGCGATGACCGGTGTGTACGTCGACGACGTGCCGAAGGCGCACGCCTTCTACACGGACGTCCTCGGCTTCGAGACCCGTACCCGTCTGGACCTGGGCGGCGGCACGCTGTTCGTCACGGTCGGCGCTCCCGGCGGGGCCCAGCACGATCTCCAGCTGCTGCTGGAGCCCGGCGACGGCCCCATCGCGGAGCCGTACCGCCGGGCCCTGTACGAGGCCGGGATCCCGTGCATCGTCTTCTCGGTGGACGACATCCAGGCGGAGTACAAGCGGCTGGTGAACCTGGGCGTGCACTTCACCCACGAGCCCCAGGAGCAGGGTCCGGTGATCGCGGCCGTGATCGACGACACGGTCGGCAACCTGGTCCAGCTGACCCAGCCCAAGCCGGCCCACGGCTGAGTCTCAGCGGGGCAGTTCGGCGCGGCGCAGTCCCGGGACGCACAGGGCGACGACCCCGCCGAGGCCGCAGACGACGGCGCTGACGACGTAGACCGGCCCGAGGCCCCAGGTGCCGATCGCGGCGGCCGCGAACGGCATGCTCAGCGGGGCGAGTCCGAGGCTGACCAGGCCGGAGACGGCCGTGACCCGGCCGAGGTGGGCGGGGTCCGCCTGGGTCTGGAGCAGGGCTCCGCACATGGCGCCGCTGAGCCCGGCGAGGAGCCCGACGAGCAGGGCGACCCCGACGGCCCCGGCGAGGCTCGGAACGAAGGCGAGGGCGCCGATCGCGACGGAGCCCCCGAGGATGGCGTAACCGGCGACCAGCCCGGCGCGCGGCAGCCGCCCCCGGACGGTGAGCAGCAGCGAGGCGGCGCCCGCGCCGACGCCGAAGCCGGCGAGGATCCAGCCCATTCCGGAGGCACCCCAGCCACGCCGGTCGGCGAGCAGGGTCAGGCCGACGTTGAAGGGCCCGACGAAGCCGAAGTCGCCGAGGGCGATGGCCAGCATGAGCGGGGCGAGGACGCGGTGGCGGCGGATGTGGCGCAGACCGTCCCGCAGGTCCTGCCAGGCGGACGTCTCCCGGGGGCCCGTCCGGTCGTCCGCCGGCAGCTTCCGGACCCGTACGCAGACCAGCAGCGGCACCGACACCGCGATGAGCAGTCCGGCGAGGGTGAACGCGGTCGCCGCGCCGCCGAGCGCCACGCCGAGGCCACCGAGCGGGGCCCCGACGACGTTCGCGAAGCGGATCGCGAGGCCCCGCATGCCCTGGACCCGGGCCAGCTGGTCCTTGCCGGTGATCCGTGCCGGGAGGGCGCCGACGGCGGGCATGAACACGGCGTCGACGGTGCCGAAGACGAGGGCCAGCAGGGCGAGCGGCCACAGCCCGGGACTGGTCAGGAACAGCAGGGCGGCCACCGCGAGGACGGCGGCACAGCGCACCGCGTCGCTGCCGATGACGACACGGCGCGGGCCCAGCCGGTCGGCGAGCACTCCCCCGCCGAGCATCAGCACGGCCCGCGGCAGCGCGCTGGCAGACATCACCACACCGGCCTGCGCGGGCGTTCCGGCCTGGACGGCGGCCCAGGACAGGGCGATGTAGTAGATGCTGTCGCCGAGCATCGAGGAGGTGTAGGCACCCAGCCAGCGCAGGACGTTGGGGTCGCGGTGGGCGGCCTTTTCGAGCTGCCGAGCGGGTATGTCGGACAGGACGGTCACGGCGGTGCCCTCTCTCAGACGCGGAACGGGAATCCGGACACGTGCAGCGCGACGTGCTCGCGCCCTTCGGTCTCACCGGCGGCTTCGGCGGACCGGCCCCTCTCGTCGTACTTCCGCACCAGAGCGATCAGCTCCTGGCGCAGTGCGTCCAGTTCGGCCGCGGTGAGGCGCAGCAGGGACTCGCTGTCGGGTGCGGCGGCGTTCCACTCGGCGCTCCAGGTGGCCCTCTCGTCCAGGTAGCGGCGGTACATCTCGGCACGCTGGTCGTGGAAGAGCCGGGTCGCCGCCAGGTGCACGGCCGCCTTCTCGGGTGCGTCCCGGAAGTCTCCGTCGCGGATGCTCACCCCCTCAGACGCGGGCTGCCACCAGCGTTCCCGGCCGTCCCCGCTCTGCGGCTCGGCCTCTTCGATCAGACCGTGCTCGGCGAGCTTGCGCAGGTGGTAGCTGACCAGCGAGACGGCCTCGTCGACCTGGTCGGCGAGGTGCGAGGCGGTCGCCTTGTCGGCCACGCACAGGGCTCGGTACAGCTTCATCCGCAGCGGGTGGGCGAACGCCTTCAGCGTGCCCACGTCCGTGATGGGACGACTCCCCTTGGCTGTCATGCACGCAACGCTAAATGGGAAAGAAAAGTTGCGCAACAGATTTTGCGCAACTTCCCTTTCCTGTCCGCCGACGAGAAGGCCCCGGCTGCCCGAGGGCGACCGGGGCCGAAACTCGGCGCAGTGTCAGCGCACCGGGTGTCCCGCCTCCCGCAGCGTCTGCTTGACCTGGCCGATGCGCAGGTCGCCGAAGTGGAAGACGGAGGCCGCCAGGACAGCGTCCGCGCCCGCCTCGACGGCCGGCGGGAAGTCCGCCAGCCGGCCCGCGCCGCCCGAGGCGATCACCGGGACGGTGACGTGCTTGCGCACGGCCGCGATCATCTCCAGGTCGTAGCCGTCCTTGGTGCCGTCCGCGTCCATGGAGTTCAGCAGGATCTCGCCGGCACCCAGCTCGGCGGCCCGGTGCGCCCACTCGACGGCGTCGATGCCGGTGCCACGGCGGCCGCCATGGGTGGTCACCTCGAAGGATCCGGACTCGGTGCGGCGCGCGTCCACGGACAGCACCAGCACCTGCCGGCCGAAGCGCTCGGCGATCTCACGGATCAGGTCCGGGCGGGCGATGGCCGCCGTGTTGACGCCCACCTTGTCGGCGCCGGCCCGCAGCAGCTTGTCCACGTCCTCGGCCGTGCGGACGCCACCGCCGACGGTCAGCGGGATGAACACCTGCTCGGCGGTGCGGCGGACCACGTCGTACGTCGTCTCGCGGTTGCCGGACGAGGCGGTGATGTCCAGGAACGTCAGCTCGTCGGCGCCCTCGGTGTCGTACACCTTGGCCATCTCGACCGGGTCGCCCGCGTCGCGCAGGTTCTGGAAGTTGACGCCCTTGACGACCCGGCCGTTGTCCACGTCCAGGCAGGGGATGACTCGGACCGCCAGGGTCATGAGTTCACGGCTCCTCTGAATGCCTCTAGTTCCACTTCGACCAGGATGCGCGGGTCGACGAAGCCCTCGACGACCAGCAGGGTCGAGGCCGGGCGCACGGAGTCGAAGATCTCCTTGTGGGCCCGGCCCACGGCGTCCACGTCCCGCACATGTGTCAGGTACATCCGCGTGCGGATCACGGACTCGATACCGAGCCCGAACTCCGCGATCGCCTCCAGCGCGCTGGTGAACGCCACCTTGGCCTGCTCGTACGGGTCCCCCTCCCCGTACACCACACGGCCCCGGAAGGACGTCGTACCGGCCACCAGCACACGGTCACCCGCCGCGACGGCGCGCGCGAACCCGAAGCTCTCTTCCCAGGGACTTCCGCTCTGCACGCGCCGCACGGCATCGCTCATGACGACACAGCCTCCAAGGCCTCTTCCAGGGTGAACGCCTTCGCGTACAGGGCCTTCCCGACGATGGAGCCCTCGACACCGAGGGGTACCAGCTCGGCGATGGCCCGGAGGTCGTCGAGCGACGACACGCCGCCGGACGCCACGACCGGCCGGTCCGTCACGGCGCACACGTTGCGCAGCAGCTCCAGGTTCGGGCCCTGGAGGGTGCCGTCCTTGGCGATGTCGGTGACGACGTAGCGGGCGCAGCCCTCCTTGTCGAGGCGCTCCAGCGTCTCGTAGAGGTCGCCGCCGTCACGGGTCCAGCCGCGGCCGCGCAGCGTCGTACCGCGCACGTCCAGGCCCACCGCGATCTTGTCGCCGTGCTCGGCGATGACCTTGGCGACCCACTCGGGGGTCTCCAGGGCGGCGGTGCCGAGGTTCACCCGGGTGCAGCCGGTGGCGAGGGCGGCGGCGAGGGTGTCGTCGTCGCGGATGCCGCCGGACAGCTCCACCTTGATGTCCATCGCCCTGGCCACCTCGGCGATCAGCTCCCGGTTGTCGCCCGTGCCGAAGGCGGCGTCCAGGTCGACCAGGTGCAGCCACTCGGCGCCGGAGCGCTGCCAGGCGAGGGCGGCCTCCAGCGGGGAGCCGTAGGACGTCTCGGTCCCGGACTCACCGTGCACGAGGCGGACGGCCTGGCCGTCACGGACGTCGACGGCGGGAAGGAGTTCGAGCTTGGCCATGGTCTACAGGGTTCCGATCCAGTTGGTGAGGAGCTGGGCACCGGCGTCGCCGGACTTCTCGGGGTGGAACTGGGTGGCCCACAGGGCACCGTTCTCCACGGCCGCCACGAAGGGCTTGCCGTGCGTCGACCAGGTCACCCTGGGCGGGTGCATGAGCGGGTTGTGGGTCTCCAGGGTCCAGTCGTGGACGGCGTAGGAGTGCACGAAGTAGAAGCGGGCGTCCCGGTCCAGACCGGCGAACAGCTCCGACTCGGCCGGGGCGTCGACGGTGTTCCAGCCCATGTGGGGAACGATGTCGGCCTGGAGCGGCTCGACCGAACCGGGCCACTCGTCGAGGCCCTCGGTCTGCACGCCGTGCTCGATGCCGCGCGCGAAGAGGATCTGCATGCCGACGCAGATGCCCATCACCGGGCGCCCGCCGGACAGCCGGCGGTCGATGATCCAGTCACCGCGGGCCCCGCGCAGCCCCTCCATGCAGGCGGCAAAGGCACCGACGCCCGGCACCAGCAGGCCGTCGGCGTTCATCGCCCGGTCGAAGTCGCGCGTGATCTCGACGTCGGCCCCCACGCGCGCGAGGGCACGTTCGGCGGAGCGGACGTTGCCGAAGCCGTAGTCGAAGACGACCACTCGCTTGGCGCTCAATTCCACACCTCCAGCCTCAGGACGCCCGAGACCAGGCACATGGCCGCGCCGATGGACAGCAGCACGATGAGGCTCGTGGGCATCTTCTGCTTGGCGAAGGAGATGATGCCGCCGACCAGGAAGAGGCCGACGACGATCAGGACGGTGGACAGACCGTTCATGGGTTACAGCGCGCCCTTCGTGGAGGGGAGGATGCCGGCCGCGCGCGGGTCGCGCTCGCTGGCGTAGCGCAGGGCCCGGGCGAGCGCCTTGAACTGGCACTCCACGATGTGGTGCGCGTTGCGCCCGTAGGGCACGTGCACGTGCAGCGCGATCTGCGCCTGGGCGACGAAGGACTCCAGGATGTGCCGGGTCATCGTCGTGTCGTACTCGCCGATCATCGGCGCCATGTTCTCGGGCTCGGTGTGCACGAGGTAGGGGCGGCCGGACAGGTCGACGGTGACCTGGGCGAGGGACTCGTCCAGCGGGACCGTGCAGTTGCCGAAGCGGTAGATCCCCACCTTGTCGCCGAGCGCCTGCTTGAAGGCGGCGCCGAGCGCGAGGGCGGTGTCCTCGATGGTGTGGTGGGAGTCGATGTGCAGGTCGCCGTCGGTCTTCACGGTCAGGTCGAACAGACCGTGCCGGCCCAGCTGGTCGAGCATGTGGTCGTAGAAGCCGACGCCCGTCGCGATGTCGGTCCTGCCGGTGCCGTCGAGGTCTATCTCGACGAGGACCGAGGTCTCCTTGGTCGTACGCTCCACGCGTCCTACGCGGCTCATGCCTCAAGCTCCTTCTTGACTTCACGTACCGCGTCGAGGAACGCGTCGTTCTCTTCGGGGGTTCCGGCGGACACCCGCAGCCATCCCGGTACGCCGTTGTCCCGGACCAGGACGCCCCGGTCGAGGATCTTCTGCCAGGCGGTGCGGGAGTCCTCGAACCGGCCGAACTGCACGAAGTTCGCGTCGGACTCGGTGACGTCGTAACCGGTCGCCCGCAGCTCGCTCACCAGCCGGTCCCGCTCCGACTTCAGCTGCTCGACGTACTTCAGCAGCGTGTCGGTGTGCTCCAGGGCGGCCAGGGCGGTCGCCTGGGTGATCGCCGACAGGTGGTACGGCAGCCGTACGAGCTGTACCGCGTCCACGACCGCGGGGTGCGCGGCGAGGTAGCCGAGGCGCAGGCCCGCCGCGCCGAACGCCTTCGACATGGTGCGGGAGACGACCAGGTTCGGCCGGCCGGCCAGCAGCGGCAGCAGCGAGTCGCCGTGGCTGAACTCGATGTAGGCCTCGTCGACGACGACCATGGACGGCTTGGCCGCCTGGGCGGCGTCGTACAGCGCGAGGACCGTCTCGGGCGGAACCGCGTTGCCGGTGGGGTTGTTGGGGGTGGTGACGAAGACGACGTCGGGCCGGTGCTCGGCGATGGCCCGCTCGGCCACCACGAGGTCGATGTCGAAGTCCTCGTTGCGGGGGCCCGAGATCCAGCCCGTCCCCGTGCCGCGGGCGATGAGCGAGTGCATCGAGTACGACGGCTCGAAGCCGATGGCCGTACGGCCGGGTCCGCCGAAGGTCTGCAGCAGCTGCTGGATGACCTCGTTGGAGCCGTTGGCGGCCCACACGTTCTCGACGCCGAGCGGGTACTTGCCGGTCTTCGTCAGGTACTTGGCCAGCTCGGTGCGGAGCTGGACCGCGTCCCGGTCGGGGTAGCGGTTCAGGTTCCGGGCGGCCTCGCGCACCCGCTCCGTGATCCGCTCGACCAGCGGCTCGGGCAGCGGGTACGGGTTCTCGTTGGTGTTCAGCCGTACGGGGACGTCCAGCTGGGGCGCGCCGTATGGGGACTTGCCGCGCAGCTCGTCCCGTACGGGGAGATCGTCGATTCCGAAGCTCACTTGCTCTCAGGCACCTTCCCACCACGCGTCCATTGTTCGGCTCCGCCGAAACGGGCCTTGATCGCCGCGCCGTGCGCGGGCAGGTCCTCCGCCTCCGTCAGCGTCACCACGTGGTGCGCGACCTCGGCCAGCGCGTCCTTCGTGTAGTCGACGATGTGGATGCCGCGCAGGAAGGACTGGACGGACAGGCCTGAGGAGTGGCAGGCGCAGCCGCCGGTGGGCAGGACGTGGTTGGACCCGGCCGCGTAGTCGCCCAGCGAGACCGGGGCCCAGGGACCGATGAAGATCGCGCCGGCGTTCCTGACCCGGTCGGCCACCGCTGCGGCGTCCGCCGTCTGGATCTCCAGGTGCTCGGCGCCGTACGCGTCGACGACCCGCAGGCCCTCCTCGATGCCGTCGACCAGGACGATCGCGGACTGCCTGCCGCTCAGGGCAGGGACGATCCGGTCCTCGACGTGCTTGGAGGCCGCGACCTGCGGCTCCAGCTCCTTGGCCACCGCGTCCGCCAGCTCGACCGAGTCGGTGACCAGCACGGCGGCCGCCAGCGGGTCGTGCTCGGCCTGGCTGATCAGGTCCGCGGCCACGTGCACCGGATCGGCGGTGTCGTCCGCGAGGACCGCGATCTCGGTGGGGCCGGCCTCGGCGTCGATGCCGATCTTGCCGGTGAAGTAGCGCTTGGCCGCGGCCACCCAGATGTTGCCCGGGCCGGTGACCATGTTGGCGGGCGGGCAGGACTCGGTGCCGTGCGCGAACATCGCGACGGCGGTGGCGCCGCCGGCCGCGTAGACCTCGTCCACGCCGAGCAGGGCGCACGCGGCGAGGATCGTGGGGTGCGGCAGACCACCGAACTCGGCCTGGGCCGGGGAGGCGAGCGCGATCGACTCGACGCCGGCCTCCTGGGCGGGCACCACGTTCATGATCACGGAGGACGGGTAGACCGAGCGGCCGCCCGGGGCGTACAGCCCGACGCGGTCGACCGGCACCCACTTCTCGGTGACGGACCCGCCGGGCACGACCTGGGTGGTGTGCGTCGAACGGCGCTGCTCGCGGTGGACCAGACGGGCGCGCCGGATGGACTCCTCCAGGGCCGCGCGCACGGCAGGGTCGAGGCCCTCGAGCGCGTCGGTGAGCGCCCGGGCCGGGACACGGACCGATTCCAGCCGTACTCCGTCGAATTTCTCGGCGAAGTCGATCAGCGCCGCGTCGCCCCGATGATGCACGGCCTCGCAGATCGGACGCACCTTCTCCAGGGCGGCCTGAACGTCGAAGTCGGCTCGGGGCAGCAGGTCGCGCAGGGCGGGGCCCTCGGGGAGGGCGTCGCCGCGCAGATCGATTCGGGAGATCACGGTGCCAATTCTCTCAGACCGGGGTGCGGAGCCGTCCGCGCGTATCAATGGCTGATACAGAACTCGGGACAGCGGGCGGTACATAGCCTGGCCGGAACCCGGAAGATCGCCTTCACGTCTTGTGTAACAGGCGTCACTCAGCGGGCATGACGGGTGTACGGAGAAGGTGACAGCGAGTAGTCACAGGAGGGAGGGAGGGCGGTGACCGAGGGGGCCGGCATCCACACCGGGGACCTGCCGGACGACCTGACCGCGGCCGAGGCGGGCATGTGGCAGGCCTTCCGCAACGGCAGCGTGTACGACCTGAGCAGCGGGGACACCGTCGTCGACGATCCGCACGGCGGACACCCCTGGGGGCCCGAGCGGAGCGTCAGGGCGCGCATAGTCTGCTGGCTGCTGCTGGACGGGCCGCCCGCGCTCGCGGGCCGGGTGTCCTCGCTGAAGCTGACCGGCGTGCGGGTCACGGGCACGATGGACCTGGCGGGCGGCACGGTCACGCCGTACGTGGAGCTGCGCGGCTGCCGTTTCGACGACCAGATCCTGCTGCCCGAGGCCCGGTTCACGACCCTGCGCCTGGTGGACTGCGCCGTGCCCCGGCTGGAGGCGGCCCGGGTGCACACCGAGGGCGATCTGCACCTGCCGCGCTGCCGCTTCCAGAACGGGGTGCGGCTGACCGACGCGCACATCGGCACGGACCTGCTGCTCAACCAGGCGATCGTCTACCGGGACCGCAGCGGCCGCTCGATCGCCGCGGACGGCATGACCGTGGGCCAGGACCTGCAGGCGGAGCTGCTGGAGTCGCACGGCGAGCTGAGCCTGCGCAGCGCCAAGGTCGGGGTCTCACTGAGCCTGCGGGGGGCGAAACTGGCCAACCCGTACGCGCGCCTGGCCCTGAACGCCCCCCAGCTGACGGTCGAGCGCACCCTGTACCTGACCCCGGCCGGCGTGGGCAACCCGCTGCTGAGCGGGACGACCCCCGCGCGCGGGACCCGCATCCAGCGCTTCGAGTGCCGGGGCGGGATACGGCTGGACGACGGGCGGTTCGGGGACGCCGTGGACCTGGAGCGGGCCCGGTTCGTCTTCACCGACGACCAGGAGCTGTCGCTGCGCCGGGCGCAGACGCCCGAGCTGCGCTTCCTCGGGGACGGGCCCGAGCGCGGGAAGGTGGTGCTGTCCGGCGCGCGGATCGTGAACCTGGTGGACCACGCGGGCAGCTGGCCGGGCCCGGGCAACCTCCACATGGGCGGTTTCGCCTACGAGAACCTGGTGCCTCAGGGCCCGTTCCCGCTGACCCGGCGGCTGGACTGGGTGGCGGCGGCCACCGCCGAGTACAACCCGGAGCCGTACGAGCGGCTGGCCACCGTGCTGCGCGCGGCCGGCGAGGACGAGGACGCCCGCGAGGTGCTGCTCGCCAAGCAGCGCCGGCGCCGCGAGACGCTGCCGCCGGCCGCCAAGTCCTGGGGGTACGTCCAGGACTGGACGGTGGCCTACGGCTACCGGCCGGGCCGGGCCGCGGTGTGGATGGCGGTGCTGTGGGCGGCGGGCACCTTGGCGTTCTCGCACGCCGACCATCCGCCGGTGAACCCCGGTGGCCATCCGACCTGGAGCGCCGCCCTGTTCACGCTGGACCTGCTGCTGCCGGTGATCGACCTGGGCCAGGTCGGCCAGTGGCAGCTGCGCGGCGGCTGGCAGTGGCTGGCGGCGGCGATGATCCTGCTGGGCTGGATCCTGGCGACGACGGTGGCGGCGGGGGCGACCCGGCTGCTGCGGCGCGGCTGACGCCCGGTTCACCGGCACGCACGGATGCCTGCTCGTCGGTACGCACGTATGCCCGCTTCATCGGCACGTACGTCACATTGGGCAGGTACACCACATTGGTTGAACAATCACCTTTTACTTGTCCTTGACCATCGGACGTACAACCTTCCCCGACTTGCCCGGACCCTCTGGCGCTGCCCCGACCTGCGGACTTTCAATGGTCGACACCATGGCTCTGCTGCCGGCGTTCCTCCGCCCCACACGGATGACACGACATGCCTCGCGCCCCGCCGCCCCACAGCCGGCCGGCGACGAGGCAGTCCTCGACGCGCCCGACGAACGCCTCTCCCCCGTGCTGGTCGCGGCCGGCCGGGGCGAGTACGGCGCCGCCTCCGCTCTGCTCGCCACCACCCGCGCAGCGGCCGAGTGGGAGGCCCACGACCGCTACACCCGGCGGCTCGCCGCCTTCGCCCGCTCGCGCTGCGAGTGGTTCGAGGCCTGGCGCGACGCGGCCGCCCCGGACGACCCCGACGTGACGCTCGTCGCAGCCCAGCTCGCGGTGGACCGCGCCTGGCCCTCTCCGGCCCGCGCCGAGCTGCTGCGCGAGGTGAGCCCGTTGATCACGGCCGCCGCACGGGCCGACGACCGCGACCCGGTGCCCTGGCGGATCGCGCTCGACCACGCCCGCGGCTCCCGGGCCGGGCACCGCTACTTCGAGGAGCTGTGGGAGGCGGCGGTCCGGCGGGCCCCGCACCACTACGGCTGCCATGTGGCCGCCCTGCGCTACCTGAGCACCTCCTGGCACGGCTCGCACCGCGAGTGCTTCGACTTCGCCGACCTGGCCGCGCAGGACGCCCCGGCCGACTCGCTCGTCCAGGCGCTGCCGGCCCGGGCGGCCCTCTCCTATCTGACCGACGGCTGCGGCCCCGAGGTGCCGCGCGAGCGGCTGGACGCGGCGGCCGACCGGGCGGCCGAGCTCTCCGGCCGGTTCCCGGCGGCCACGCCGTCGTACGCCGAGATCCGCAACAAACTGGTCTACGTCCTCGCCCGGCTGGAACGCTGGGAGGACGCCCGCACCCAGCTGCGCCTGATCGGCCCGTACGCCACCTCGTTCCCCTGGGACCGGCTCTCCGACGACCCGCTGGGCCACTTCCTCAGGCTGCGCGAGGCACTCCTGACGGCCGCTCGCGGCACCACCCCGACCGAACTGCTGGCGGCACCGGCGCGACCGCGGAACGAACACCGCGGCCGGGTCGCCGCCACCGACCATTAGGCTGGGGCGCCGTGACCACCGTCCGTCTCCCACTGTTCCCGCTGAACTCGGCGCTGTTCCCCGGGCTCGTGCTGCCCCTGAACATCTTCGAGGAGCGCTATCGCGCCATGATGCGCGAGCTTCTGAAGACGCCCGAGGACGAACCGCGCCGGTTCGCCGTCGTGGCGATCCGCGACGGCCACGAGGTGGCACCGAGCGCGCCAGGCATGCCGGATCCGACCACTCAGCCCGAGCGGGGCCCGGCCGCGGGCTTCGGCCCGGACCCCCTCGCCTCCTTCCACGGCGTGGGCTGCATCGCGGACGCGGCGACCATCCGGGAGCGCGCCGACGGCACGTTCGAGGTGCTGGCGACCGGCACGACCCGGGTGCGTCTGCTGTCCGTGGACGCGTCGGGCCCGTTCCTGACGGCGGAGCTGGAGGAGCTGCCCGAGGAGCCCGGCGACGAGGCGGGCGCCCTGGCCGAGGGCGTCCTGCGCGCCTTCCGCCAGTACCAGAAGCGCCTGGCGGGCGCCCGTGAGCGCTCCCTGTCGACGGGCGCGGACCTCCCGGACGACCCCTCGGTGGTCTCCTACCTGGTGGCGGCGGCGATGGTCCTGGACACGCCGGCCAAGCAACGGCTGCTGCAGGCGCAGGACACCGCCTCCCGGCTCCGGGACGAGCTGAAACTCCTTCGCGCGGAGACGGCCATCATCCGTAACCTTCCGTCGTTGCCCGCGTTCGAGCTGACGCGGACGCCGACCAGCCTGAACTGAGCGAACCGAGGCCGACACACCGATGGCGAAGAAGTCGAAGAAGCAGTCCGCCGGCACTCCCGCGACGGTGTCCCTGACGGCGGCGGGCGTGGACTTCACCCTGCACTCCTACGACCACGACCCCTCCCATCCCTCCTACGGCGAGGAGGCGGCCGAGGCGATGGGTGTCTCCCCCGACCGGGTCTTCAAGACCCTGGTGGCGGACGTGGACGGCGCGCTGACGGTGGCGGTGGTGCCGGTCTCCGGCACGCTGGACCTCAAGGCACTGGCCGCGGCGGTGGGCGGCAAGCGGGCGACGATGGCCGACCCCACCCTCGCGGAGCGCACCACCGGCTACGTACGCGGCGGCATCTCGCCCCTGGGCCAGCGCAAGAAGCTCCGCACCGTCCTGGACGACTCGGCCGGGACGCACCCGACGATCTGCATCTCGGCGGGCCGCAGGGGCCTGGAGGTCGAACTGACCCCGGGAGACCTGGCAGAGCTGACCGAAGCGGTGCTGGCACCGATCGGCCGGGGCTGACGGGACTACGTCAGCGGGGCTCCGTACCCGTCCTTGGGGGCCGGTCCCTGCGGATACGGCTCGGGGTCCCGGGGGCCGAACAGTGCGGTCAGCCCCAGATGCACCAGCGCCGCGGCCAACGGCCAGGCCAGCAGCGCGCCCTTCGCCCCCAGCTTCAGCGGCGCCGAGAAGGTGACTCCCTTCCCGACCTGCCTCGCGTGCGCGATCACGTCGGACGTGGGCCCCAGCCACACCCCGAAGCGCCAGGCCAGCAGCGACCCGAGCAGACCGCCCACACCCAGCGCCACCACCAGCGGCACACCGCCGCGCCGCCGCAGCAGAAACACGACGACCGCGCTGACCAGCCCGAAGGCCAGCCCCAGCAGCGTGAACGTCCCGTCCACGCCGGCCGCCTGCTCCCCCTCGGTGTCCTTGAGGTAGACGACCCAGCTCTTGTCGAGCTCGTCCCCCACCAGCGGCACGTGCGGCGCCAGCCACCACCACAGCAGCCCGAACAGCAGCCCGCCCAGCGCCACCGCTATCGCGATCACGACGGCTTCCAGGATCTCGGTCTTCATCCCGGGGCCGTCCTGTTCGTACGGGCCCATGCCCGGCGCCCCGGCAGGCGGCGGCGCCTGCCAGGCCTGGTGCGGGGAGTCGTCGTGCGGCGGCGTGGGCGGAGTCAGCGGTGCGGTCACCCTGACATCGTGCCAGGTCGCGCTGTGGGCCGCGTCATCGGACGGCGGCCCTGCGGTAGGCCCAGGTCGCCACGGCCAGCGAGATCACTCCGACACCCGCGCAGACCCCCAGGTCAGCGAGGACGGCGGCCCAGTCCGGGTCGGCCCCGAAGGTCCGCGCGTAGGCCTCGACGCCGTAGGTCGACGGCAGCAGGTCCCGGGCCAGCCGCACGATCTCCGGCATCCGGTCGGCCGGCAGCACACCGAGCAGCAGCGCCGCCGACATGCCCAGCTGCCCGAGCAGCGTGGCCAGCTCGGGCCGCGGCGCGAGCAGCCCGCAGGCGGCGCCGAGTCCGGCGAGCGCGGCCCCGGCGAGCGGGATGACGGCCACCAGGATCCACAGGTTGGACAGCGGCAGCCCGAACAGCATGCACCCGAAGACGGCGGTCACCAGGGTCCCGGGCACGGTGAAGGAGGCGTACGCCCCCGCCGCGCCCAGCACCACCGCCGCCGGCGGCACCGGCAGCGTGGCGTAGTGGTCGAGCCCGCCGCTGGCCCGCAGCTGCCCGAAGTACTGCGACAGCAGATTGAGCGCGACGTACGCGACGACGAGCACCGAGGACCCGGCCACCACGGACTGCGCCTCACCGCCGCTGTCGACGACGCCCCGCATCATCACGGCAATGCCGATGGACTGGAAGGTCGCCACGAACAGCAGCGGGATGCGCGCCACCCGGGCCCGGGACAGCTGGGCCCGGTAGACGGCCACCAGCGACGGCCACAGCCGCGCGGGCGGCCCCAGTTCGGCCGCGGGCCGGGCCGGCTCCGGCACGTCCCGGGCACCGCCCTGCAGAACCTCCGCGGGTACGACACTCACGACGAGCTGCTCCTCTTCCCTACGGCAGCCGCGCCGCCGTCCCACAGGGACCATACGGGTACGGCGTTCCTCGCGCTCACGCCTTCACCAGCCCCTGCCGTGCCGCCCCGCCCAGCGCCAGGTAGACGTCCTCCAGGCTGGGCGTGGCGAGCGTGAAGTCGTCCAGGGCGGCGAAGGCGGCGCCGCCGGTCACCGTGGCGACGACGGCCCGGGCCTCCTCGGGCGCGAGCCGGAGCGTCCAGCGCCGGCCGGACTCCACGGCCCGTTCGCGCAGCACGGCGACCTCGGGCACGTCCAGCGGCGCCCGCTCCCGCCACACCAGTTCCACCCGCACCTCGCCGGAGACCTGCTCCTTCAGCCCGGCCGGGGTGTCGCAGGCGATGACCCGGCCCTGGTCCAGCACGGCGACCCGGTCGAGGACGGTCTCCGCCTCGATGACGTTGTGGGTGACCAGCAGCACGGTCGTACCGCGCTCGGCCCGCCGCCGGTCCACGGCCGCCCACACCGCGCGCCGGGCCACCGGGTCCATGCCGGTGGTGGGCTCGTCCAGCACGAGCAGCGACCGCTCGCCGACCAGGGCGGCGGCGAGGCAGGCGAGCCGCCGCTGTCCGCCGGACAGCTTCTTCAGCGCCCGCCCGGCGATCGGTGTGAGGCCCAGTTCCTCGAGTACCGCGTCCCGCTCGGCGCGCGCCTGCCGTACGTCCAGGCCGCGCAGGCGTCCGGTGGTCTCGGCAGCGAGCGCGACGGTCAGCTCGTCCAGGGCGGAGGACTCCTGCCCCAGGTAGGCGAGGATCCGGGCGGCCCGCTCGGGGTGCCTGACGATGTCGTGGCCGAGGATCTCGACGCTGCCGGTGTCCGGCCGCAGCAGCCCGGTGAGCTGCCGTACGAGGGTGGACTTGCCGGCGCCGTTGGGCCCGAGCAGCCCGAAGATCTCTCCGCGCCGTACGTCCAGTTCCACGCCGTCGGTGGCCCGCACCTCGGGCGCGCCCGGCGTTCCGCGCCGCCCCTTCACGGGCGGATAGGTCTTGCTGAGCCCGCGCACGCGTACGACCTCGTCATGCCGAAGTGCCTGTCCCACGCGCGTACTCACAAGGCACGAGACTACGGGGTCCGGCCCCTTTACTCGCCTTTGGGGCCTCTTCCCACCCGCGGCTTCCCGTCCCGCCACCGGGAAAGTCCCGGCTCACTCCCCGGCGGGGGCGTGCTCGGCCGCGGCCGGCACGTCGATCTCCCGCCAGAAGCCCGCCCGGATGGCGTAACGATCGTGCTCGTCGATCTGGTCGTCCTTGTGGGCGAGCAGCCCGAAGCGGGCGGCGTAGCGCAGCAGCTCGCCGTCGATGCGGTGCGGGATGCGCGGGTACATCGTGGACAGCCGCTGCAGATGGCTCTGATCGCCGAGCCGGGACATCCAGCGGCGGGCGAAGACCTGGCCCACCTCGTACGGGTCGCCGCCGACCGTGGTGATGTCCTCCTCCCGGTCGGCCCAGCGCTGCTCGGCGGTGGTGACCTGGGCCAGCGTCGGCATGGAGGCGATCTCGGGCGGCTCGGAGACCCCGCCCGGCCGGTCCACCCAGCCCTTGTCGGAGGACCACCTGAGGGTCGCGGTCGCCGGATGCTGCACGGCCTGCGCGCCTGGCGCGCGCAGCGCGGCGAGGTCCTTGGGGGTCGGCACGCCCTTGGGGGCGGGCACCCGCTCCTGGGTTCCTGCCTCGGCCGAGGCGGCCGGCGCGTGCGCGCCTTCCTCGGCGGGTGCCTCGGCGGCCGTGGAGAGCGAGGACTCGGGCAGCGGCGCGGAGAGGATCGCGGCGATCTCGGGGCGCGGCACGGGCTGGGGCGCGCAGACGCCGGTCAGCTCCTTGGCGCGGACCGCCTGGGTGATCCAGGCCCGGTCCAGCACGCGCCGCTCGTCGGCCTCGGCGACCAGGTCCTCGGACTGGTTGTAGTCCCCGTCGGCGGCCTGTACGGCCCACAGGTGGACGGCGACGCCGTGCTCCTTGGCGGCCATCATGCCGGGCAGCAGGTCGCCGTCGCCGGTGACCAGGACGACGTCGGAGCAGGCGCGGTTGCGGGCCAGCTCGGTCAGCTCGGCGTGCATGGCGGCGTCCACGCCCTTCTGCGCCCAGCGTCCGTCGCTGCGGGTGAGGGCGCCGAGCCGGACGGTGACACGAGGCATCACACGCAGCCGGCGGTGCTCCGGCTGGGGGACCCGGTCGGGGGCGCCGTCGAACCAGTAGATGCGCAGCAGCGGGCGCTCGGTCTCCGACTCCGCGCGTTCGCGCAGGGCCTGGATCAGCGCGGCGTGGTCGACGGTGATCCGGGACCTCGAGGGCTCACCGGCAAGGAGGCTGGCGGCGGCTCCCAGCAGATACCCGGCGTCCACCAGAACGATGCAGCGGTCCACGCGACTCACCCTCTTCCCAGGATGCTCTTGCTCCGGACTTCCTTTGCTTCGGACTTCCTTCGAGTCTGCCCGACCACGCGGGGGTTAACGGCCGGAACTCGATCTTCGGCGTGGCGTTTGCGCATACCGCCGGCCCATCGACCCTGTTACACACGGTAATTATCCGACATGCGCGTAATGTCAGCTTATGTGAATCTGGTCGCGGCCCTGGCCCCTAGATCCCCCACAGGAGGCAGATCACCATGGCCAAGAACAAGAACCGCAAGCAGGGCAGCCAGCAGCAGCGCTCGCAGGCCCAGCCGGCCCAGGAGCACGCGCAGCGGTCGTCCTCGGAGACGCACGAGTCCCCGATGCACGTCCCGGGCAGCCCGGCGGATGTTGCGCGTAAGAAGCAGCAGCGCTTCGGCCACAACTAAAGGGCAGTTGAAGCCCAGGCACGCGGAAGGGGCGCACCCGCCGAGGGTGCGCCCCTTCCCGCTGCATCGGCTCAGCCCGCCAGACAGGACGGGCCGAGCAGCACCTTCAGATCTCCGAAGAGAGCCGGATCCGGCTTCACACGGTGCCGGTCCAGCCGGAGCACCGTCGTCTTCGTCGGCCCCTGGAGCTTGATGCGGACCTCGCTCTCGCCCCGGTGGTGGCTGAGGATCTCGCCGAGGCGGCTGACCATCGGCGGGGTGACCTTGACCGCGGGGATGGTGAGGATCACCGGCGCGTTGGTGCCCGCGTTCGACAGGTCGGGCACCTGGAGCTCCATCGCGACCAGCCGCGGCACGTCCTCGCGCTTGTCGAGCCGGCCCTTGACGAACACGACCGCGTCCTCGACGAGTTGGGTCGACACGAGCTGGTACGTCGCCGGGAAGAACATGCACTCGATGGAACCGGCGAGGTCCTCGACCGTGGCGATCGCCCAGGCGTTGCCCTGCTTGGTCATCTTGCGCTGCAGGCCCGAGATGATGCCGCCGATGGTGACCACCGCGCCGTCCGCGTGCTCACCTCCGGTGAGCTGGGCGATGCCCGCGTCGGCCTTGTCGGACAGCACGTGTTCCAGGCCGAACAGCGGGTGGTCGGAGACGTACAGACCGAGCATCTCCCGCTCCTGGGCGAGCAGATAGGTCTTGTCCCACTCCTCGGTGGTGAACTCGACGTCCAGTCCGAAGCCGGGCTCGCTGCTCTCCTCCTCGCCCATCCCGCCGAAGAGGTCGAACTGCCCCTCGGCCTCCTTGCGCTTGACCGCGACCACGTTGTCGATCATCGGTTCGTACTGCGCGGTGAGGCCCTTGCGGGTGTGCCCCATGGTGTCGAAGGCGCCGGCCTTGATCAGGGACTCCGTGGTGCGCTTGTTGCAGGCGACCGCCTCGACCTTGTCGAGGTAGTCGGGGAAGGAGGCGTACTTGCCCTTGGCCTTGCGGCTCCTGATGATCGACTCGACCACGTTGGTACCGACGTTGCGGACGGCCTCCAGGCCGAACAGGATCACGTCGTCGCCCTGCGCCGCGAAGTTGTGCACCGACTCGTTGACGTTCGGCGGGAGCACCTTGATGCCCATGCGGCGGCACTCATTGAGGTAGACGGCCGACTTGTCCTTGTCGTCCTTGACCGAGGTGAGCAGCCCGGCCATGTACTCGGCGGGGTGGTTCGCCTTCAGGTAGGCGGTCCAGTACGAGACCAGGCCGTACGCGGCGGAGTGCGCCTTGTTGAAGGCGTAGCCGGCGAAGGGGACCAGCACGTCCCACAGGGCCTGGATGGCCTCGTCGCTGTAGCCCTTGTCGCGGGCGCCCTTCTGGAAGAGGACGAAGTTCTTGGCCAGTTCGTCGGGCTTCTTCTTGCCCATCACGCGGCGCAGGATGTCGGCCTCGCCGAGCGAGTACCCCGCGATGATCTGGGCGGCCTTCTGGACCTGCTCCTGGTAGACGATCAGGCCGTAGGTGACGGCCAGGACCTCTTCCAGGGGCTCCTCCAGCTCCTTGTGGATCGGGGTGATCTCCTGGAGCTTGTTCTTGCGCAGCGCGTAGTTGGTGTGCGAGTCCATGCCCATCGGGCCCGGACGGTAGAGCGCGGAGACGGCGGAGATGTCTTCGAAGTTGTCGGGCTTCATCAGACGCAGCAGCGAGCGCATGGGTCCGCCGTCGAACTGGAAGACGCCCAGGGTGTCGCCGCGCTGGAGGAGTTCGAAGGTCTTCGGATCGTCGAGCGGCAGGGCCAGCAGGTCGAGGTCGATGCCCTTGTTGGACTTCACCATCTTGACGGCGTCGTCCATGATCGTCAGGTTGCGCAGGCCGAGGAAGTCCATCTTCAGCAGGCCGAGCGACTCGCACTGCGGATAGTCCCACTGCGTGATGGTCACGCCGTCCGTGTGGCGCACCCAGATCGGGGCGTGGTCGACGATGGGCTCGCTGGACATGATCACGCCGGCGGCGTGCACACCCATCTGCCGGACCAGGCCCTCGACGCCCTTCGCGGTGTCGATGACCTTCTTGACGTCCGGCTCGTTCTCGTACATCCCGCGGATCTCGCCGGCCTCGTTGTAGCGCGGGTGCGAGGGGTTGGTGATGCCGTCGAGGTCGATGCCCTTGCCGAGGACGTCGGCGGGCATCGCCTTGGTGAGCCGGTCGCCCATGGCGTACGGGTAGCCCAGGACGCGCGCGGAGTCCTTGATCGCGTTCTTGGCCTTGATCTTGCCGTAGGTGCCGATCATGGCGACCTTGTCGGCGCCGTACTTCTCGGTCACGTACCTGATCACCTCGACGCGCCTGCGCTCGTCGAAGTCGATGTCGACATCGGGCATGGAGACGCGCTCGGGGTTGAGGAACCGCTCGAAGATCAGGCCGTGCGGGATCGGGTCGAGGTCGGTGATGCCCATGGCGTAGGCGACGATCGAGCCGGCCGCCGAGCCTCGGCCGGGGCCCACCGCGATGCCGTTGTTCTTGGCCCACATGATGAAGTCGGCGACCACGAGGAAGTAGCCCGGGAACCCCATCTGGATGATGACGTCCATCTCGTACTCGACCTGCTTCTGCCGGTCGTCCGGGACGCCGCCGGGGAAACGGCGGTCCATGCCCCGGCGGACCTCCTCCTTGAACCAGGTGACCTCGGTGTAGCCGTCGGGGATGTCGAACTTCGGCATGAGGTTCTTGGCCTCGAACATGCCGGTCGTGTCGACCATCTCGGCGACCAGGAGGGTGTTGGCGCAGCCCTCCTGCCAGGCGTCCGAGGAGTCGACGGCGTACATCTCGTCCGTGGACTTCAGGTAGTAGCCGGTGCCGTCGAACTTGAACCGGTCCGGATCGGAGAGGTTCTTGCCGGTCTGGATGCACAGCAGGGCGTCGTGGGCGGTCGCCTCGTGCGCGTACGTGTAGTGCGAGTCGTTCGTCACCAGCGGCGGGATGCCGAGCTTCTTGCCGATCTCGAGGAGGCCGTCGCGGACCCGGTGCTCGATCTCGATGCCGTGGTCCATCAGCTCCAGGAAGTAGCGGTCCTTGCCGAAGATGTCCTGGTAGTCGGCGGCGGCCTTCAGGGCCTCGTCGTACTGCCCGAGGCGCAGCCGCGTCTGGAGCTCGCCGGAGGGGCAGCCGGTGGAGGCCACGATCCCCTCGGACCACTGGGCGATCGTCTCCTTGTCCATCCGGGGCCACTTCTGGAGCCAGCCCTCGGCGTACGCGTCCGAGGAGAGCCGGAAGAGGTTGTGCAGACCCGTGCTGTTCACGGCCCACATCGTCTTGTGGGTGTAACCACCGGAACCGGAGACGTCGTCGCGCTTCTGGTGCGGCTGGCCCCACTGGATCTTGCGCTTGTTGCGCCGGGACTCGGGGGCGACATACGCCTCGATCCCGATGATCGGGGTGACTCCGGCCTTCTTCGCGGTGTGGAAGAAGTCGTACGCGCCGTGGAGGTTGCCGTGGTCGGACATGGCGATGTGCGTCATGCCCATCTCGTTGCAGGCGTTGAACATGTCCTTGAGCCGCGCGGCACCGTCCAGCAGCGAGTACTGGGTGTGGACGTGCAGGTGCGTGAAGGGCGGCTTTGACACGGTTTCGGCCTCCAAGGGAAACAGGCGTCTACGATCTTCCGACCGGCTGTGGACCGACTGCGGACGGTCTGGGGGACAGCGTCGAAGTCTATGCCCCGGCACTGACACCCGCGGGCGATCCGGACGTACCTTCGTGCGGGAACCGGGCACTCCCGCCAGGCGTCGCCCGTTGGAGACGGCGGAAGCGCCGTCGTACCCCTTCATGCACATTCCAGCACCACCCGTCCTGCACCAGGAGGCACCCCGCGATGTCGGTACCCCAGCTCAACGACGAGCAGCGCGGCGAGGAGATCCTCGCCGTCTTCGACACCGCCTTCGGCCGGCTCCTGGCCGCCGACCCGGCCGCGTTCCGGGTGAAGTTCCGGAAGATGGCGGCCTCGGCGTTCGCCTTCTACCGGGGCACGGCGGCCCTCTTCTACCACGACCTCGACGCAGAGAAGCGCGGCGGCCCGTACCTGGACGACCGCACCTCGCAGGTGTGGATCCACGGCGACCTGCACGCCGAGAACTTCGGCACCTACATGGACTCCAACGGCCGCCTGGTCTTCAACGTCAACGACTTCGACGAGGCCTACGTCGGCCCGTTCACCTGGGACCTGAAGCGCTTCGCCGCCTCCGTCGCGCTCATCGGGTACGCCAAGGCACTCGGCGACGAGCAGATCACCGAGCTGGTGACGATCTACGCGGCCGCCTACCGCGAGCGCATCCACGCGCTGGCCACGGGTGCCAAGAGCGACGAGGTGCCGCCGTTCACGCTGGACTCCGCGCAGGGTCCCCTCCTGGACGCACTGCGTGACGCCCGCTCGCTGACCCGCTTCGAGCTGCTGGACTCGATGACCGAGATCCGCGACTTCGAGCGCCGCTTCGCATCGGGCGGCGGCTCCATCGAGCTGGACGCCGCGACCCGCTACAAGGTGCTGGCGGCCTTCGACGGCTACCTGGAGACCCTTCCGGACTCCTCCCTGGCCCGCCCGGACTCGTACCGGGTGAAGGACGTCGTGGGCCGTCGCGGCATCGGCATCGGCTCGGCCGGCCTGCCGTCGTACAACATCCTGCTGGAGGGCCACAGCGACGCCCTGGAGAACGACGTCGTGATCTACATCAAGCAGGCCCAGACCCCGGCCGTCTCCCGGCACATCACGGACCCGGCGATCGCGGAGTACTTCCAGCACGAGGGCCACCGCACGGTGATCTCCCAGCGCGCCCTGCAGGCGCACGCGGACCCGTGGCTGGGCTGGACCGAGCTGGACGGCGCGGGCCAGCTGGTCGCCGAGGTATCGCCGTACGCGGTCGACCTGGACTGGAGCGACATCGACGACCCGGAGGAGATCGCGGCCGTCGTCGCCGACCTCGGCCGGGCCACGGCCACGATGCACGCGGCGGCGGACGACACCTCCGGCGAGTCCCTGGTGCCGTTCTCCACCGAGCGGGCGATCGACGCGGCGATCGCGGCCGACGAGGAGAGCTTCGCGCCCCTGCTGGTGGACTTCGCGCACGGGTACGGCGCACGCGCGCGTGCCGACCACCAGATCTTCGTCGACCTGTTCCGCAACGGCCGGATTCCGGGGCTGTAACCTCGCACACTCACAGGCAGTCTTTAGGGGCCTCCTACTCGCGTACGTGACAGACTCTGCTTTCGCTATGGACATATCCGGGACCCAGCTCAGAGCCGTGCGCGCGGCGCTGTTCACGGCCGTGGTCGTGACGCTCAGCACCGCGTCGCACGTTCTGCTGTCCAGGGCCCCGCTGCCGGTGTCGACCGTCGCCGCGGTCGCCACCGGCGTGTTCCTGACCGCGTACGCGCTGGCGGGCCGCGAGCGCGGCTTCGGCCGGATCGCGGCCCTGCTGATCCCGCTGGAGCTGGCCGCGGACACGGTCTTCACCACCGGCCAGCACGCCTGTTACGGCAAGGCGGGCGGGCCGGTCGCCGGCCCGCTGCGCGCCCTCGGCCTGGACGTGCTGTGCCAGGGCGGCGTGGGTGGCCCGCTGGCCCGGGTGACCGGCGCCTCGGGCCACGGCGGCACGGCACTGCTCGCGCACGCCAGCCCGGCCGCCGCCTGGCTGCTGCTCGCCGCGCACATCGGCGTGGGCCTGCTGGCCGCCGCCTGGCTGCGCCGGGGCGAGCGTGCCCTGACCCAGCTGCTGCGCGCGGTCGCCGCCACCACCTTCCGGCCGCTGCTGCTGGCGGTGGCCGCGGTCGCCGTACGGCTCCTGCCCGCGCACCGGCTGCCGCGCCCGGCCCCCCGCCCGGTCACCGCACGCGACCGGCTCCTCGTGCACTCCCTGGGACGGCGTGGACCGCCGTGCTCTCCGGCATTCACCTGAGCACGATCAGTCCCCCATACGTATCCCGCGTACGACGTGTGCGCGTCCCACATGGAGATCACCAACATGAGCAAGCGGAACAGCCAGACGGCGAAGACGGCGGCCCGGGAGCGGCTGCGCCTGGAGCGCGAGCGGCAGGCAAAGCGCGACAGGGCCAGGCGGCAGGTCATCGTGGCCGCCTCGGTCGTGGGCGTGCTGGCCGCCGCCGGCGGCATCGGCTACGCCGTCGTCCAGATGAACAAGCCCAGCTACTGGGAGGGCCTGAAGGACGCCAAGGTCGTCGCCCCGGCCAACACCACGGGCGCGAACGGCACCACCGTCGTCATCGGCAAGGACAGCGCCAAGAAGACCCTCAAGATGTACGAGGACCCGCGCTGCCCCGTGTGCGCCCAGTTCGAGCAGACCGTCGGCTCGACCCTGAAGAAGGACATCGACGACGGCAAGTTCAAGTACCAGTACGTCGGCGCCACGTTCATCGACAACAAGGACAACGGTGAGGGCTCCAAGAACGCCCTGAGTGCCCTGGGCGCCGCGCTGAACGTCAGCCCCGAGGCGTTCCTCCAGTACAAGGCCGCGCTGTACTCCGCGAAGTGGCACCCGGACGAGCAGACCGACAAGTTCAAGGACGACAGCTACCTCATCAAGGTCGCCGACACGGTCACCGCGCTCAAGAACAACACCCGGTTCCAGAACGCGGTCAGGAAGGGCACCTACGACGCCTGGGCCATGCACATGTCGAAGACCTTCGACGACAACAAGGACGGCGTGACCGGCACCCCGGGCTTCGTCATGGACGGCAAGCAGCTCAACGGCGGCAAGGTGATCCTGACGGTGGCCGACTTCAACAGTGCGGTGGACGCGGCCATGAAGGGCTGACGGCTCCTCGGAAACCGGCCTTCGGGTGAAGAGCGGGCGAACTTTCGGAGTTCGCCCGCTCTGACGCATACCGATCAGTAACCTGATCGGTCGTGACCAGTCGATACAAGCCATCCGAGGCCGCAAAGCGCCTCAACTCCCTGTCTCCTCGCCGCCGTACGGTCGTCAAGGCCGCGGCGGCGACTGCTGTCCTGGCCGGCCCGCTCGCCGCCGCCCTGCCGGCGCGCGCCGCCACGGACGCCCCCGCCTTCCTGCACGGCGTCGCCTCCGGTGACCCGCTGCCCGACGGCATCCTGCTGTGGACCCGGGTGACCCCCACCCCGCAGGCGATACCCGGCTCCGGGATCGGCCCGGACACCGAGGTGAGCTGGGTCGTCGCCAAGGACAAGGCGCTGACGAACGTCGTCGCCAAGGGCTCGACCACGGCGACCGCCGCCTCCGACCACACGGTCAAGGCCGACATCCGCGGCCTCCAGCCGGCCACCGACTACTGGTTCCGCTTCTCGGCCGGCGGCACGGACTCCCCGGTGGCGCGTACCCGCACCGCGCCGGCGGCGGACGCCGCCGTCTCCGGCCTGCGCTTCGGCGTGGTCTCCTGCGCCAACTGGGAGGCCGGCTACTTCTCCGCCTACCGCCACCTCGCGGCCCGCACCGACCTCGACGCCTGGCTGCACCTCGGCGACTACATCTACGAGTACAAGTCCGGTGAGTACGCGGCCCGGGGCACGGTCGTCCGCCCGCACGCGCCCGCGAACGAGATCCTCACGCTCGCCGACTACCGGATCCGGCACGCGAAGTACAAGACCGACCCCGACCTGCAGGCGCTGCACCTGAAGGCACCGGTCATCGCGATCTGGGACGACCACGAGTTCGCCGACAACGCCTGGTCGGGCGGCGCGGTCAACCACACCGAGGGCGCCGAGGGCACCTGGACGGCCCGTCAGGCCGCCGCCAAGCAGGCCTACTTCGAATGGATGCCGGTCCGCCCCGCGATCGCCGGCACCACCTACCGCCGGCTGCGCTTCGGCAAGCTCGCCGACCTCTCCCTGCTGGACCTGCGCTCCTTCCGGTCCCAGCAGGCCGCCACGGCGAGCGGCTCGGTGGACGACCCGAACCGTACGATCACCGGCCGGGCCCAGCTCGACTGGCTGAAGGCCGGGTTGAAGGCCTCCGACACCAAGTGGCGGCTGGTCGGCAACTCGGTGATGATCTCGCCGTTCTCCTTCGGCTCGCTCTCCGCCGACCTGTTCAAGCCGCTCGCCAAGCTGCTCGGGCTGCCGCAGGAGGGGATCGCCGCCAACACCGACCAGTGGGACGGCTACACCGACGACCGCCGCGAGCTGCTGGACCACCTGCGCTCCAACGCCATCGGCAACACCGTCTTCCTGACCGGTGACATCCACATGGCGTGGGCCAACGACGTGCCGGTGGACGCGGGCACCTACCCGCTGTCGGCCTCGGCGGCCACCGAGTTCGTCGTCACCTCGGTGACCTCCGACAACCTCGACGACATCGTGAAGGTCCCCGAGGGCACCGTCTCCGCGATCGCCTCACCGGTCATCAGGGCGGCCAACCGGCACGTCCACTGGGTGGACACGGACCGCCACGGCTACGGCGTCCTGGACATCACCACCGACCGTGCGCAGATGGACTACTACGTCCTGTCCGACCGCACCGACGCGAACGCGACCTCCCAGTGGGTGCGCTCCTACTCCACCCACAGCGGCACGCAGAAGGTCGAACGGACCTACTCCCCGGTGTAGCCGATCACCGCGGCCGGTCCGGGGCAACCAGCGCGAGAATTCCGCCATCAGAAGGGGTGGCTGACAACTCGTCACCACCCTTTTGATTGGAGACACATGGCCACCCCCCAAGGTGCCTTGAAGAAGACCGCGACGATCGCGGCTGCCCTGACCTTCGCCGGACTCGCCTCCGTCACCCAGGCTCAGGCAGCCCCGGCGGCGGCGCCGGCCTTCGTCAATCTGACCGTGCTGGACACCCACGGCGCGCCCATATACGCGAAGCCCACCGACTCGTCGACGAGGTTCCACGTCGAGCCGTACAGGACGACCCTGCGGATCCAGTGCTCGACCACCAAGACCCCCTCGGGGGCGCTGTGGTTCCGGATCTACGACTCCCAGCCGACGGCCTGGGTGTGGTCCGGACACTTCATGTCGTTGGCGCACCCGCCCAAGGAGTGCTTCCCGGGCTGAGGTTCCCGACGCCCGGCAACGCCGGTGACCGAGGCTGACGGCAGGCCCGGGTCACTTGCTGCCTACGCCGCCGGCAGGCCGTCGAGGAAGCCGAGCGCCACCCGCCAGGTGGCCTCGGCGGCCTCCCGGTCGTAGTCCGGCAGCTCGGGGTCGGTGTAGAGGTGCCCGGCGCCCGCGTACCGGTAGACCTCCACATCGGCCCCGGCCCGGCCCATCTGCAGGTACCAGGCGCTCAGCCAGTCGTCCGTCTCGAACGGGTCCGGCTCGGCCACGTGCAACTGCACGGGCAGCTCGTCCGCCTGGGCGTTCGGCGCGAGGTCCGAGGTGCCGTGCAGGAGCAGCAGGCCGCGCGCCTTCTCGTCGCCGAGGGCCAGGGTCTGCGCGATGGAGGCGCCGAGCGAGAAGCCGGCGTAGACGAGCCCCCGCTCCGAATACGGTGCGGCGGCCAGCACGGCCCTCTTCAGCAACTCCTCCTTGCCGATCCGCTCCTTGAACTCCATCCCCTCCTCGACCGTGTCGAACGTGCGCCCCTCGAAGAGGTCCGGCGTCCACACCTCGTGGCCCGCCGCGCGCAGCCGGTCCGCGGCCTCGCGCACCGCGGGCCTGAGCCCGTAGGCCGAGTGCAAGAGCATGATGTTCATGAGGCCATGGTGCCAGCCGGGTACGACAACGCCGTCGCGCGGCCTCCTGCGGGTGTCGCCGCGAAGACACAGGTTCAGGAGCCCGCGAGCCTGGTAAGACGCGAAGGCATGGAGAACGTGCTCCGCCCCCTGATCGTGCTCGGCGGCTCGGTACTGCTCACCCTGGCCATCGGCTGGGCCACGGACCGGCTGCTGCGCAAGGCCGACGAACGAAACCCCGACACACCGCTGTGGGACCTGCTGCGGCGCGGCCGCATCCCCTATCACCTCGTCCTGTGCACCGCCCTGCTCAGAAGCTCCTACGACCACTCGAACCTGCTGCAGCGGCATCAGGCCGGCATGGGCCGGGCGCTGACGCTGGTGCTCATCGGGTCCGCGGCCTGGCTGGTGATCCGGATCGCCGCCGCGGTCGTCGAGACCTCCTACGCCCGGTACGCGCGCGCCCACCCGGACGCCGCCCGGGTGCGCCGGGTCCGCACCCAGGTGGAGCTGATCATGCGGGTGGTCTCCGCGATCGTGATCGTGGTGGCGAGCGCCTCGATGCTGCTGACGTTCCCGGCGATGCGCGCGGCCGGCGCCTCGCTGCTGGCCTCCGCCGGCATCCTCGGCATCGTCGCCGGTGTCGCCGCCCAGTCGACGCTGTCGAACATGTTCGCGGGGCTGCAGATCGCCTTCGGTGACATGGTGCGCATCGGCGACACGGTGGTGGTGGACGGCGAGTGGGGCACCGTCGAGGAGATCACCCTGACCTTCCTGACGGTCCGCACCTGGGACGAGCGGCGGATCACGATGCCGGTGTCGTACTTCACCTCCAAGCCCTTCGAGAACTGGTCGCGGGGCACCCCGCAGATGACGGGCACCGTCTTCTGGCACCTCGACCACAGCGCGCCGATCGAGGCGATGCGCGAGAGGCTCCGCGACATCCTGCGGCAGTGTCCGGCCTGGGACGGCCGCACCTCCAACCTCTATGTGACGGACGCCACCCCGAACACCGTCCAGGTCCGCGCCCTGGTGACCGCGAAGGACGCGGACGACATCTGGACGGTCCGGGTCACGGTCCGCGAACAGATGATCACCTGGCTGACGGCCGAACACCCCTACGCCCTGCCCCGCGTCAACACGGCGGAGGCGGCCGTCCCGCCGTGGCAGCCCGCACGCTCCCCCAACGGCTCGGCCCGGCAGCACCGTTGACGAGGGTCACAGGGAGCCGATGTGCGCGGGTGGGAGAGACACTGCTGGGAGAGGAAGTCTCAGCGCAGGCTCCGCACATCGAGATGCCTCAGCACCCGGTCGACGATCTCCGGATCCGCCCCCGGCTCACTCCGCGCGGCCAGCACCTCGTGCCGGGCCGCGCTCAACAGCTCCCCCTGAATCCGCCGCACCCGCTTCACCCGCCGCTCCCGCTGCTGATGCGCCTCCCGCCGCTCCGTCTCCCCCATGTCCGGGCTGATCCGGATCCCGATGTCGAAGGCCCGCCGCAGCATCTGCTCCGACAGCTCCTCCGGCAACTCCTCCACCTGCTCGATCTCCCGCAGCCTGCGCCTCGCGGCCTTCGTGGCCCGTCGCGCCAGCTCCTCCTCGAACTCCTTCTCCCGCTCGGAGTCCGCCCGCACCCCGAGCCGCTTCACCAGCCAGGGCAGAGTCAGCCCCTGCAGCACCAGCGTGGCGATGATCACCCCGAAGGCGATGAAGATGATCTCGTTGCGCTGGGGAAAGGGAGATCCGTCGGCCTTCCTGAGCGGGATCGCCAGCGCCAGCGCCACCGAGGCCACGCCGCGCATCCCGGACCACCACATCACCACGGTCTCCCGCCAGCTCACCGGGATGTCCTCGTCGTAGTCCCGCCGGGCGTGCAGCCGCTTGGTCAGCCAGGTCGCGGGCATCAGCCACAGCAGCCGTACGAGGACGACGACGCCGACGATGACGGCGGCCCAGCCGAGCAGCTCGCCCCAGCGCCCGGCCGCCGTCCTGATCGCGTTGTGCAGTTCGAGACCGATCAGCCCGAAGGCGACGCCGGTGACGAGCGTGTCGACGATGTCCCAGAAGGTGTACCCGGCCAGCCGGGTCATCACGTCGTCGGCGTCTGTGGCGTACTCGGCGAGGAAGAGGGCCGTGGTGAGCACGGCGAGCACCCCGGACCCGTGCAGCTCCTCCGCGAGCACGTAGGAGGCGTACGGCACCAGCAGGGTCATCCCGATCTGCAGGGTGGGGTCGCCGAGCAGGTCCATCAGCTTGTTGGCGCCCCAGCCGAGCACCAGCCCCACCACGACCGCGACCACGGCCGACAGGACCAGGTCGAGACCGGCGCGCCAGGCCGAGAACTCCCCGCTCACGGCGGCGGCGATCGCCACGTGGTAGAGCACGATGGCCGTGACGTCGTTGAAGAGCCCCTCGCCCTCCAGGATCGACACCAGTCGGCGCGGCAGCCCGAGCTGCCCGGCGACGGCGGTGGCCGCGACCGGGTCGGGCGGGGCGATCAGCGCGCCCAGCGCGACGGCGGCGGCGACCGGCAGGCCGGGCACGATCGCATGGGCGACGGCGGCCACGCAGATCGTCGTCACGAAGACCAGGGCGACGGCCAGCAGGAAGATCGGCCGCTTGTTCGCCGCGAACTGCCGCCACGAGGTCCGCCTTACGGCGGCGTAGAGCAGCGGCGGCAGCAGTCCGGGCAGGATCAGCTCGGGCGGGATGTCCACGTCGGGCACGAAGGCGGCCACCGCCAGGGCCCCGCCGAGCACGGTCATCAGCACCGGCGCCGGCAACCCGAGCCGATCCCCCACCGGGACGCTCACCAGGGCCCCGAGCAGCACCACGAACAACAGAGTCAACTGATCCACGGCCGGCGCTCCGGGAGTCGACGATCACACGGCAGGCGTCCAGCCTGCCACGGCCCTGCGCGCCCCGGCCGTCACGGCACCTCGGTCAAAGAACGCGCCGCATCGCCCGGTGCGGGATCCCGGCCTCCGGGTACTCCGGTCCGTACGCCTCGTACCCGAGGCGCTCGTAGAAGCCCAGGGCGTGGGTCTGTGCGTGCAGGTCCACCGCGGCCAGGCCCCGCGCGCGTGCCGCCTCCTCGATGGCCCGCACCAGGGCCACACCGACGCCCAGCCCGCGCGCCTCACGGGCGACGGCGAGCCGCCCCAGGGAGCCCACCGAGACGTCCCCGCCGGTCTTCTCCGCGGCCGTCTCGCCGTACAGCAGACGGCCGGTGCCGAGCGGTACGCCGTCCTCGCGGACCGCCAGCACATGCACGGCCACGGCGTCGTACGCGTCGTACTCGATGTCCTGCGGGACGCCCTGCTCGACGACGAAGACGCTCTTGCGCACCGCGAAGCAGGCCTCGCGGTCGGCGGGGTCCTCGGCGATCCGGACGGTGCAGGGCGTACTCACGCCCACGTCTCCTCGCGGACCTGGTCGAGGGCGCTCTGCAGGTCCTCCGGGTAGTCGCAGGCGAACTCCACCCACTGCCCGTCCCCGGGGTGCTCGAAGCCGAGCCGCACCGCGTGCAGCCACTGTCGGGTCAAACGCAGCCGCTTGGCGAGGGTCGGGTCGGCGCCGTAGGTCAGGTCGCCGACGCAGGGGTGGCGGTGGGCGGACATGTGGACGCGGATCTGGTGGGTGCGGCCGGTCTCCAGCTTCACGTCGAGCAGGGAGGCGGCGCGGAAGGCCTCGATGAGGTCGTAGTGGGTCACGGAGGGCTTGCCCTCGGCCGTGACCGCCCACTTGTAGTCGTGGTTGGGGTGGCGGCCGATGGGGGCGTCGATCGTGCCGCTCGTCGGGTCCGGGTGGCCCTGGACGAGGGTGTGGTAGCGCTTGTCGACCGTGCGCTCCTTGAACTGGCGCTTGAGCGACGTGTACGCGTACTCGGACTTCGCGACGACCATCAGGCCGGAGGTGCCGACGTCCAGGCGATGCACGATGCCCTGGCGCTCGGCGGCGCCGGAGGTGGAGATCCGGTACCCGGCGGCGGCGAGGCCGCCGATGACGGTCGGGCCGCTCCAGCCCGGCGAGGGGTGCGCGGCCACGCCGACCGGCTTGACGATCACGACCACGTCATCGTCGTCGTGCACGATCTCCATGCCCTCGACCGGCTCGGCGACCACCTGCACGGGCGCGGGTGCCTGGGGCATCTCGACCTCGAGCCAGGCGCCTCCGTGCACCCGCTCCGACTTGCCGACCACCGCCCCGTCGACCTGGACCTTGCCGGCCGCGGCCAGCTCCGCCGCCTTGGTGCGGGAGAAGCCGAACATGCGGGAGATGGCGGCGTCGACGCGCTCGCCCTCCAGGCCGTCGGGCACGGGCAGGGTACGGATCTCGGGAATCGTGCTCACCCGACGAGTATGCCGGACGGCTCCGACGGCCCCGAACGAGCCTGTGGACAAAGCCCCCGCGAAGCGGTCGGTGTCAGTCCTTGTGGACGGTGCCGTCGGGGTCCAGGCCGCGGAAGGACAGCAGCACGATCAGGATGCCGCCGCACACGATCGCCGAGTCGGCCAGGTTGAACACCGCGAAGCCCTTGGGCGCGATGAAGTCCACCACCTCGCCCTGGAAGATCCCGGGCTCCCGGAAGATCCGGTCGGTGAGGTTGCCGAGCGCGCCGCCGAGCAGCAGGCCGAGGGCGATCGCCCAGGGGAAGCTGTAGAGCTTGCGGGCCAGCCGGATGATCACCACGATCACGGCGGCCGCGATGAGCGTGAAGATGATCGTGAAGGCCGCACCGAAGCCGAAGGCCGCGCCCGGGTTGCGGATGGCGTGCAGCTCCAGCAGGTCCCCGATCACCTCGATCGGGGCGTGGTGCTCCAGCTTCGCGACCACGATCATCTTGCTGATCAGGTCGAGGGCGTACGCGAACGCGGCCACCGCGAACAGCACCGCGATCCGGCGCCCGCGCCCGGTCCGCTGCGGTGCCGCCGCCCCCCGCTCACCCGCACCGGGCACACCGGACGTCCGCTCGCCGCTGTCGTCCGGGGTGTCCGGCGTACCGATGATGCGCTCCGCCTCTGCCACGTGAGTCCCTCAACCTAGGTGCCTGACTGGGGACGAGACTACGGCACGTCCCGGCGGGCCCCCGTGCTCAGGAGCGACGTTCCTGCTTCTGCTTGCACTCCACGCAGAGCGTGGCCCGCGGGAACGCCTGCATGCGGGCCTTGCCGATGGGGTTTCCACAGTTCTCGCACAGGCCGTAGGTGCCCGCGTCGAGCCGTTCCAGGGCACGCTCGGTCTGGACGAGCATCTCGCGCGCGTTGGCGGCCAGCGCCATCTCGTGCTCGCGCGTGATGTTCTTGGTGCCGGTGTCGGCCTGGTCGTCACCGGCGCCGTCCCCGGAGTCCCGCATCAGGCCCACCAGGGAGGCCTCGGAGGAGCTGATCTCGGTCCGCAGCCGCTCCGCCTCGGACTGCAGCTCGGCACGGGCCTCCGCGACCTCTTCCGGGGTCCAGGGGTCCTCGCCCGGGCGCACCGCCAGCTCGCCGGGCTCCGCCGCGGCGCCCCGCGCCTTGGGAACGGCGGTCTGCTCCGCCGTGGCCGTGCCAGGAGTCTTCTTCGCAACCACCGTCGTGGCTCCCGTCTGCTTCGCGGCCCGCGCCGCGCCCGCTTTCTTGGCCGTGCTCTTCCCGGCCGCCCCCGTGGAGACGCCCCCGCCGGCCGTCTTCTTGCCGACGGCCTTCTTGGCAGCCCTCTTCACGACTCCACCGGCGACGGTCTCCTCGGCGGCCGCCACCTCGGAGGCCGCGTCCACCGCCTTCTCGCCCCCCTTCTCGGCGACGGCGCCCTTCCCGGCCCCCTTCTTGCCGGCAGCGGTCCCCTTGACGCCCGCTTTGACGCCCGTCTCCTCGGCCGTTGCCTTCCCGGCCCCCGCCTTCGCGGCCGAGTCCTCCGCGGACGTGTCCTTCGCCGTGCCCTTCTTGGCCGCAGCCTCCTTGGCCGCAGCCTTCTTCGGTGCCGTCTCCTCGGCCGTCGTCATCCCGGCCGCAGCCTTCTCTGCCTCGGCCGCGGCCTCCTCGACGCCCCCCACGCCGGCCGCGGCCTTCCCGGCGCCCGCCTTCTTCCCAGCCGTCCTACCAGCCGCGGCCTGCCTGGCCACCGCGTCCCCGGCCGCGGCCTTCTTGCCCGCCGTCCTCCCGGCCGCCGTCTTCCCGGCCGCGGCCTCCTCGACCGCCCCAGCCTCGGCCGCGGCCTTGCCAGCGGCGGCAGGCTTCGCGTCCGCCTCGCCGTGCGCCGTGTTCCTCCCGGTCTTCCCGGCAGAAGCGTGTCCCGCGGCCTTCCCGGCCGCCGTGCCCTTCCCGGCGTGCTCGGCGGCCGTGCCCGTCCCCGCGTCCGCCGCAGAGCCCCTCTTCGCCGTGGAGCCCCTCTTCCGCCCGGCCTCCTCCGCCGCGGCGGGCGCCCGCTTCGTGGCAGCGCCCGGTTCCTCGCCGGGCGGCTTCCCCGCCGCATCGACGGGTGCGGTGCTGCCCGGAGGGCGGTCGGAGCGTGCTGCTCCGTCGGCGCGGGTCCGGACCGTTTTCACCGGTCCCGCCCTGCCGGCCGAGGCGGCACCCGCGCGCGTGGTCTTCTTGCGGCCTGCTCCCTCGGAGCGGCCGGTCGCCGGCTGCTGTACGGCGGTCTTCTTCGCCACCATGGCCGCGACCCCTTCACATATTGTGATCTTGCCCGCGAATCGTGCTGGGACGATAAATCGACTTGAGTCCCGCGGCAACGGGGCACACCGCCCGATTCGCCCGCCCGCACCCCCCGCGCAGCGGACCTGCATCCGTTGTGCCCAGCTCCCCGCCGGGTAATCCGCCGAGCCGGGCGCGCCCGGATGCGCGCACCCCCACCCCTCGCCATTCGGGTCATCCCGCCGCCGCTCCGCCGCCGCCCCGGCGGTGCCCCGCACGGGCCCCGAAAAGCGGTCGGCCGCTGTCCGTGCGGCGCCGTACACTGGGCGGAGCGAAAAGCATGGATGGGGACGAGTAGCGACGTACGCAGCCCAGAGCGACCCGGGGACGGTGTGAGCCCGGGGGCGAGCGCGACGTGAAGATCACCCCGGAGCCGCCGGAAGAAAGCCGTGGAGGACCCACGGCGAGTAGAGCCGGCTTCGCGACCCCAATGAGGGGGCTCACCGGCGCGTACGGCGCGACGGGGGGCCAAGGAGGGTGGTACCGCGGGAGCGCGCCGCACACGGCGTAGCAGGATCGAAGGCTCTCGTCCCTCCGACGGAAGGCAGCAAGTCCGTTGGAGGATGCTCGCAGATGACAGCGCCGACGTACCGCCAGGTGCCCGCCCAGGTCGACCTGCCCGCGCTTGAGCACGCCGTGCTCGACTTCTGGCGCGACCAGAAGATCTTCGCCAAGAGCCTGGAGCAGTCCGAGGGCCGCCCGGAGTGGGTGTTCTACGAGGGCCCGCCCACCGCGAACGGCATGCCCGGCGCCCATCACATCGAGGCGCGGGTCTTCAAGGACGTCTTCCCCCGCTTCCGCACCATGCGCGGCTACCACGTGGCCCGCAAGGCCGGCTGGGACTGCCACGGCCTCCCGGTGGAGCTGGCGGTCGAGAAGGAGCTGGGCTTCTCCGGCAAGCAGGACATCGAGACGTACGGCATCGCCGAGTTCAACGCCAAGTGCCGCGAGTCGGTGACCCGGCACACCGACGCCTTCGCCGACCTGACGACCCGCATGGGCTACTGGGTCGACCTGGACGACGCCTACCGGACCATGGACCCCGAGTACGTGGAGTCCGTCTGGTGGTCGCTGAAGGAGATCTTCAACAAGGGCCTGCTGGTCCAGGACCACCGCGTCGCCCCCTGGTGCCCGCGCTGCGGCACCGGCCTGTCCGACCACGAACTGGCGCAGGGCTACGAGACGGTCGTGGACCCGTCCGTGTACGTCCGTTTCCCGCTCACCTCCGGACCGCTCGCCGGAGAGGCCGCGCTCCTGGTGTGGACGACGACCCCGTGGACCCTGGTGTCCAACACGGCGGTCGCCGCGCACCCCGAGGTGACCTACGTGGTCGCGACCGACGGCGAGCAGAAGCTCGTCGTCGCCGAGCCGCTCGTCGCCAAGGCGCTCGGCGAGGGCTGGGAGACCACCGGCCAGTCCTTCACGGGCGCCGAGATGGAGCGCTGGACGTATCAGCGTCCGTTCGAGCTCGTGGAGTTCCCGGAGCCGGCCCACTACGTGGTGAACGCCGAGTACGTCACGACCGAGGACGGCACCGGTCTGGTCCACCAGTCCCCCGCCTTCGGTGAGGACGACCTCAGGGTCTGCCGGTCGTACGGCCTGCCGGTGGTGAACCCGGTCCGGCCCGACGGCACCTTCGAGGAGGACGTCCCGCTGGTCGGCGGCGTCTTCTTCAAGAAGGCGGACGAGAAGCTCACCGAGGACCTCCAGCAGCGCGGTCTGCTCTTCAAGCACATCCCGTACGAGCACAGCTACCCGCACTGCTGGCGCTGCCACACCGCGCTGCTCTACTACGCGCAGCCCTCCTGGTACATCCGCACCACGGCGATCAAGGACCGCCTGATCCAGGAGAACGAGCACACCAACTGGTTCCCGGAGACGGTCAAGCACGGCCGCTTCGGCGACTGGCTGAACAACAACATCGACTGGGCGCTGTCCCGCAACCGCTACTGGGGCACCCCGCTGCCGATCTGGCGCTGTGAGGACGACCACCTCACCTGCGTCGGCTCCCGCGCGGAGCTGACCGAGCTGACCGGCACCGACCAGGCCGGCCTGGACCCGCACCGCCCGTACATCGACGACGTCACCTTCGCCTGCCGTCACGACGGCTGCGGCAGGACCGCCACGCGCGTGCCCGAGGTGATCGACGCCTGGTACGACTCGGGTTCGATGCCCTTCGCGCAGTGGGGCTACCCGTACAAGAACAAGGAGCTGTTCGAGAGCCGGTACCCGGCGCAGTTCATCTCCGAGGCGATCGACCAGACGCGCGGGTGGTTCTACACCCTCATGGCGGTCGGCACCCTCGTCTTCGACAAGTCGTCGTACGAGAACGTCGTCTGCCTGGGCCACATCCTCGCCGAGGACGGCCGCAAGATGTCCAAGCACCTGGGCAACACCCTGGACCCGATCCCGCTCATGGACCGGCACGGCGCGGACGCGGTGCGCTGGTTCATGGCGGCCGGCGGCTCCCCCTGGGCGGCTCGCCGGGTCGGCCACGGCACCATCCAGGAGGTCGTCCGCAAGACGCTCCTCACCTACTGGAACACGGTGGCCTTCCAGGCGCTGTACGCCCGTACGTCGAACTGGGCTCCGTCCGCCGCGGACCCGGCCCCGGCCGACCGCCCGCTGCTGGACCGCTGGCTGCTGTCCGAGCTGCACGCGCTCACGGACCAGGTGACCCAGGCGCTGGAGGCGTACGACACCCAGCGCGCCGGCAAGCTGCTCTCCGCGTTCGTCGACGACCTGTCCAACTGGTACGTCCGCCGCTCTCGCCGCCGCTTCTGGCAGGGCGACAAGGCCGCGCTGCGCACGCTGCACGAGGTGCTGGAGACGGTCACCAAGCTGATGGCCCCGATCACCCCGTTCATCACCGAGCGGGTGTGGCAGGACCTGGTGGTGCCGGTGACCCCGGGCGCCCCGGATTCGGTGCACCTGGCCGCCTGGCCGGAGGCGGACCTCGGCGCGATCGACCCGGACCTGTCGAAGCAGATGGTCCTGGTCCGCCGGCTGGTGGAGCTGGGCCGCGCCACGCGCGCGGAGTCGGGCGTCAAGACGCGCCAGCCGCTGTCCCGGGCCCTGATCGCCGCCACCGGCTTCGAGAACCTGGACCCCGAGCTGCACGTCCAGATCACCGAGGAACTGAACGTCTCCTCGCTGGCGTCACTGTCCGAGGTCGGCGGCTCGCTGGTGGACACCACCGCCAAGGCGAACTTCCGTGCCCTCGGCAAGCGGTTCGGCAAGCGCGTCCAGGACGTGGCCAAGGCCATCGCCGAGGCGGACGCGGCGGGGCTGTCCCTGGCCCTGCGCGAGGGCACGGCGTCGGTCGAGGTCGACGGGGAGACCGTCGCCCTCGCCCCGGACGAGGTGATCATCACGGAGACCCCGCGCGAGGGCTGGTCGGTGGCGTCCGACTCGGGCGCGACGGTCGCCCTGGACCTGGAGATCACCGAGGCGTTGCGGCAGGCGGGCCTGGCCCGTGACGCGATCCGGCTGATCCAGGAGGCCCGCAAGAACAGCGGTCTGGACGTCGCCGACCGGATCGCGCTGCGCTGGACCTCCACGGACCCGGCGGTCATCGCGGCCCTGACCGAGCACAGCGATCTGATCGCCGAGGAGGTCCTGTCGACCGACTTCGGCCAGGGTGAGGCGGACGACAGCTTCGGCGAGCCGTTCACCGACGAGGGGCTGTCTCTCACGTTCCGGCTGCGCAAGGCGTAAGCGCTGATCGTTCGAAAGGGCCCGGTCTCCGGCGAGGAGGCCGGGCCCTTCGTCATGGGGTCCGGTGGGTGCACTTTCCGGGCGCCCCCGCGGCGGAGCCGCAGATCGGTGCAGCCCCGCGCCGTGAGGCAGCAACACGCGTAAAAAGGGCGGGGCCCCGGACCGTAGTCCGGGGCCCCGCCCTGTTGAACGCTGCCGACGCCGTTGTCGTACTAGTTGCCGCGGCCCGTCAGTTGTCGTCCTCGTCGATCAGGAACCCGCGCATCGGCGAGGGGGCCTGGCCCATCGGGGACGGACCCTGCGGGCGGACCGGAGCCATCGGCTGGGTCATCGCGGGGGTCATCTGCTGCTGGCCGCCGTAGGACGGGGCGGGCGGCGCCGGGGGGCCACCCATCGGCTGGTTGCCGCCGTAGGACGGGGCGCTCGCGCCGGCCGGTGCCATGGAGGGCGCCGGGGACGGCGGGAGGGACGCGGTGGCCGGGGTGCGCGGCGGAGCCAGGGAGTCGTCGGCCTGCGTCTCCAGCTGGCGCAGCTGCGACTCCAGGTACGACTTCAGACGCGTGCGGTACTCGCGCTCGAAGCCGCGCAGGTCCTCGACCTTGCGCTCCAGCGTGGCGCGCGCGGACTCCAGGGAGCCCATGGCGACGCGGTGCTTCTCCTGCGCGTCCCGCTCCAGCGCGTCCGCCTTGGCACGGGCGTCACGCTCCAGACCCTCGGCGCGGCTGCGGGCCTCGCCGACGATCTTGTTGGCCTCGGAGCGGGCCTCGGCGATCGCCTGGTCGGCGGTCTGCTGGGCCAGCGAGAGGACACGGGCGGCGCTGTCGCCACCGGGGCCCTGACCGGGGCCGCCCATCGGACCGCCCATGGGACCGCCCATGGGGCCGCCCATCGGGCCACCCATCTGCTGCGGCATGGGCGGCTGACCGCCCATGGGGCCCTGGCCCATCGGACCCTGACCCATCGGGCCCTGGCCCATCGGACCCTGGCCCATCGGGCCGGGACCCTGCGGGCCGCCCTGACCGCCGGGACCGGCGGGCAGCTGCGGGGCGCCGCTCGGCAGCTGGGGCGGGCCACCCATGGGGCCACCCATCTGCTGCTGCGGCGGGCCCGATATGCCGGCGGGCACCGGAGCGCCCGGGCCTCGCATACCCTGCTGAGGCATACCCTGCTGAGGCATACCCTGCTGAGGCATACCCTGCTGAGGCATGCCGGGCTGCTGGTCCTGCGGCTCCGGAGGCTTGCGCATGTTCTGCTGGTTCTGGGCAGCAGCGCGCGTGGCCGCGGCCAGCTTGGCGCGCAGGTCCTCGTTCTCGCGGAGCAGACGGGTCAGCTCGGCTTCGACCTCGTCGAGGAAGGCATCGACCTCGTCCTCGTCATAGCCTTCTCGGAGGCGGACGGTCGTGAACTGCTTGTTCCGCACGTCCTCGGGGGTCAACGGCATCTCTTCACCTCAACGTAGTCATCGGCAGTCGGCAAGACCGTATCGTCCACCCTCATCACAGGAAGCTCTGCACAACGGAGATGAGGATGTAGACGATGATCATCAGTACGAAGAAGGACAGGTCGAGCGCCACGCCCCCGAGACGCAGCGGCGGGATGAACCGCCGCAGAAGCTTCAACGGTGGATCGGTGACAGTGTAGGTGGCCTCAAGGACGACCACCATCGCCTTGCCGGGTTGCCACGAGCGGGCGAACTGGAAGACATAGTCCATGACCAGCCGGAAAATGAGCACAACGAGGAACACCATCAGCGCGATGTAGATCACCTGCGCGAACACGCTCATGGCCTGGACTTCCCTCTCCCCTGTTCCGTGCTTCTTTCCGGTGGTGCGTCTCAGCTCTGGTTGAAGAACCCGCCCTCTGCGATGCGGGCCTTGTCCTCCGCCGTGACATCGACGTTAGCAGGAGACAACAGGAACACCTTCTGCGTCACCCGCTCGATGCTGCCGTGAAGACCAAACACCAAACCGGCCGCAAAGTCGACAAGTCGCTTTGCGTCTGTGTCGTCCATCTCAGTCAGATTCATGATCACCGGGGTGCCCTCACGGAAGTGTTCCCCGATGGTACGGGCCTCGTTGTACGTCCGCGGGTGAAGCGTGGTGATCCGGTAAGGCTCTCGTTCCGACACGACCTTGGGCATGATCACCGGTGCGTTCTTCTCCAGGGACTGACGTTCTTGTGTGATGGATGCCACGGGCGCGATGCGCGCCGGACGTCCGGATTCCGCGGCGAGCGAAGTCGAACGGGCCACCGGTTCGCGCGGCGCGGGCGGTTGCACGATTCGCACCTCTTCATCCCTTTGGGACTGATGTGCACTGTGCGACTGGTGTGACGATTCATGCCGTCGATGGTCCCGCTCGGGCTCCGGGTCCAGTTCGGGCTCGAAATCGTCGTCGGGGTCGAATCCGCGGCCGTCGTACCCATCGTCCTCCACGAGGCCGAGGTAGACCGCCATCTTGCGCATCGCGCCGGCCATGCTCTGAGTCCTCCGCTCTGTGGTGGATCGACTGACTACTGCCAAGTGCCCGCGATCCACGAGGTCGTTGCGCCCGTCTTCACAGGCATTGACCATATTTTCTGCTGTGGTCCGACTTCTTGGCGACGTTACCCGAGCCTGGGGCGGACTCCGAGTACCGCGGTGCCGACGCGCACATGTGTCGCCCCGGCTGCCACGGCCTGTTCGAGGTCCGCACTCATCCCTGCCGACACCATGGTTGCAGCCGGATGGGCGCGGCGCAGGTCAGTCGACAAATCCATGAGCCGCTCGAATGACGCCTGTTCGCGTCCCGCGTACTCCCCGGTGAGCGGAGCGACGGTCATCAGTCCGTCGAGCCGCAGTCCGGGCGAACCGGCCACGAGGGCGGCCAACTCTTCGATTCCGCCCGGCGCCACGCCACCGCGCTCGCCCCGCAGACTCTCGCCGGCGTCGAGCGCGACCTGGATGAGACACCCCACCTCGCGCTCCAACCGCACGGCCTCCTTCGACATCGCCGTGACGAGTCGGGCGCGGTCCACGGACTGCACGACGTCGGCGTAACCGACCACGGAGCGCACCTTATTGGTCTGCAACTGGCCGACAAAATGCCACTTAAGGGGCAGATCGGCGCAAGCCGCGGCCTTCGGTGCCGCGTCCTGGTCGCGGTTCTCGGCGACATGGCGCACACCGAGTTCCGACAGAATCCGCACATCGCTCGCCGGGTAGGTCTTGGTGACCACGATCAGGGTCACCTCTTCCCGCTCGCGCCCGGCCGCCGCGCACGCGGCGGCGATGCGCTGCTCCACATTCGCCAGATTTGCGGCGAGTTCGGTATTACGGTCCGTCATGCCCCATCAGTCCAGCCAGACATAGCCCGCGAGCCGCCCGGTGGTGCGGTCACGGCGATACGAGAAGTGATCGTCCGACTCCAGCGTGCACACCGGCGACTGCGCCCGGTCGCACACCCCGAGCCGGCCGAGCTGCGCGTGCACTCCGGCGCTCACGTCGACCGCGGGTGTGCCCCAGCTCGTCTCGGCGTGCGCCGTCGGCTCGACGGCGGCCACTTCGGCGCGCATCTGCTCCGGCACCTCGTAGCACCGGCCGCAGACGGCCGGTCCGGTGCGGGCGACGATCCGGCCCGGCTCGGCGCCGAGTTCGGCCATGGCCCGTACGGCAGCGGAAACGATCCCCTTGACCATGCCGGGCCGCCCGGCGTGGGCCGCGGCCACGACCCCGGCGACGGGATCGGCCAGCAGCACCGGCACGCAGTCGGCGGTGAGGACGGCCAGGGCGAGTCCCCGGCTGACGGTGACGATCGCGTCGACCTCCGGTACGGGCCTTTCACCCCAGGGTGCGTCCACGACGGCCACGTCGGCGCCGTGCACCTGGTTCATCCAGACGACCTGTCCGGCGTCCAGCCCGAGCGCCTTCGCGGCCAGCTCCCGGTTCTCCCGTACCGCCGCGGGATCGTCGCCGACCGCGCCGCCGAGGTTGAGCTCCTCATACGGAGCGGCGCTCACCCCGCCCCACCGGTCGGTGAAGGCGAAGTGCGCGCCGCTCACGCTCTCGCGCTGTCCTATCACTTCAGGAAGTCCGGGACGTCCAGTTCCTCGGCCGCACTGTCCGAGTAGCTCCGCGACGACGGGACCGGCGGGGCGGCCGGGACGTCGGCCACCGGCTCGGGCGCCGGCTCCGGCTCCTCCTTCGGGGTCACGCTGCCCAGCGAACCGAAGGACGGGCGGCTCTCGGGCTGCCGTACCGGAGCAGGCTCCTCGCGACGGGCCGGGGCCGAGGAGGAGGCCGAGCCCAGAACGTTGTCCCGGCGGGCCGGCGGCTGACCGCCGTCGAAGCCGGCCGCGATCACGGTGACCCGGACCTCGTCGCCGAGGGCGTCGTCGATGACCGCGCCGAAGATGATGTTGGCCTCGGGGTGGGCGGCCTCGCTGACCAGCTGGGCGGCCTCGTTGATCTCGAACAGGCCGAGGTCGGAGCCGCCGGAGATGGAGAGCAGGACGCCCCGGGCGCCGTCGATGGAGGCCTCGAGGAGCGGCGAGGAGATCGCCATCTCGGCGGCGGCCACCGCGCGGTCGTCGCCGCGGGCCGAGCCGATGCCCATCAGGGCCGAACCGGCCTCGGACATGACCGACTTGACATCGGCGAAGTCGAGGTTGATCAGACCGGGGGTGGTGATGAGGTCGGTGATGCCCTGAACACCGGAGAGCAGGACCTGGTCCGCGGACTTGAAGGCGTCCAGGACCGAGACCTGGCGGTCCGAGATGGACAGCAGCCGGTCGTTCGGGATGACGATGAGGGTGTCGACCTCTTCGCGCAGCTCGGCGATGCCGTCCTCGGCCTGGTTCGCGCGGCGCCGTCCCTCGAAGGTGAACGGGCGCGTGACCACGCCGATGGTGAGGGCGCCCAGCGAGCGCGCGATGTTGGCCACGACGGGAGCGCCGCCGGTGCCGGTGCCGCCGCCTTCACCGGCCGTCACGAAGACCATGTCGGCCCCCTTGAGGACCTCCTCGATCTCCTCGCGGTGGTCCTCGGCGGCCTTGCGGCCGACGGCCGGGTTGGCTCCGGCGCCGAGTCCGCGGGTGAGTTCGCGGCCGACGTCGAGCTTGACGTCGGCGTCGCTCATCAACAGCGCCTGTGCGTCGGTGTTGATGGCGATGAACTCGACGCCCTTGAGACCGACCTCGATCATCCGGTTGATGGCATTGACACCACCGCCGCCGACACCGATGACCTTGATGACTGCGAGGTAGTTCTGCGGTGCTGCCACGTCGAAGGCCTCTCGCCTCGAATTACGTTGTCGCCACCGGGCGGTTCCCCGCACCGGGACGACTGATGCCGAATGGGACGGTCCGAACGCCGACCCGAACCCTAACCCTGAAGTTTAGGGTTACCAGTGTGTCTGTTCCCTGGAGTCTTCTGAACAGGACACTAAGTCGACAAGTGGCGCCCGTTCAACGAACACGCCGAACCTCCCGTTTTTCTTTTCACCCTATGTGATCAGCCGTAGCAGTGCCCAACCAGGGTGCTGGCCTGCGCTGATGTGCGTCAACTCACCGATGACGCAGGGGCGGTTGGGACACTGACATCGAAGTGCCGCGCACCGGGAGCTGCTTTCATGAGAGCTGTGAGGGCCCGTGCCTTGACACGGCCGCTCTCGCCGCTGCCCCACGCCACGGTGCGGCCGTCGCCCAGCTCCACCGAGATGTCGTCGTAGGAACGGACTTGGACGCTCCGGGCGTCCCGGGCGACCGCGGCCGGCAGGTCGCCGGCGACCCGGACCGCCTCGCGCACCAGTCGGCCGGTGCCGAAACGCCGGAAACTGGCGGAACCGGAACCCTTGCGGGATGCGGTCAATTCCAGTGCCGGAACGCCTTTCGGGGCCTGTGAAACCGTGGCGAAACGGACACCTTCCGCGTCGACTTCGACGAAGTTCCCGGCTTTTCGGACAAGCAGCACCGGAGTGCGCTCGACCACTTTCAGGCCGATTCCATGGGGCCAGGAACGGACGACGTCAACGGTGTCAATTCGGGGCAATTTCCGGCGAAGTCGGGCCGCGATGGCGTCCGTGTCGACGGAGATCAGCGGATCCCCGGCCGGCACGGAGGCGGCCTCGCGCACATCGGCCGGGGTCAGGACACGGGTGCCCGAGACCGAGACACGCTGCACGCGCAGCCACGAGGAGCCGTACAACACCCATACGGAACCCGCCCCGAGGAGCACCAGGGCGACCGCCAGAATGACGATCGTACGAAGGCGGGGTTTCCTCAACCGCCGCGCGAGCGGCGGGCCGGACGACTCCTGCTGGCGTTCACCGCGCTCGGCGGTCGTCGGTCCGGCCACGCTCACTGCCCCTTCGTCATACGGTCCTATCGGCGCGAGGCGATCGCCTCGTACACCATGCCGACCAGCAGCTCGTCGGCGTCCCGGCGACCGAACTCGCTTGCCGCGCGCGACATCTCGTACAGCCGGTGCGGGTCGGCCAGCACGGGCAGGACGTTCTGCTGCACCCACTCGGGGGTCAGCTCCGCGTCGTCGACGAGGAGTCCGCCGCCGGCCTTCACCACCGGCTGGGCGTTCAGCCGCTGTTCGCCGTTGCCGATGGGCAGCGGGACATAGGCGGCCGGGAGCCCGACGGCGGAGAGTTCGGCGACGGTCATCGCGCCCGCACGGCAGAGCATCAGGTCGGCCGCGGCGTACGCGAGGTCCATCCGGTCCAGGTAACTTACCGGGATGTAGGGGGGCATCCCCGGCATCTGCTGCACCTGCGGCAGTTCGTTCTTCGGGCCGACCGCGTGCAGGATCTGGATGCCGGCCTGCTGGAGCCAGGGGGCGACCTGCTGGACGACCTCGTTGAGACGCCGGGCGCCCTGCGAACCACCCGAGACGAGCAGGGTGGGCAGGTTCGGGTCGAGGCCGAACCGGGCGCGGGCCTCGGGGCGGGCGGCGGCGCGGTCCAGGGTCGCGATCGAGCGGCGCAGCGGGATGCCGATGTAGCGGGCGTCGCGCAGCTTGCTGTCCGGGGTGGACACGGCGACCCGGGCCGCGTAGCGCGAGCCGATCTTGTTGGCCAGGCCGGGCCGCGCGTTGGCCTCGTGGATCACGATGGGCACACCGAGGCGCTTGGCGGCCAGATAGCCGGGCAGGGCGACGTAGCCGCCGAAGCCGACCACGCAGTCGGCCTTGGTGCGCTCCAGGATCTGCTCGGCGGCCTTGATCGTGCCGCGCAGCCGCCCCGGGACGGTGATCAGCTCGGGCGTGGGCTTGCGGGGCAGCGGCACGGCAGGGATCAGCGCCAGCTCGTAGCCGCGCTCCGGGACGAGTCGGGTCTCAAGTCCGCGTTCCGTGCCCAGGGCTGTGATCCCCACGGTCGGATCCTGCCTGCGCAGGGCGTCCGCGAGGGCGAGCGCGGGCTCGATGTGGCCGGCGGTCCCCCCACCGGCGAGTACGACATGCACCGAAATTCACCGCTCTCCGGACGAACGCGCCACCGAGGCACGCCGTCGCATCGTGTTCCATCTCCGAGGCCCCCGATCCATCCTGGCGCCTCCAGCCCGCTTTCTACCAAAGCGAGGTTGCCGCATCGCAAGCGCCGCCCGCGCAGCGGGTTCGTCGCGTGCGAAGGCGATCAGCAGCCCGATGGCGAACATGGTCGGCAGCAGGGCGGACCCTCCGTAGGAGAACAGCGGGAGGGGGACACCGGCGATCGGCAGCAGACCGAGCACCGCACCGATGTTGATCACTGCCTGAGCGATGATCCAGGTGGTCACGCCTCCCGCGGCGTACCTCACGAAGGGGTCCTCCGTGCATCCGGCCACGCGGATACCCGCATAGCCTAGAGCCGCGAACAGGGCGAGCACCGACAGCGTCCCCGCCAGGCCCAGTTCCTCACCGGTGACGGCGAAGATGAAGTCGGTGTGCGCTTCGGGTAGTTGGCCCCATTTTTCCACACTCGCGCCGAGACCGGATCCGAAGAGTCCGCCGGAGGCGAGGGCGTAGATCCCGTGCACGGCCTGCCAGCAGTCGGCGACCCCGGCCTTCGGCTCGGTGGCGCCGATGCAGGCGAGCCGGGCCATCCGGTTGGGGCTCGTCTTGATCAGGACCACACCGATCAGACCGGCGACCGAGAGGACGCCGGCGAACAGCCGGGTCGGCGCCCCCGCGAGCCACAGCAGACCGAACAGGATCGCCGTGAGAATGATCGCGGTGCCCATGTCGCCGCCGAGCATGATCAGGCCCAGCAGCATGAAGGCGACCGGCACCAGCGGCACCAGCATGTGCTTCCACTGGGTCAGCAGCTTCTTCTCCTGCTTGCGGGCGATCAGGTCCGCTCCCCACAGCACCAGGGCGAGCTTGCCGAACTCACTGGGCTGGATCTGGAAGGAGCCGCCGAGGGAGATCCAGTTCTGGTTGCCGTTGACCGCCATCCCTATCCCCGGCACCTGCACCAGGGCCATCAGGAAGACGGCGCCGGCGAGGATCGGGTAGGCGAGTGCGCGGTGCAGCTTCACCGGCATGCGGGAGGCGGCGAACAGCAGCACACCGCCGATGAGCGCGGCCAGGGCCTGCTTGCGGAAGAAGTACGACCCCGGCAGCGACAGCTGCAGCGCGGTGATCTGGGAGGCCGAGTAGACCATCACCAGGCCCAGCACGGTGATCAGCAGGCTGCCGCCGAGGATCAGGTAGTAGGCGGTCAGCGGCCGGTCCCAGGCCTTGCGCGCGCGCGTGTAGAGCCGCAGGAAGGGGTTGTCGCCCGACGGCCGGGGTGCCTCGGGCCTTCTGGCGGCACGCTGGACCGGAGGACGGCCTGTACGGCTACTGGACATCACCGGCTCCTCGCACCCGCCGACCAAACCCGAGCCACATCCGCCTCACGCGTCCCTCCAAGGGTCCCGAAGCACCCCAGGTGGCCGAGACCCGCCGTCAGGCGCCCGCGCCGAGTTCGCGGACCGCCTCCGCGAACGCGTCACCGCGCTGGTTGTAGTTGGTGAACATGTCCATGGAGGCACAGGCCGGGGCCAGCAGCACCGTGTCGCCGGGCTGCGCGAGCCGCTTCGCCTCCGTCACCGCCTGGAGCATCGCCCCAGTGTCGGCCCGTTCGAGGTCGACGACGGGTACTTCCGGGGCGTGTCGCGCGAGGGCCTCGCGGATCAGGGCACGATCCGCGCCGACAAGGACGGCACCGCGAAGTCGCTTTGCCGACTTGGCGACCAGCTCGTCGAAGGTCGCACCCTTCGCCAGACCGCCCGCAATCCATACAATCGACTCATATGCCGCCAAAGAGGCTTCCGCGGCATGGGTGTTGGTCGCCTTGGAGTCGTCCACGTAGGCCACTTCGTCGATGTCGGCGACGTGTGCGATGCGGTGGGCGTCCGGCCGGAAGGCCCTGAGACCGTCGCGCACGGCCCTCGCGGGCACCCCGAAGGCGCGCGCGAGGCCCGCGGCGGCAAGGGCGTTGGCGATGTTGTGCGGGGCCGGCGGGTTGACGTCGGAGACCTCGGCCAGCTCCTGCGCGTTCTTGTGGCGGTTCTCCACGAAGGCGCGGTCGATCAGGATGCCGTCCACGACGCCGAGTTGGGAGGGGCCCGGGGTGCCGAGGGTGAAGCCGATGGCGCGGCAGCCCTCCTCCACGTCCGCCTCTCGCACCAGGTCCTCGGTGAGCTTGTCGGCCACGTTGTAGACGCAGGCGACCCGGTTGCCTTCGTAGATCCGGCCCTTGTCGGCGGCGTAGGCCTCCATGGAGCCGTGCCAGTCGAGGTGGTCCGGGGCGAGGTTCAGGACGACCGCGGAGTGGGCGCGCAGGGAGGGCGCCCAGTGGAGCTGGTAGCTGGACAGTTCGACGGCCAGGACGTCGTAGCGCTCCTCGCCGAGGACCGCGTCCAGCAGGGAGACGCCGATGTTGCCGACGGCGGCCGTGCGCAGGCCTGCGGCCTCCAGGATCGACGCCAGCATCTGGACGGTGGTGGTCTTGCCGTTGGTGCCGGTCACGGCCAGCCAGGGGGCCGCGTCGGGGCCCCGCAGGCGCCAGGCCAGCTCCACGTCGCCCCAGACGGGCACGCCCGCCCGCCCGGCCGCGAGGAACAGCGGCTTGTCCGGCTTCCAGCCGGGCGCGGTGACGATCAGCTCGGTGCCCTCCGGCAGGGTCGCCCCGTCGCCGAGGCGCACGGTGATGCCGAGCGCCTCCAGCTCCGCGGCCTGCTCACGCGCGCGTGCGTCGTCGCCGTCGTTGACGACCGTGACGATCGCCCCGCGCGCGTGCAGCACTTTCGCCGCCGGGACGCCGGAGACGCCGAGCCCGGCGACGGTGACGTGCTTGCCCTGGAAGTCAGAAGGCTCAGAAGGCACCGAGGAGGTCACTTGTCCGCTGCCCATCCCGCATAGAAGAGGCCAAGTCCGACAATCACACAGATTCCCTGGATGATCCAGAAGCGGACCACCACCAGGACCTCGGACCAGCCCTTGAGTTCGAAGTGGTGCTGGAGTGGCGCCATCCGGAAGACGCGCCTGCCGGTGAGCCGGAAGGAGCCGACCTGGATGACGACCGACATGGTGATGAGGACGAACAGGCCGCCCATGATGGCCACCAGCAGCTCCGTGCGGGAGAGGATGGCCAGGCCCGTCAGGACACCGCCGAGGGCGAGCGAACCGGTGTCGCCCATGAAGATCTTCGCCGGCGAGGTGTTCCACCACAGGAAGCCCAGACAGGCGCCCATCAGGGCGGAGGCGACCACGGCGAGGTCCAGCGGGTCGCGCACCTCGTAGCAGGCGGCCGGGTTGGTCAGGGTGCCCGCGTTGGCGCAGGACTCCTGGAACTGCCACACGCCGATGAACGTGTAGGCGCCGAAGACGAGGACGGAGGCGCCGGTGGCGAGGCCGTCCAGACCGTCGGTGAGGTTCACGCCGTTCGACATCGCCAGGATCATGAACAGCGCCCAGACGACGAACAGCACCGGGCCGATGGACCAGCCGAAGTCCGTGATGAACGACAGCTTGGTGGACGCCGGGGTGTTGCCCCGGGCGTCGGCGAACATCAGCGACAGCACCGCGAAGCCGATGCCGACGATCAGCTGGCCGGCCATCTTGGCCTTGGCCCGCAGACCCAGCGAGCGCCGCTTGACGATCTTGATGTAGTCGTCCAGGAAGCCGACCAGACCCATGCCGAACATCAGGCCGAGCACCAGCAGGCCGGAGTAGGTGGGCGGGTAGCCGGTGATGAGCTTGCTCAGGAAGTACGCGGCGATCGTCGCCAGGATGAAGGCGATACCACCCATGGTGGGCGTACCGCGCTTGCTGGCGTGCTCACGCGGGCCGTCGTCACGGATGTACTGGCCGTACCCCTTGCGGGCCAGCAGCTTGATCAGCAGCGGGGTCCCGATCAGGGTCAGGAAGAGGCCGATGACTCCCGAGAACAGGATCTGCTTCATCATCGGGCGGCAACCTCACCCTCGGCACCCGTCTCGACGAGCGCCTGGGCGACGCTTTCGAGCCCCACCGAACGGGACGCCTTCACGAGTACGACGTCCCCTGGGCGCAACTCGCTGCGCAACAGGTCGACCGCCGCCTGTGCGTCGGACACGTGCACCGACTCCTCACCCCACGAACCCTCGTTATATGCGCCCAGTTGCAGCCAGGAGGCCTCAATCCCCCCGACCGCGACGAGCTTGCTGACGTTGAGCCGGACGGCGAGCCGTCCGACGGCGTCGTGCTCGGCGAGCGCCTCGTCCCCCAGCTCGGCCATCTTGCCGAGCACCGCCCACGTGCGGCGCCCCTTGCCCATGGCCGCGAGCGCCCTGAGGGCGGCCCGCATGGACTCGGGGTTGGCGTTGTAGGCGTCGTTGACGATGGTCACGCCGTCCGGGCGCTCGGTGACCTCCATCCGCCAGCGGGAGAGGGAGCCCGCCTCGGAGAGCGCGGTGGCGATCTCTTCCGCGGACAGACCCAGCTCATGGGCGACGGCGGCCGCGGCGAGCGCGTTCGACACGTGGTGCTCACCGTACAGGCGCATGGTCACATCGCTTGCACCGGAGGGTGTGTGAAGCCTGAAGGCGGGCTGTCCGCTGTCCGTGAGTCGCACGTTCTCGGCGCGTACGTCCGCTTCGGCCGACTCTCCGAAAAGGACCACCTTCGCCTTGGTACGGGAGGCCATGGCACGTACCAACGGGTCGTCGGCGTTGAGGATCGCGGCCCCGTCCTCGGGCAGCGCCTCCACCAGCTCGCCCTTGGCCTGCGCGATCTGCTCACGGCCGCCGAACTCGCCGATGTGGGCGGTGCCGACGTTGAGCACCAGGCCGATCTTCGGCGGGGTGAGGCCGGCGAGATAGCGGATGTGGCCGATGCCGCGCGCGCCCATCTCCAGGACGAGGAACCGGGTGTCCTCGGTGGCGGACAGAGCGGTCAGCGGCAGCCCGATCTCGTTGTTGAGCGAGCCGGGCGTGAACACGGTCGGCGCCTTGCTCTGGAGCACCTGGGCGATGAGGTCCTTGGTGCTGGTCTTGCCGGCCGAGCCGGTCAGGGCGACGAGGGTCGCGCCGAGCCGTTGCACGACGTGGCGGGCGAGGGCACCGAGGGCGGCCTGGACGTCGTCCACGACGATCGCGGGCACGCCGACGGGACGCGACGCCAGTACGGCGACCGCGCCCGCCTCCACGACGGCCTGCGCGAAGTCGTGGCCGTCCACGCGCTCACCGACGAACGCGGCGAACAGGGTGCCGGGCACCACCTCGCGGGAGTCCCGGACGACCGGTCCGGTGACCTGGACGGACGGATCCGGTATGTCGTGCGTCTGCCCGCCGACGACTGCTGCGATCTCGGCGAGGGAGAGGGCGATCACAAGTTCATCCCTGGGTCTTCTGGATAGCTTCGCGAAGCACCTGGCGGTCGTCGAAGGGACGGACCACGCCGGCGATGTCCTGGCCCTGCTCATGGCCCTTGCCCGCGACCAGCACGGTGTCGCCGGGCTGTGCGCGGCCCACGGCGGCCTCGATCGCGGCGGCCCGGTCCTCGAACAGGAGCACCTCGCCGCGCTCGTGCGCGGGCACGGAGGCCGCGCCCTGGAGCATGGTCGCGAGGATCGCGAGCGGGTCCTCGGAGCGGGGGTTGTCGGAGGTCAGCACGGCCGTGTCGGAGAGCCGGGCCACGGCGGCGCCCATCGGGGCGCGCTTGGTCTGGTCACGGTCGCCGCCGCAGCCGAGAACGACGTGCAGCCGGCCCTTGGTGACCTTGCGCAGCGCCTTGAGCACCGACTCGACCGCGTCGGTCTTGTGCGCGTAGTCGACGACGGCGAGGTAGGGCTGCCCGGCGTCCACCCGCTCCAGGCGGCCGGGGACACCCGGTACGGCGGCTACGCCGTCGGCGGCGACCTGCGGGTCGAGGCCGGCCACGGCGAGGGCGACGATGGCGGCGAGGGTGTTCGCCACGTTGAAGGGGCCCGGCAGCGGCGACTTGGCGTGGATGCGCTCGCCCTCGGGGCCGACGACGGTGAACGTCGAGTCCATGGGGCCGACGTGGACGTCCTGGGCGCGCCAGTCGGCGTCGGGGTGGCCCTCGGCGGAGAAGGTGACGACCGGGACGGTCGCCTCCTTCGCGAGCCGGCGGCCGTACTCGTCGTCGGCGTTGATCACAGCGAGTTTGCTGCGTTTCGGCGTGAACAGCTGTGCTTTGGCCCGGAAGTAGTCCTCCATGTCGGAGTGGAACTCCATGTGTTCCGGGCTGAGGTTGTTGAACACGGCGATGTCGAAGACACAGCCGTCGACCCGGCCGAGGACCAGGGCGTGGCTGGAGACCTCCATGGCGACCGCCTCGACGCCGCGTTCGCGCATGACCGCGAACAAGGCCTGCAGATCGGTGGCTTCGGGGGTGGTGCGCTCGGACTTGATGCGCTCGTCGCCGATGCGCATCTCGACGGTCCCGATGAGCCCGGTCTCGCGGGTGGTCCTGAGACCGCCCTCGACCAGGTAGGCGGTGGTGGTCTTGCCCGAGGTGCCGGTGATGCCGATCTGGAGCAGGTCACGGCCGGGGCGGCCGTAGATCGTCGCCGCCAGTTCGCCCATCCGCCCGCGCGGGTCCTCCACGACCAGGACCGGCAGTCCGGTCGCCGCGGCGCGCTCGGCGCCCGTCGGGTCGGTCAGCACGGCGACCGCGCCGAGGCCGGCGGCCTGGGTCACGAAGTCGGCGCCGTGCAGGCGGGCGCCCGGAAGGGCGGCGTACACGTCGCCGGGGCGGACGGCGCGCGAGTCATGGGTGATCCCCGTGACCTCGGCGGCGCTGTCCGGAGCGGCGGCACCCAGCTGATCGGCCAGTTCCGCGAGGGGTGTGGCGGAGACCTGAACCGGTCGCGGCGGTCCCGGATATGTCACGGAAGCGCCCTTCTGGGTGATTTGGGACTGATCAGCGTGTGGCACGGCGGTGAGCGTACCGGGCGCACCCGCTCCGGAGCGAAGTGAGGGCTCTGCGGCGCCTTGGTTCCCGGAATCGGGGGTGATCGTTCTCACGGGCTCGTTCCTGGTGGTGTTCCGGTGGTGCGGGGTGGGGCTGATCAGGGCTTGTAGTCGACGGGCAGGTTCGCCGGCTTCGCCCCGGTCGGCGGGATCTGGAGGGTCTTCAGGGCGAACTCCATCACCTGCTTGTAGATGGGTCCGCAGATCTGGCCGCCGAAGTAGTTGCCGGACGTGGCGTTCTGGATGGCGCAGTAGACGGTGATCCGCGGGTTGTCCGCGGGTGCGAATCCGGCGAACGACGAGGTGTAGCCGCGGTAGCGGCCGGTGGCCGGGTCCACGCGGTTGGCCGTACCCGTCTTGCCCGCGACCCGGTAGCCGGGAATACGGGCCTTGGCACCGGTGCCCTGCTCGTCGTCCACCACGGACTCCAGCATCTGGGCGAGCGTCCTGGCCGTCTTCTCGCTGACCACGCGCGATTTCCTGGGCTGCGTTGCAGGGGTGAAGCGGCCGTCGGCGCCCTCGGTGCCGCGCACCAGGGTCGGCTCGACGCGGACACCGCCGTTGGCGATCGTCGAGTACACGGATGCGGCCTGCATGGCGCTCAGGGAGAAGCCCTGACCGAAAGGAATCGTGTACTGCTGCGACGTCGACCACTTGCCGACGGGCGCGAGGATGCCCCTGGTCTCGCCGGGGAAGCCGAGCCCGGTGGCACCGCCGATGCCGAACTTGCGCAGGTACGAGTCGAGGACCTTGTTGGCCTCCGGCTGGGTCCTGCCGAGCTGGCCGGTGGCGAGGATGGTGCCGATGTTGCTGGATTTGGCGAGCACGCCGTTGAGCGTGAGGTACCAGGTCTTGTGGTCGATGTCGTCCTGGAAGAGGCGGTCGCCGCGGTGCAGCCGGTTCGGTACGACGACGTGGGTGAGCGGGGTGGCCGCGTTCTGCTCCAGCACCGCCGCCATCGACATCACCTTGGCGGTGGAACCGGGCTCGTAGGCGTCCTGGACGGCCGCGTTGCCCATGGCCGCCCCGTCGGCCTTCGACAGGTCGTTCGGGTCGAAGCCGGGCGAGTCGGCCATGGCCAGGATCTCGCCGGTGCGGGTGTCCTGGACGATGACGTAGCCGCGGTCCGCCTTGGACTTCTTGACCTGCTCGGTGATGGCGTTCTGCGCGGCCCACTGGATGTCGCGGTCGATGGTGAGCTCGACGTCGCTGCCGGGCACGGCGGGTGTCTCCGTCGAGCCCGCGGTGGGCACCTCGCGGCCGCCGGACTGGGCGTAGCGGATTTTGCCGGCCTTGCCGGACAGCTGCTTGTTCAGCTCCTGCTCGATGCCGCCGCCACCCTGGCCCTCGGCGTTGACCCAGCCCAGTATCCCGGCGGCGAGCTCGCCGTTGGGGTACACGCGCTGGCTGCTGGGGTCGGCGAAGACGCCGGCGAGCACGTTGGCCGAGCCGCTGTCCGTCCTGGCCTTCCGGGCGAGCGCGCTCTTCAGGTCCTTGATCTGCTTCCAGACCTGCGGGGTCTGCCGGGTGGCGAGCCGTGCGTAGCGCGACAGCTTGTTCGTGGGCCTGAGCTTCTTGACGATCGTGGCCTGGTCCTGGCCGAGGATCGGCGCGAGCAGTGCGGCCGCCTGCTCGGGCCCGTCGCCGGTCTTGAGCTGCTCGGCGGTGAACATCGTCGGGTCGGCCGTGATGTCGTACGCGTCCTCGCTGATGGCGAGGGCCACGCCGTTGCGGTCGGTGATCTGGCCGCGCTCGGCGGCCAGGGTGTGCACGACGTACCGGTTCAGTTCGGCCTTGGCGGCGTACGCGTCGGCGTCGACGGCCTGGACCTGGAGCAGCCGTACGACGAAGGCGAGCAGCACCAGGGTGAGCGCGAGGCCGACCATGCGCAGCCGGGGGCGGGGGCTGCCGAGCCGGAGGGCGGGCGGGGGCATGGGCCGGGCCCCGCCCGGCCGGCGGGCCGGACGGGCACCGGGCCCGGGCTGCCGCCGTACGGCGCCCCGCGGCCGGGGCGGCTTCGCGGGGCCGGGCACGCGGCGGCGCTGCGCTTCCCTGTCGGACACTTCCGTCACCTGCCGGGGGTCGGGGTGGGCGCGGACTGGAGGGCGGTGGGCGGTGGTGGCACCGCCCCGGCCGGGGCGGCCGCCGGGGCCGGGGCCGAGGGGGCGGAGGTCACGGGCGGCTGTGCCGGCGCGACCGGGGGGAGCGAGGGGGTCGCGGCGACCGAGGGCGGCACGGAGGCGCCCGGGGCCGTGAGGACGGTCTCCGGGGCGACCGGCTGGGCGAAGGTGGCCGGCTCGGGGACGGCCGCGTTCGGTACGCCCTTCACCTTGCCGTCGGAGCCGAGGAAGGCCGGGTCACCGCCCGGGACCATGCCGAGTTCGCGGGCACGGCGCTGGAGGGCGTCGGGCGACGAGTAGGCGTCGATGTCCCGCTGCAGGGCCTGTTCCTCGTCGGTGAGGCCCTTCGTCTGCTTCTGCAGGTCGTCGAGTTTGAACGAGCCTTCGCTGAGGGCGGAGTTGAGCACCAGCAGCCCGATGAGACCGCCGCCCAGCAGCAGGACGACGAGGAGGACGAACGGGGTGCGGGCCGCGCGGGCGCGGCCGGCCGGGAAGAGCCGGGCGAGCCGGGCGGCCCTCCCCTTCAGTTCGGGTTTCCTACTCACTGGGCCTCCGGTGGCTCCGGCGCGCCGACGGGTGAGTTCGGAAACCCAACCGACCCGATTCGCTCACTCGGCGTCCTCCCTGATGCGCTCGGCGCCCCGCAGCCGGGCCGGGGCGGCCCTGCGGTTCTCGGCGACCTCTTCCTCGGTGGGAAGTTCGGCACCGCGTGTGAGCAGCTTGAGCCGCGGCTGGTAGCGCTCGGGCACGACCGGCAGCCCGGGCGGCGCGGTGGACGCGGCGCCGGCCGCAAACACCTGCTTCACCAGCCGGTCCTCGAGCGAGTGGTACGACAGCACGGCGATGCGTCCGCCGACGCCGAGAGCCTTCACCGCGCCCGGGATCGCCCGCTCCAGGACGGACAGCTCGCCGTTGACCTCGATGCGCAGCGCCTGGAAGGTGCGCTTGGCCGGGTTGCCCCCGGTGCGCTTGGCGGCCTGCGGCAGCGCGTCCCGGATCAGCTCGACGAGCCGCGCGCTATTGCTGAACGGCTCCTTCTCGCGCTCGCGGACGATCGCGGAGACGATCCGCTTGGCCTGCTTCTCCTCGCCGTACGCGCGCAGGATCCGGACCAGCTCGCCCGCCGGATAGGTGTTGAGGACCTCGGCGGCGCTGATGCCGGTCGTCTGGTCCATGCGCATGTCGAGGGGGGCGTCCTGGGCGTAGGCGAAGCCGCGGTCGGCCTCGTCCAGTTGCATGGAGGAGACGCCGAGGTCGAACAGGACGCCCTGCACGCGCGGGATGCGCAGCCGGTCCAGTACGTCGGGCAGCTCGTCGTAGACGGCGTGCACCAGGGTGGCCCGGTCACCGAAGGGCGCGAGCCGCTCGCCGGACAGGCGCAGCGCCTCCTTGTCCCGGTCGAGGGCGACGAGCCGCACCTCGGGGAACTGCGTCAGCAGGGCCTCGCTGTGGCCGCCGAGGCCGAGGGTGCAGTCGACGACCACCGCTCCCGGCCGCTCCAGGGCGGGCGCCAGCAGATCCAGGCACCGCTGGAGCATCACCGGGACGTGTCGACTCTGGCTCAAGGGGGCCTCTCAGTTCCGGCGGGCCGTACGCACCGCCGGGTCCCCGCCCGCTCCGTGAAGGGGAGGCCTGCCGGCGCCGGAAGCGTCAGCCGACCGGGAGCGGGAGGAGGCCGAGCCGTACGTACGCGCCGCGCACGTGGGGAGACGGTCCGGGTGTGGGCCGGGGTCTCCGGGGATTTCACCAGCAGGGAGAGCCGCCCCTCCCGCTTCGCGTCACTTTAGTCCACCGTGTCTCGCGGTCAATCAACCAGCCTGCGCGTCGCGTACTGCACCTCGGGCGGAGTGGCAATTCGAAAAGATTCACCCGTCCGGCCCACGTTTGCCCTCCGTGTGGGTTAGCTCACAACAAGCCACGATGACGTTCTTTGTCCGCTCTCACAGCAGGCCGGGACCGGGGGTGACCAGTAACGTCGTGACTATGACGACTTCCGCAGCAGTTCCCACTGGATCCGAAGACGCCATAACCACCGGTGGCACCGTGACGGACCGCCTGGTGGAGGCCAACGAGCACTACGCCGAGGCCTTCACCGACCCCGGCATGGACGCCCGTCCGGTCCTGCACGTGGCCGTGGTGGCCTGTATGGACGCCCGGCTCGACCTGCACGCCGCCCTCGGCCTGCAGCTCGGCGACTGTCACACGATCCGCAACGCGGGCGGCGTGGTCACCGACGACGTGATCCGCTCCCTGACCATCAGCCAGCGCAAGCTCGGCACCCGCAGCATCGTCCTGATCCACCACACCGGCTGCGGCCTGGAGGCCCTCACCGAGGACTTCCGCACCGAGCTGGAGATGGAGGTCGGCCAGCGTCCGGCGTGGGCGGTGGAGTCCTTCCGGGACGTCGACCAGGACGTGCGTCAGTCGATGCAGCGGGTGCGCACCTCGCCGTTCCTGCTGCACGCCGACGACGTGCGCGGCTTCGTCTTCGACGTGCGCACCGGCCTGCTGCGCGAGGTCGACCCGGCCTGAGCGGGGCCGTCGGCCCACCCCGAACACCCCCGCGCCGGGAAAACATTCCCCCGCACGGCATCGAAAACAGTGGTCGAAAAGGTCGTAAGACCGACATCGTGCGGGCAGTTGTCCACAGGCGAGTGACACGAATCGGTAACGGCAGCAAGAATGCGGGGTGTGGGCGTCGCGTGGAACCTTTTCCACGCGGTGTCCGTGTTTTCGGGGTGGGCCGGTTTCGCATCGCAGAGCGTCGGCCCGAGTAAGAACGGGCCGAGGAGGGCCGGGTGACGACCTATGACGATCGAGCGAGCCTCACTGATCTGACCGCCACTGTGGAGCGTGTCCGCAGTTCGGTGGAGGGTGTGATCGAGGGCAAGCCCGAGGTCGTACGGCTTTCGCTGACCGTACTGCTCGCCGAGGGACATCTGTTGATCGAGGATGTCCCCGGCGTGGGCAAGACGATGCTTGCCAAGGCACTGGCGCGGTCCATCGACTGCTCCGTGCGGCGCATCCAGTTCACGCCCGACCTGCTGCCATCGGACATCACCGGTGTGTCCATCTGGGACCAGCAGCGCCGGGACTTCGAGTTCAAGCCGGGCGCCATCTTCGCGCAGATCGTGATCGGCGACGAGATCAACCGCGCCTCGCCCAAGACCCAGTCGGCGCTGCTGGAGTCCATGGAGGAGCGCCAGGTCACCATCGACGGGCACAGCTACGAGCTGCCCAGTCCCTTCATGGTGGTGGCCACGCAGAACCCGGTGGAGATGGAGGGCACCTATCCGCTGCCCGAGGCGCAGCGCGACCGCTTCATGGCCCGGGTCTCCGTCGGCTACCCGAGCGTCGAGGCCGAGCTGCAGATGCTGGACGTGCACGGCGGGGTCTCCCCGCTGGAGGACCTCCAGCCGGTGGCGCACGCGCACGAGATCGTGAAGCTGATCGAGGCGGTGCGCGGGGTGCACGTCTCCGAGGCGGTGCGGCGGTACGCGGTGGAGCTGGTCGCGGCCACCCGCACGCACCCCGATCTCAGACTCGGCGCCTCCCCGCGCGCGACGCTGCATCTGCTGCGCGCGGCGAAGGCGTCCGCCGCCCTCAGCGGCCGGGAGTACGCGCTGCCGGACGACGTCCAGGCACTCGCCGTCGCCGTCCTCGCCCACCGGCTGCTGCCCACCGCCCAGGCCCAGCTCAACCGCCGGACGTCCGAACAGGTGGTGCTGGAGATCCTGCAGCACACCCCGGTGCCCGCGGCGCCGCAGCAGCAGAGCGGCTTCGGAGGTCTCGGCCGGGGTGTCCCGGCCTATCCGCAGCAGCCCCCGCGGAGTCTGTGATGAGCGCCGGGGGGACGGGGCAGGCGGAGCCCGACCGCGGGGAGGCGGGCGGGGTCCGGACGGCCCTGGCGGGGCTCACCACGCGCGGTCGTTCCTTCCTGGCCGCCGGGATCGCGGCCTCGATCTGCGCGTACGTGCTGGGCCAGGAGGATCTGCTGCGGGTCGGCCTGCTGCTGGCCGTGCTGCCCCTGCTGTGCGCGACCGTGCTCTACCGCACGCGCTACCGGGTGGCCGGCAGCCGCCGGCTCTCCCCCGCGCGCGTGCCCGCGGGCAGCGAGGCCCGGGTGCACCTGCGGGTGGACAACGTCTCCCGGCTGCCCACGGGCCTGCTGATGCTCCAGGACCGGGTGCCCTACGTGCTCGGGCCCCGGCCGCGCTTCGTGCTGGACCGGGTGGAGCCGGGCGGCCGCCGCGAGGTGTCCTACCGGGTCCGCTCGGACCTGCGCGGCCGCTATCCGCTGGGTCCGCTGCAGCTGCGGCTGACCGACCCGTTCGGGATGTGCGAACTCACCCGCGCCTTTTCGACGTTCGACTCGCTCACCGTCATACCGCGCGTGGAGCCGCTGTCGCCGGTCCGGTTCAGCGGTGAGGCCAAGGGGTACGGCGACGGGCGGCAGCGCTCGCTGGCCCTCGCGGGCGAGGACGACGTGATCCCTCGCGGGTACCGCTACGGCGACGACCTGCGCCGGGTGCACTGGCGCTCCACCGCGCGCTACGGCGAGCTGATGGTGCGCCGCGAGGAGCAGCCGCGCCGCTCGCGCTGCACGGTCCTGCTGGACACCCGGGGCATCGGTTACGAGGGCGCGGGCCCCGACTCGGCCTTCGAGTGGGCCGTCTCGGGCACCGCTTCGGTCCTGGTGCACATGCTCGAACGGGGCTTCACGGTCCGCCTGCTGACGGAGAACGGCAGCTCGGTGCCCGGCGAGGGCGCCGACGGGTTCGCGGGCGCCGGGCAAAACTCCGCGGACGCGGCCGGGCTGATGATGGACACCCTCGCGGTGATCGACCACTCCGACGGCACGAACCTGTCCCGGGCGTACGACGGACTGCGCGGCGGGAACGGGGGGCTGCTGGTCGCCTTCCTGGGCGATCTCGACGAGGAGCAGGCCGCGGTGGTCGCGAAGATGCGCCAACGCAGCGGCGGTGCGATCGCGTTCGTGCTGGACCCGGACACCTGGGTGCGGGAGGCCACGGACGTACCGGGCCCGGGCGGCCGGCAGGACGAGCGGCTGCGCATGCTGCGCGAGGCGGGCTGGACGGCGCTGAGCGTGCCGCGCGGCGCCTCGCTGAACGATCTGTGGCGGCAGGCCGACCGGGAACGCTCGGGCCTGACCGCGGTGAGCGGGGAGGCACTGTGATGAGCGGCCGGGCACGACTTGCCCTCTGTGCCGCCGCGGCGACGCTGATGGCCGCGTGCGCACTGCTGCCCCTGGTCGACCAGCCCACGTGGCTGTTCCAGACGGTGCTGATGGTCGCCGTGCAGACCGGAGTGGGCGCGGCCGCCCGGCGGGTGCCGCTGGCGCGGCCGCTGACCGTGGCGGCGCAGGTCCTGGTCACCCTGATGATGCTGACCCTGGTCTTCGCCCGGCAGCAGGCGCTCGGCGGGCTGGTCCCCGGTCCGGAGGCCTTCCGGCACTTCGGTGACCTGCTCCAGCAGGGCTCCGACGACGTCAGCCGGTACGCGATACCGGCACCGCTGACCGACGGCATCAATCTGATGCTGATCGGCGGTGTCCTGGTGATCGGCCTGCTGGTGGACACCCTCGCGGTGACCTTCCGCAGCGCCGCCCCGGCCGGACTGCCGCTGCTCGCGCTGTACTCGGTGGCCGCGGGACTGTCCGGCGGCGGCACCGACTGGCTGTGGTTCCTGGTCGCGGCGGCCGGCTATCTGATGCTGCTGCTCTCCGAGGGCCGGGAGCGGCTGGCCCAGTGGGGCCGGGTCTTCGGCGCCGCGGCCCACGCCCCGGGCGACCCGGAGGCCGGCGCGGTGGCCCCGGTGCGCTCCGGACGCCGGATCGGCGCGGTCGCCCTCGGTGTCGCCCTGGTGGTGCCGCTGGCCCTGCCCGCGATGCAGGGCGGCCTGCTGGACGCCGCCGGAGCGGGCGTCGGCCCGGGCAACGGGAACGGCGGCACGATCTCCGCGGTCAACCCCCTGGTGTCACTGCGCGACAGCCTGAACGTGGAGAACGACCGCCAGGTGCTGTCCCTGAAGACCAGTGCCGGCGATCTCTCGGACATGTACCTGCGGATCGTCTCGCTGGACGACTTCGACGGCACCACCTGGAAGCCGTCCCAGCGGCACATCGTCGGCGTGCCCGACGTCCTCCCCACACCCGTGGGCCTGGGCACGGGCGTCAAGCGCACCACCGTGAAGACGACGATCACGGCGGCGGACTGGTACGCGCAGGACTGGCTGCCGATGCCGTACCCGCCGAGCGGCGTGCGGGTCAGCGGCAACTGGCGGTACGAGCCCGTCGGCATGACGCTCGTCGGTGACCACGGCCAGAACACGCGGGGCGAGACCTACCAGGTGAACAGCCTGGACGTGCAGCCGACCGCCGAGCAGCTGGCCGCGGCCAAGCAGCCGCCGGCGGCGCTGCGGCGCGAGTACACCAAGGTGCCGTCCAGGCTGCCGAAGGTGGTGGCCAGGACCGCCGAGGAGATCACCGCGGGCTCGGCGAGCCACTACGAGGAGGCGGTCAAGCTCCAGGACTACTTCGCGGTGTCCGGCGGCTTCCAGTACGACACCCAGGTGGAGGTCGGCCGCGGCCCCGACGCGATCGCGGCCTTCCTGAAGAAGAAGCAGGGCTTCTGCGTCCACTTCTCCTTCACGATGGCGGCGATGGCCCGCACGCTCGGCATCCCCGCCCGGGTCGCGGTGGGCTTCGCGCCCGGCACCCCGCAGGCGGACGGCTCGGTCTCGGTGAGTCTGAAGGACGCGCACGCCTGGCCCGAGCTGTACTTCGAGGGCGTGGGCTGGACCCGCTTCGAGCCGACCCCGACCCGGGGCACCGTGCCGTCGTACACCGTGTCGAAGACGCCCGGCAGCTCCGAGCCGGACGAGGCCCTGCCGTCCCACGGGGCGTCAGCGGCGCCCTCGGTGTCGGCCTCGCCGAGCGAGGACTGCACGGCCCAGCTGCGGGGGCTCGATCCGTGCGGCAGCCCGTCCGCGGCGGTGGCCCTGGACAGCGGTGGCGGCGATTCGGGGCGCTGGCTGTGGTACGTGCTGATCGGGCTCGGCGGCCTGGTGGTGCTGGCGATCCCGCTGGCGCCCATGCTGTGGCGGGCGCGCGTGCGCTCCGTACGGCTCGGCGCGCACGCGCGGACCGAACAGGGCGCGGCGGCACACACGCTGGCGGCCTGGCACGAGCTGGTCGACAGCGCCTGGGACGTGGGCATCCTGCCGGACGAGTCGCAGACCCCGCGCAAGGCCGCGGCCCGGATCGTGCGGCTGGGAGATCTCGACCCGGCGGCCGGGGCCGCCGTGCACCGGGTGGCGGACGCACTGGAGCAGGTGCTCTACGCGCCCCGGCCGCGCCCGGTGGCGGGCCTGGCCGAGGACGCGCGCCGGGTGATCGCCGGCCTGAACGGCGGCGTGAGCGCCGGGACGCGGCTGCGGGCACGGTTCGCACCGCGGTCGGCGGTGCGGGTGCTGTGGGCGGTGTCGGCCCGGTGGTCGGCGCTCAGGGCGCGTGCGGTGGCGGCCCGGCCGACGCTGCGCAGGCCTTCGGGGCAGCAGGGCTGAGACAGGAGAACGCGTGAGGGGTGACCACCGGCTGGTGGTCACCCCTCACGGATGTCTGCTGTGGTGTGCGCGAACCTGTGACGGGCGCGAACCGGCGAGCGGCTAGTGGCCCTGCTGCTCGTCCCTGCGGCGCTGCCAGCGCTGCTCGATCCGGTCCATCATGGAACGCTTCTGCCGTACCTGGCGGCGCGGGGCGGCCGCGGGCTGCTCACCCGGCTTGGGTGCCTTCCGCCAGCCTGTGACCGCGAGTACGGCACAGCCCAGCATGACGAGGAAGCCCACCACGCTGACCCAGATCTGCTGTGCGACCATTCCGGCCATGAGGAGCGCGATACCCACGAGGAAGCCCACGACCGCCTGGTAGACCCGCCGCCGGGTGTACGTCCGCAGCCCACTTCCCTCAAGCGCCGACGCGAACTTGGGATCTTCGGCGTACAGCGCTCGCTCCATCTGCTCGAGCATGCGCTGCTCGTGCTCCGAGAGCGGCACGGAGTCCTCCTCATCGTGCAGTCGCCGGGGCGACCCGGGGGGTCCCTTCAGGATAGGCAGGGAATCGCCCCCGTGAAACCCGCCCCTCTACGCCAATAGGCCAACCGGAATCCGCCATGGCCGTCCCGGCTCGCTGAGGCTTCCATTCCCCGGCGACCGAGCCGTCATGCCGGACGGTATACCTCGATCATACGGCGCAAACCGCTCGATCGGGGGTCTTGTGGCGTACTCCATCTGCCGCCAAGTCCCTGATCAGCGCCGGGTCCCGGAACGCCGCTCAGGCCCCCGCGGCCCCCCGCGTCTCACCGAGCACATGGAGCTGGGTGGCGACGGAGTGGAAGGCGGGCAGTTCGGCCGCCGCGGCCTCCAGCTTGAGCAGGGCGTCGAGGGCGCCGGGCTCGGTGTCCACGAGGACGCCGGGCACCAGGTCGGCGAAGACCCGCACGCCGTGCACCGCACCGACGCTCAGGCCCGCACCCTCGACCAGCGCGGTGAGCTGTTCCGCGGTGAAGCGGCGCGGCATCGGGTCGCCGGCGCCCCAGCGGCCCTCCGGATTCTCCAGGGCCTGCTTGGCCTCCGTGAAGTGACCGGCGAGGGCCCGGGCGAGGACGGCACCGCCGAGGCCGGCGGCGAGCACGCTGAGGACTCCCTCGGGGCGCAGCGCGGCGACCGCGTTGCGCAGACCCTCGGCGGGGTCGTCGACGTACTCCAGGACGCCGTGGCACAGCACGGCGTCGTAGCCGCCGCGCTCGACCACCTCGAACAGGCCGAGGGCATCGCCCTGAACACCCTTGACCCGGTCGGCGACACCGGCCTCGGCGGCTCGGCGCTCCAGTGCGAACAGCGCGTTCGGGCTGGGGTCGACGACGGTGACACGGTGACCGAGGCGGGCGAGGGGCACGGCGAAGTTGCCGCTGCCGCCTCCGGTGTCGAGCACGTCCAGCGAGTCCCGCCCCGTGGCCTTGATCCGGCGGTCGAGGGCGTCCTGGAGGACCTCCCAGACCACGGCGGTACGGAGAGAGGCGCGGGGTCGGGAGGAGCCGGAGCGCAGCGACGTCGTGTGAGGGTGGTCGGGGGAGACGGGCGGGCGCATCGGGTCCGACACGGCAGTTGACTCCTCGGCAGGGCGGACGGCTTCAGGCGGACTCCACCCTATTGCCTCCGGCGCCGTACCTGGTCACCGCGGAGGTGCACTGCCGTGTCCGTTCCGACCGGTGGACCGCCGCCGGTCAGCCCGCGTCCGGGAGGCCACCGTGCGGGCCCGGGCCGCCGCGCTCGCCGGTGTCCTGCCGGGGCTGGGGCAGGACGGGCTGGAGCACCAGCATCCGCTCGACGATGCGGAGGAACATCCCCGCGTCGCGTATCAGGTCGTCGGCGTCCCGCTGTCCGGCCGCTCCCCGGATGCCCGCCTCGGCGCGGGCCCGGCGGGTGGCACCGGAGGCGAAGAGCGCGCTCCACTCGGTCAGTTCGGGGGCGATCTCGGGGAGCACCTCCCAGGCGCTGCGGATCCGGGCCCGGCGGCGCGGGGAGGTCTCGGGCCGGGCCCGGGCGGCGAGCACGGCGGCGGCGGTGCGCAGCGCGGCGAGGTGGGCCGTCGCATAGCGCTCGTTGGGGGTTTCCAGGGCGGCGGCCTCCTCGAGACCGGACCGGGCCAGCGTCAGCAGGTCGAGGGCGGCGGGCGGGGCCGTGGCCCGGCGGAGCACGGGGTGCACATCGCTCGCCGGGCCGGTCAGTGAGGGGGCAGGGCCGGTGGCGCGGCGCCGGTGGGCGGCTGCGGACGAGTTGGCCATGACGAACCTCCTGTCGTCTGGGTGACGGCACAGGTGCCGTATGTGCCCATCGTGCGGTATGGCACTGACAATCCGTTCTGACCTGGGCTTTTGCTTCGATCGCAGGTTCGGGCGTATTTTTGCACTGACCAGTCAGTTCAAAATGATGCAAGCAGGCAGGGGGGCTTGTGGACGGCGTGGACGTCACAGCCGAGGGCCTAGGGCTCAAGGGGCCGCGGGGGTGGGCCTTCCGGGACATCACCTTCGACGCGAAGCCCGGTTCGCTGATCGCGATCGAGGGACCGTCCGGCTCCGGCCGTACGTGCCTGCTGCTCGCGCTCACGGGACGGATGAAGGCCACCGCGGGCACGGCCACCGTGGGCGGGTCCGGCATCCCCCGGCACCTGGCGGCCGTGCGCCGCGTCACCGCGGTGGCCAACGTGGCCGGTGTCACCGACCTGGAACCGGCCCTGACCGTCGGGGAGCACCTGCGGGAACGGGCCCTGCTGCAGCGCAGGTTCGGCGACTCGCCGCGCCTGCTGCTGCGCCGCCGGGCGGACCGGGCCCGTACGTCGCAGCAGCGCGTCGAAGCGGCCCTGACCGCCGCCGGACTCGACCTCGACGCACTCCCCAAGGGCCCCCGCACGGCCGTACGCGATCTGGAGCGGATCGAGGAGCTGCGCCTGTCCGTCGCGCTGGCCCTGCTCGGCCGGCCCGGGCTGCTCGGTGTGGACGACGTCGAGACGAAGCTCTCGGACGCCGAGCGCGCCGAGGTCTGGGACCTGCTGCGGTCCATCGCGCGCGCGGGCACCACGGTCGTGGCGGTGTGCCGCACCGCCCCCGAGGACTGCGTCGTCGTCCCCACCCTGCGCAGCGAGGACGAGAGCGACCGGAGCGAAGCCGAGAGCGACGGCAACAGCGCGAAGAACGAGAAGAACGAGAAGAACGACACGAAGGAGGAGGCCGATGCGCTCGCCCAGGCTGGCCGCGCTTGAGCTGAGGCGCTTCGGACGCGGGAAGCTGCCGCGCGCCGCCCTGGTCGCGCTGCTCGTGCTGCCCCTGCTCTACGGCGCCCTGTACCTGTGGTCCTTCTGGGACCCGTACGGCCGTCTGGACCGCATCCCGGTGGCCCTGGTGAACGACGACAAGGGCGCCACGGCGGGCGGGAAGAAGATCACGGCCGGCGACGACATCATGGCCGGGCTCCGCGACAGCAAGACCTTCGCCTGGCACGAGGTGAGCGACGCCGAGGCCCGCAAGGGCGTCGAGGACGGCACCTACTACCTGTCGCTGACGATGCCGGCCGACTTCAGCGACCGGATCGCCTCCAGCTCGGGCGACTCCCCGGAGACGGGCGCGCTGCGGGTGCGCACGAACGACGCGAACAACTACATCGTCGGCCAGATCTCCCGGACGGTCTTCAACGAGGTCCGCAGGGCCGCGTCCACCCATGCGTCCCGGACCTTCCTGGACAAGATCTTCATCTCCTTCTCCGGCATCCACGACAAGACCGTGACGGCGGCCGAGGGCGCCGACCGGCTCAAGGGCGGCCTCGGGAAGGCCGAGAAGGGCTCCAAGGACCTCGCCGACGGCCTGAAGGACGCCAAGAGCGGCAGCGGCAGGCTCTCCAAGGGCCTGACGAAGCTCACCCAGGGCTCGAGCGACCTGGAGAACGGCTCGCAGCGGGTCGCGGACGGCACCCAGACCCTCGCCGACAACGTCAACGGCGTCTACCGCAAGGCCGGACCGTTCCTGAAGGACAACGAGAAGACGATCGGGGACACCGCTCGGCTGGTCGCCGACTCGGCCGAGGCGGTCCGCCACAACCTCGACGACCTGGTGAAGCTCGCGCCGGGCGCCGCACGGACGGCCCACGCGTCCGCGGCCGTCCTGGACGAGGTCTACCAGGCGCGCTGCGCGAGCGCGGCGATCCCCGACCCCGTCTGCCCCGACCTGAAGAAGGCCAGGCAGGCGGCGGCCGACGTGGCCACCGTCGCCGACGACCTCAACACCCTGATCTCCGACCAGAACGGCGACCTGAAGACGCTGCGGACCAACCTCACCAAGCTCCAGACGCAGTCCGAGGCCCTGGCCGAGCGCGCGCCGCACCTCTACGAGGACGTGAACGACGCCGTCACGAAGATCAACAAGCTGAACGACGGCGCGGCCGAGGTCGCCGCCGGCGCCAAGAAGCTCCATGCCGGACTGGGCACCGCCGGCACCGGCGCGGTGAAGCTCGACCAGGGCATCGGGACGGCCGAGTCGGGCGCCCAGACCCTGAACGGCGGCATGTACAAGCTGGTCGACGGCTCCGGAAAGCTCGCCGGCGGCCTGCACGACGGCGCGAAGAAGATCCCCGACTACGACAAGCAGGACCGCGACCAGCGCACCGGCGTGATGGCCGACCCGGTCCAGCTCGCCACCCACGACCTGCACAAGGCGCCCAACTACGGCACCGGCTTCGCCCCTTACTTCATCCCGCTGTCCCTGTGGGTGGGCGCGATGGTGGCGTACATGCTGATCCCGCCGCTCAACCGGCGTGCCCTGGCGGCCGGTTCGCCGGGCTGGCGGATCGCGCTGGCCGGCTGGCTGCCGGTGGCCGCGGTGGGCGTGCTGCAGACGGTGGCCCTGATGTCCGTGCTGCACTGGGCGATCGGCCTGCAGATGGCGCGGGCGGCCGGCACGGTCGGCTTCCTGTTCCTGGTGACGGCGTGCTTCGCCGCGATCGTGCAGTGGCTCAACGCCCGCTTCGGCGCGGCCGGCCGGATCCTCGTGCTGGCCCTGCTGATGCTCCAGCTGACCTCGGCGGGCGGCACCTACCCGGTGCAGACCAGCCCGGGCTTCTTCAACGCCCTCCATCCGTTCCTGCCGATGAGCTACATCGTGGCGGCCCTGCGCCGGCTGATCACGGGCGGCGGGCTCGGCCCGGTGTGGCTGGCGTGCGGGGTACTGGCCGCGTTCACCGCGGGCGCCCTGGCCCTGACCGCGCTCGCGGCCCGGCGCCGCCAGGTGTGGACCCTGGACCGGCTGCACCCGGAGCTGAGCCTGTGATCCCCAAGACGCCCCTGCAGGCGCGCTTACCTGTGACAATCAGGGCCATGGAAAGCAGCAGCGCCACGTCCGGCACCAGCACGCGCCGCGAGGCAACCCGGCAGAAGCTCTACGAGGCGGCCGTCACGCTCATCGCCGAGCAGGGCTTCTCCGCCACCACGGTGGACGAGATCGCCGAGCGGGCCGGAGTCGCGAAGGGCACGGTCTACTACAACTTCGCGAGCAAGTCGGTCCTCTTCGAGGAGCTGCTGCGGCACGGCGTGGGCCTCCTCACCGCCTCCCTGCGGGAGGCGGCCGAGCGGACCGCGGCCGAGGGCGGCAGCAAGGTGGACGCGCTGGACGCGATGGTCCGCGCCGGACTGGTCTTCATCGACCGCTACCCGGCCTTCACCCAGCTCTACGTGGCCGAACTGTGGCGCACCAACCGCGCCTGGCAGTCCACCCTGATGGTCGTGCGGCAGGAGGCCGTCGCGGTCGTCGAGGGGGTGCTGCGCGAGGGCGTGGCGGCCGGCGAGTTCAGCGACGAGATCGACGTCCAGCTGACGGCGGCCGCGCTGGTCGGCATGGTCCTGGTGGCCGCCCTGGACTGGAAGTCCTTCCAGCCGGAGCGCTCTCTGGACGACGTGCACGCGGCCCTGTCCCGGCTGCTCCAGGGGCGCGTGAGCGGGAAGGGCTGAGCCCACCGCGAGCACTCGGAAGGCGCCGGGCACACGGAAGGCGCCGGTCCGCTGGCCGGACCGGCGCCTTTCCACTCCCCGTACTTCCCGTACTCCCCCGTGCTCCCCCGTACGGATTCCCCCTTCGGTGCCCCGTGGTGGTCTGCCCCGGGCCCCCCGTGCCTCGCTTCCGCCGACGGATCGGCGGAAGGAGCGGCCAGGGCGCGGGCGCCGCTCCGCCGCCCCGTGTCGGCGGTGCCGGTCCGCGCCCCCTTGCCGTGTCTCCACTCTCCCGTCCACGCCTGTCCCGCCCCATCCGCGCGCGTACTCATCTCGGTGCCTAGGTACGGATACTCACGCGTGTGTGCCCGGGCCCACGACGCCGGCCCGCCGGCTGGCTACGATCGCCTCCGTGTCCGTACTCCCCTTGGTCTTCACCAGCGGCTGGGCCAGCGGCATCAACGCCTACGCGGTGGTGCTGCTCCTCGGCCTCTTCGGCGTGACGGGGGTGAGCGACGACGTCCCGCAGGCGTTGCAGCGCCCCGAGGTGCTGATCGTGGCCGGCGTGCTGTTCCTGTGCGAGGCGGTCGCCGACAAGATCCCGTACGTCGACTCGGCGTGGGACTCCGTGCACACGGTCGTCCGGCCGCTCGCGGGCGCCTGGGTCGGGGCTCTGCTCGCCGGGCACAGCGGTTCGCTGTCGGACGTGGCGGCCGGGCTGATCGGCGGTTCGACCGCGCTGGCCAGTCACACCGTGAAGACCGGGACGCGGATGGCGGTCAACACCTCGCCGGAGCCGCTCAGCAACTTCGTGCTGAGCCTCGCCGAGGACCTCGGGGTGGCCGGCCTCGTCACGTTCGCGATATTCCATCCGGAGGCCGCCGCGGTGGTCGCGGCGGTGCTGCTCGTCTCCGGGCTCGTGGTGCTGGTGTTCCTGATCTCGCGGATCCGGCGCTTCCTGCGGCGCCGGGCCCAGCGCCGGGAGGAACGACGGCTGGCCCAGCGGGTGCCCGGACCGCCCGGCTGACCGCCCGCGGGCCGCGTTGTCGGTGGCGGTCGATAAAGTCGCGGGCATGGCACGGATTGCGGTGATCGGCGCCGGGATGGGCGCGATGGCGGCCGCTGCCCGGCTGGCCGTCGCGGGCCACCGGGTGGCGGTGTACGAGCGTACGGACACGTACGGCGGCGCGGTGCGCCGCTTCGAGCGGGACGGGTTCGCCTTCGACACCGGCCCCGGGCTGCTGACGCTGCCCGCCGTGTACCGCGATCTGTTCGTCAAGACCGGCAAGGAGCCGCTGGAGGACGTCGTCGAGCTGGTCCAGGTCGACCCGGCCGCGCGGCATGTCTTCGCGGACGGTACGCGGGTGTCCCTGCCGAACGCCTCGCGCGCGGGTGTCGTCGCCGCCCTGGACGAGGCGCTGGGCGCGGGGGCCGGGCAGCGCTGGGGCGACTTCCTGGTGCGGGCCCGCGAGGCCTGGGACCGCACGCGCCGGCCGCTGCTGGAGGAGCCCCTGTGGCCCGACTGGCAGGTGCTGGCCGAGCGGGAGCCCTATCCGGCGGTCCCGCACAAGCGGCTGCTGCGCACGCGCCGGGCGGGCACGCCGGCCGAGATCGGTGCCTGGGAGCTGCGCGACGAGCGTCTTGCGGCCCTCCTGGAGAGCCATGTGCTCGGGTACGGCCTCGATCCCCGGACCGCTCCGGCGAGCGCGGCCGTGCTGCCGTACATGGAGCACGCCTTCGGCACCTGGTACGTGCGCGGGGGCATCCGGGAGCTGGCGCGCGCGGTGTACGAGCGGTGCCTGCGGCGGAGGGTCGAGTTCAGCTTCGGCGCCGAGGTGACCGGGATCCTGGAGAAGGACGGCCGGGCGGCGGGGGTGGAGCTGGCCGACGGCTCGGCGGCCGAGGCGGACCACGTGGTGGCGGACGTGGACCCGGCGCGGCTGCGGGCCCTGACGGAGCATCCGCTGGACGCGGACGGGGACGTGCGGGCCGGTGATCCGGTCCTGCCCCGGCCCGGACGCTTCACGGCCCTGCTGGCCCTGCAGGGCGGTCGCGAGCCCGGGGCCGTCCACCGCACGGTCGTCCACGCACCGGACGCCGAGACCGAGCTGGACTTCCTGGCCTCGCCCGGCGGCGACCGGCCGGTGTGTCCCACGGTGACCGTGCTGCGCCCGGACGACCCCGCGCTCAGACCGGACGACGCGCACGAGTCCGTGGTGGTGTCCGCCGTGGTGTCGGCCGAGGCCGGCTGGGAGGACGAGGGCACGGTCCGGAGCTACACGGACTTCCTGCTGGAAGCCGCCGGGCGCGCGGTGCCCGGGCTGCGGGAGCGGCTGCTGTGGCACGAGGTGCGCACACCGGTGCACACGGAGGAGGAGACGGGTGCCCGGTACGGGGCCGTGCCCGCTCCCGCGCTCGCCGCCGGCCGGGGCCATTACCTGTACCCGGCGAACACCACCCGCCTGCCCGGGCTGTACCGGGTGGGCGGCTGGTCGCACCCCGGCGGCGGTCTCCCGCACTCCGGCATGTCGGGTGCGCTGGTGGCCGGGCTGATCGTGGAGGGTCCAGAGTTCCGCGGCTCGCAGTGAGCCGCGGCGGGCCTCAGAAGCGGTACTGCTCGTCGTACCCGGAGCCGGGCTGGGGCTGCTGCTCGTGGCCCTGGTACGGATACGGCTGCTCCTGCGGGAGTTCGCCGCCGTAGGTCTCGTCGTTGCGCTGCTGCGGGACCCAGACTCCGCCGGCCGGGGTCTCCCCGTAGCCGCCGGTGGCGTACGGGTCCTGGCCGTAGCCCTGCTGGGCGTACTGCTGCTGGTCGTAGCCGGTGCCGTAGGACTGGGTGCCGATGTACGGGTCGGAGTAGTTGGCGTAGCCCTGCTGCTGGCCGCCGGTGTCGTAGCCGTAGCCCTGCTGGGCGTAGCCCGAGTAGTCGTAGGCGTAGTTCTGCTCGGCGGCCTGGGCCTGGGCCTGGGCCTGGGCTGCGCCCGCGTAGGCGGTGTCGCCGTAGACGCCGTAGGAGCCCGTGTCGTCCGGGAGGGGCTGCGGCTCGTAGACGGTGGTGGTCTCGGCCGCCGTGGGGTCGGCCGGGCGGCCCGGGGTGAAGACGTCGTCGTGGTCGTAGTCGTCGTCGCCGTAGGCCGGCTGGTCACGGCGGTGGTCGGCGTCGCGGTCGTCGCCCTCGGCGGCCTCCAGGTCGGAGACTTCGAGGCTCGGGTCGTGCCGGTCCGCCCTGCCGCGGCGGCGCTTGCTGCTCCCGCCCTCGGCCTCGGCGTCGGGACGCTTGACCGCCCAGCCGGCGGCGAAGCCGCGGCGGAACGACAGCGTGACGTAGGTCTGGCCGAGCGCGAAGGCGATCGCGCCCACACCGATCACGATGACGGACGGCATGAGCACGCCGATCACGACACCGAGGAAGCCGACGAAGGCGAGCAGCCGCCAGCGCAGCCGTGCCTTGTACTGCAGCAGCACCTCGCCGAGCAACCACAGTGCGACGATGCCGAACGCGATGTAGAGGACCGTCCAGCCCATGTACGCCCCTCTCCCAGTTACCGCTACGCAGTGTGTCGTATCGCGGTGCGGCCGGTCTAGGCCTGCGGGGGGTGGTGCAGGCCCAGGTTCTCGTAGATTTCCAGGGTCGCCGTGGAGTTGTTCAGGGTGATGAAGTGCAGTCCGGGCACTCCCTCGTCCAGCAGCCGTGCGCAGAACTCCGTGGCGAACTCGATACCGATGGAGCGTACCGCCGCCGGATCGTCCTTCGCTGTGAGGATCCGCTCTTTCAGGGCGTCCGGGAACTGCGCGGTGCTGAGCTTGGGCACCCGTTCCAGCATCTTCACGCTGGTGACCGGCAGGACCTCGGGGATGACCGGGGTGTCGCAGCCCGCGGCCTCGACCCGGTCGCGCAGCCGCAGGTACGACTCCGGCTGGAAGAACATCTGCGTGATGGCGTAGTCGGCGCCCGCACGGCACTTGTCGACGAAGTGCGCGACATCGGTGTCCCAGTCGGTGGACCGCGGGTGCATCTCCGGGAAGGCGGCGACGCCCACGCAGAAGTCGCCCGACTCCTTGATGAGCCGGACGAGCTCGGCCGCGTACATCAGGCCGCTCGGGTGCGCGACCCAGTCGCCCATCGGGTCGCCGGCCGGGTCGCCGCGGACGGCGAGCATGTTGCGGATGCCGGCGTCGGCGTACTGGCCGATGATGTTGCGCAGCTCGGCGATGGAGTGGTCGACCGCGGTGAGGTGGGCGACCGGGGTGAGCGTCGTGTCCACGACGATCTGCTGGGTCTCCCTGACCGTCGTCGTGCGCGTGGAGCCGCCGGCGCCGTAGGTGACCGAGACGAAGTCGGGGGCCACCGCCTCGACCCTCCGCAGCGCGTTCCACAGGTTCCGCTCACCCTTGGGGGTCTTCGGCGCGTAGAACTCGAACGAGTACGTCTTCTTGCCGGCGGCGAGGATGTCGCGCACAGTGCGTGCTCGATCAGTCCTGGTGGATGCGGTTCCGAGGGCCATACCGGCAGGTTAGCCAGGGCTGGGCGGTCCCCCAACCGGGCACCGGAAATTTGCCCGAATTGTCGGATTCCTGTCCACCCATTGGACAAAAACGTGGACAGAAGGTGGACAGACCCGGGTCCGGACCGGGATCGGACCTACGCCTGGCGCAGTCGCTTCGCGAACTCCGCCGCCGCGGCCGCGGGGTCGTCGGCCTCGGTGATCGCACGGACCACGACCACCCGGCGGGCCCCCGCGTCCAGCACCTCGTCCAGGTTGCCGAGGTCGATGCCGCCGATCGCGAACCAGGGGCGGTCGGTGCCCAGGGCGGCGGTGTACCGGACCAGGTCGAGGCCCGGGGCGTGCCGGCCGGGCTTGGTGGGCGTGGGCCAGCAGGGCCCGGTGCAGAAGTAGTCCACGCCCTCCTGGACGGCGGCCGCTGCCGCCTCGGACTCGGCGTGTGTGGAGCGGCCGATCAGGACATCGTCGCCGAGGATCGCGCGGGCCGCGGGAACCGGGAGGTCGCCCTGGCCGAGGTGCAGCACGCCGGCGGAGGCGGCGTGGGCGACGTCGGCCCGGTCGTTGACCGCGAGCAGCTTGCCGTGCCGGGCGCAGGCGTCGGCGAAGACCGCCAGGTGCTCCAGCTCCTCGGCGGCCTCCATGCCCTTGTCGCGCAGCTGCACGATGTCGACACCGCCGGCCAGGACCGCGTCCAGGAACTCGGCGAGGTCGCCCTGCCGGCGGCGGGCGTCCGTGCAGAGGTAGAGGCGGGCCTCGGCGAGGCCGCCGCGGGCGGTGTCGGACATGCGTGGGTCCCCCGTCGTCGGTGTACATGGGCGGGCGGGCGGGTGGCGTACGGGCCGGAGCCCCTACGCCACCCCTGGTGCGGGTCGGCTCAGACGGCGAGCGCCTGGGCGCGGCGCTTCACCTCCGTGCCGCGATTCTCGCTCAGCGCCTGCGCGGGGGTGCCGGGCAGGGTCGGGTCGGGGGTGAAGAGCCACTCGACCATCTCTTCGTCGGTGAAGCCGTCGTCCCTCAGGAGCGTCAGGGTCCCGGACAGGCCCTTGACGACCTTGTCCCCGTCGATGAAGGCGGCGGGGACGTGCAGCGCCCGGTTCTCACCTCGGCGTACGGCGATGAGCTGGCCCTCCTTGACCAGCTGCCGCACACGCGTCACCTCGACGTCGAGCATCTCGGCGATGTCGGGGAGGGTGAGCCAGGCGGGGACGAGAGCATCGATCTTTGCGTCAATCTCGGTCACGGGACAAGCCTGCCATCCCCCACCGACAGTCGGAAGTCAGGCCGGTCCGCCCGGGAGGACGTGCCTAGCCGGCGGTGGCGTCCTTCAGGGGCCGCGCCGGGTCGGTCAGCGCCTGCGGATCCATGCGCCGGCCCGCCTCGATCAGCCGGCGGCCCTGGGCCAGATCACGCGGCCGGCCCACGGCCAGCAGGGCCACCAGCCGGTCCTCGCGCAGCCAGCACACGGTCCAGGCCGGGCCCGCCGGGTCACCGCGCCACACCATGCGGTCGGCCGCGGGGTGGTGCCCGGCGTACTGGACGAAACGGCCGAACTGCTCGGACCAGAAGTACGGCACGGGGTCGTAGACCACGGGGGTCCCGCCCAGGATGTTCGCGGCGACCGTGCGCGGGCCCTGCAGGGCGTTGTCCCAGTGGTGGACCAGCAGCCGGGTGCCGTACCGGGCCGAGGGGAAGGAGGCGCAGTCGCCGACCGCGTACACGTCCTCGACGCGGGTGCGCAGGTGGGCGTCGGCCACGACCTCGCCGTGCGCGCCCAGCTCGATGCCGGAGCCGGCCAGCCAGGCGGTGGCGGGGCGCGCGCCGATGCCGACGACGACGGCGTCCGCGGGCAGCCGGGTGCCGTCGGTGAGCACCACCGCGCCCGGCTCGACGCGCTCCACGCGCGCGTGGGTGCGCAGCTCGGCGCCGCTGTCCGCGTACCAGGCGGCCATCGGGGCGGCCACCTCGGGCGGGAGCGCGCCCGCGAGCGGCCGGTCGGCGGCCTCGACGACAATCACCGCGCAGCCCGCCTCGCGGGCCGCGGTGGCGAACTCGGCGCCGATCCAGCCGGCTCCGACGACCACGATGGCGTGCTGCCGGGCGAGCACCGGGCGCAGCCGCTCGGCGTCGTCCAGGGTGCGCAGCAGGTGCACGCCGGGCACGCCCTCGGTGCCCGGCAGCGTGATCGGCTCGGCGCCGGTGGCGAGGACCAGCACGTCGTACGGGACGGGCCCGGCCTCGGTGTCCAGCTCGTGGTCGCCGGGGCGCACGCCCAGCACCTCGCAGCCGAGCCGCAGTTCGACGCCGAGCGACTCGAAGTCGACGTCGAAGGCGGAGCCCTCGGCCTTGCCGAGCAGCACGGCCTTGGACAGCGGCGGCCGGTCGTACGGCTGGTGGGGCTCGGCGCCGATCAGCGTGACGGTGCCCGTGAAGCCCTGCTCGCGCAGGGCGACCGCGGTCTGCACCCCGGCCATGCCCGCGCCCGCGACGACCACGCGTCGCCCCTGTGCCGTGCCCTGCTGCGGTGTCTGCTCGCTCACCCGATCACCATAGACAACTGACAATTCGTCAGTCAGGGGGCGTGCTCGGTGACCTGTTCCACAACGCTGGTCCCGGCGCCCGGCCGGGACTCCCACTCCCAGGTCTCCTCCAGCCGCACCCGCCCGTCCGGAAGCTCCACGACAGTGGACACGCAGTGCCCCGAGGCGGTGGTGCCGTCCACCCTGAGCTGTACGTACCGGAAGTCAAGCCGGTCGCCCTCGCGGGTGCCGACCAGATGGCCCCGTACGACGTCGCCGCCCGCGTACTCGGCCCAGATCGCACCGTCCGTCTCGTGGTAGGCGAACCGGGTGCGGGTACCCACCTGACCTGGTGCCTGGTCCGTAACCGGGGCCAGGATCAGTCCGTCGAGCGAGCAGGCCATGGCCGGGGGCTCCCTTACGAGTGACGAGCGCTGCGGGCTAGGGTGGCCACCGTACAAGCACTCGCGGGAGCCCGGACGCACCGGGCTGAGAGGGAGGCTGGCGGCCTCCGACCGTACGAACCTGATCCGGGTCATGCCGGCGAAGGGAGGGGCTGGACGCCCATGTCGTCACGTACGTCCGACGTCCTCGTCATCGGGGGCGGAATCATCGGCCTGGTCACGGCCTGGCGGGCCGCGCAGCGCGGGCTCGCCACGACTGTGGTGGACCCCGGGCCCGGCGGCGGGGCCGCGCGGGTCGCGGCGGGCATGCTGGCCGCGGTCACCGAACTGCACTACGGCGAGGAGACGCTGCTCGCCCTGAACCTGGAATCCGCCCGCCGCTACCCGGACTTCACGGCCGAGCTGACCGAGCTGACCGGCCACGACCTCGGCTACCGCCGCTGCGGCACGCTCGCCGTCGCGCTCGACGCCGACGACCGCGCCCACCTGCGCGAACTGCACGCGCTCCAGCAGCGTTCGGGGCTGGAGTCGGAGTGGCTGTCCGGGCGGGAGTGCCGGCGTCTGGAGCCGATGCTCGCGCCCGGGGTGCGCGGCGGGCTGCGGGTCGACGGCGACCATCAGATCGACCCGAGGCGGCTGGCCACGGCCCTGGTGACCGCCTGCGAGCGGGCCGGGGTGGTCTTCCACCGGTCCTGGGCCGAGCGGCTCGACGTCGCACGGGACCGGGCCGCGGGGGTCACCACGGCGGACGGCACCGCGCTGGGCGCGGCGCAGGTCGTCCTCGCGGGCGGCAGCCTGAGCGGGCGTCTCGCGGGCGTCCCGGACGACGTACTGCCCCCCGTGCGGCCGGTGAAGGGCCAGGTGCTGCGGCTGACCGTGCCGCGCCGGTACGCACCCTTCCTGAGCCGCACCGTGCGGGCGATGGTGCGCGGCAGCCACGTCTACCTGGTGCCCCGGGAGAACGGCGAGCTGGTCGTCGGCGCCACCAGCGAGGAACTGGGCTGGGACACGACCGTCACCGCCGGGGGCGTGTACGAACTGCTGCGCGACGCCCATGAGCTGGTGCCGGGGATCACCGAGCTGCCCCTCACCGAGACCCTGGCGGGGCTGCGCCCCGGCTCCCCGGACAACGCGCCGCTGCTCGGCCCGTCCGGGCTCGACGGGCTGCTGCTGGCCACCGGGCACTACCGCAACGGGGTGCTGCTCACGCCGGTCACCGGGGATGTGATGGCGGAGCTGCTGGCCGGCGGTGAACTGCCCGAACAGGCCCGTCCGTTCACGCCGAAGCGCTTCGGCGCCGCACTCATGGAGCAGCCCGCATGAACGTCTCCGTCACCGTCTCCGTGAACGGGGAGCGCCACCAGGTCGCCCCCGGCACCGCGCTGGACGCCCTCGTGAAGACCCTCACCGCGGCGCCGTCCGGGGTGGCCGCCGCCGTCAACGAAACCGTCGTCCCGCGCGCGCAGTGGGCGACCACGGCCCTCGCCGAGGGCGACCGTGTCGAAGTCCTCACCGCCGTGCAAGGAGGCTGACCCATGGCCGACGATCCCTTCGTCCTCGGCGGTGTGCCCCTCGGCTCCCGGCTGATCATGGGCACCGGCGGCGCACCGAGCCTGGACGTGCTGGAGCGGGCGCTGGTCGCCTCCGGCACGGAGCTGACCACGGTGGCCATGCGACGGGTCGATCCCTCGGTGCACGGCTCGGTGCTGTCGGTGCTGGGGAAGCTGGGCATCGAGGTGCTGCCGAACACGGCGGGCTGTTTCACCGCCGGGGAGGCCGTGCTGACCGCCCGGCTGGCCCGGGAGGCACTGGGCACCGACCTGGTCAAGCTGGAGGTCATCGCCGACGAGCGGACGCTGCTGCCGGACCCGGTGGAACTGCTGGAGGCGGCCGAGACGCTGGTCGACGACGGGTTCACGGTGCTGCCGTACACCAACGACGACCCCGTGCTCGCGCGCAAGCTGGAGGATGTGGGCTGTGCCGCGGTGATGCCGCTGGGCTCGCCGATCGGCTCCGGGCTCGGGATCCGCAACCCGCACAACTTCCAGCTGATCGTGGAGCACGCGCGCGTGCCGGTGATCCTGGACGCGGGGGCCGGTACGGCGTCGGACGTGGCGCTGGCGATGGAGCTGGGGTGCGCGGGTGTGATGCTCGCCTCGGCCGTCACCCGGGCGCAGGAGCCGGAGACGATGGCCGCCGCCATGAAGCACGCGGTGGAGGCGGGGCGGCTGGCGCGGCTGGCCGGGCGGATCCCGCGCAGGCACTTCGCGGAGGCCTCGTCCCCGGCCGAGGGCCGTGCGCACCTGGATCCGGAGCGCCCCGCCTTCTAGTTCCGGCCGTGTGCCGCCAGGGTCACAGCTCTGCTGCATTCCGTCCCCGGAACGGCCGAGCGGGCGGGACTGTCGGTCACCCCTCGTACACTCGCCTGCGTGGATACGACCCTTCAGGACCCCCTCGTCGGGCAGGTGCTCGACGGACGCTATCGCGTCGATGCGCGGATCGCGGTCGGTGGGATGGCCACGGTCTACCGGGCCCTGGACACCCGCCTGGACCGCGTTCTCGCGCTCAAGGTGATGCACCCGACCCTGGCGGCCGACGGGTCGTTCGTGGAGCGGTTCATCCGGGAGGCCAAGTCGGTCGCCCGGCTGGCCCACCCCAACGTGGTGCAGGTCTTCGACCAGGGTGCCGACGGGTCGTACGTGTACCTGGCGATGGAGTACATCGCCGGGTGCACCCTGCGGGACGTGCTGCGCGAGCGGGGGGCGCTGCAGCCGCGGGCGGCGCTGGACATCCTGGAGCCCGTGCTGGCCGCGCTCGGCGCCGCGCACCGGGCCGGGTTCGTGCACCGGGACATGAAGCCCGAGAACGTGCTGATAGGGGACGACGGCCGGGTCAAGGTCGCCGACTTCGGGCTCGTGCGGTCCGTGGACACCGTGACCAGCACGACGGGCGCCGTACTCGGGACCGTGTCGTACCTCGCGCCCGAGCAGATAGAACAGGGCACCGCCGACCCGCGTGTCGACGTGTACGCGTGCGGTGTCGTCCTCTACGAGATGCTGACCGGCGGCCGGCCGCACTCCGGGGACTCCCCCGCGCAGGTGCTGTACAAGCACATCCACGAGGACGTGCCGCCGCCCTCGGCGCTGGTGCCGGGGCTGCCGTACGAGCTGGACGAGCTGGTGGCCTCGGCGACCGCGCGCACCCCGGACGTCCGGCCGCAGGACGCGGCGGCGCTGCTCGGCCAGGTGCTGCGGGCGCGGGCCGGTCTGAGCGCCGAGCAGCTGGACGCGCTGCCGCCGCAGGCGCTGTCCGCGGAGCACGACAACGCCGAGGACCGCACGAGCGTGATCCCGCGCTCGCTGACCGTGCCCCGGCCGCTGCCCGTCAACGAGGACGAGGACCCGGTGGCGGCCGTCCGGCACACCAGCCGGCTGGACAGTCCGCCCGTCGCGCCCCGCCGACGGCCGGGGCGGCCCCGGCGCGGGCTCATCACGCTCATCGCGGCGGTCCTGGTGGTCTTCGGTGTCGGTACCGGCGTCTGGTACATCAACTCGGGGCAGTTCACCAAGGTCCCGCAGCTGCTGGCCAAGACGCAGGCGCAGGCCCAGGACAGGCTGAAGGCGGCCGGGCTCGACGTCAAGCGGGTCAGGCTCGAGTACAGCGACACGGTCGAGCGGGGCGCGGTCATCAGCACCGACCCGGCCGCCGGGGCCCGGATCCGCAGCAACGACTCCGTGACGCTCGTCGTCTCCCGGGGCCCCGAGATCGTGAAGGTGCCGGATCTGACGGGCGTCCCGCTGGGCAGGGCGCAGTCGAAGCTGAAGGCGTCCGGCCTGGAGCCGGGCATGGTCAGCCGGGCGTTCAGCGACAGCGTCCCGAGGGGCGCGGTGATCAGCACCGACCCGGAGACGGGCATCAAGCGGCACGCGGGCTCGGCGATCGCGCTCCTGGTCAGCAAGGGCAACCCGGTCGACGTGCCGGACGTCACCGGTGACGACCTGGCCGACGCCAAGCAGGAGCTGGAGGGCGCCGGCCTGAAGGTGATCGTCTCCACCGAGCAGGTCAATTCCCAGTACGACAAGGGTCAGGTGGCCGAGCAGACCCCGGAAGGCGGCAAGCAGGCCGCCGAGGGCGACACGGTGACGCTGAAGCTGTCCAAGGGCCCGGAGATGATCGAGGTGCCGGACGTCGTCGGCGACAGCGTGGCCGACGCGACGAAGGCGCTGGAGGACGCCGGCTTCCAGGTCGACAAGGACCGGGGCCTGCTCGGACTCTTCGGCGACACCGTGCGCAAGCAGTCGGTGGACGGCGGCGAGAAGGCGCCCAAGGGGTCGACGATCACGATCACCATCCGGTGACCGGGGGCGGCGCGCCGCGTGACACCCTGAACGGGTGAGCATCGAGCAGTCCCGCCCCCTCTCCGGCAGCCCCGGAGCCAGTCCCTCCCGCAACCCCGTCGGCGGCCACGTCCCCGTGGCCGGGGGGCTGCACTCCGTAGGGCTGTCGTACGCCCGTGACCTCAGGGCCGAGACCGTGCAGGTCTTCGTCGCCAACCCGCGCGGGTGGGCCACCCCGGCCGGGAACCCCCGGCAGGACGAGGCGTTCCGCCAGGCGTGCGCCGAGGAGTCGGTCCCGGCGTACGTGCACGCCCCCTATCTGATCAACTTCGGCTCGCACACCGAGGCGACCGTGGAGAAGTCGGTGGAGTCGCTGCGGCACTCGCTGCGGCGCGGGCGGGAGATCGGCGCGCTCGGCGTCGTCGTGCACACCGGCAGCGCGACCGGCGGGCGGGAGCGGTCCGTGGCGCTGAAGCAGGTGCGCGAGCACCTGCTGCCGCTGCTGGACGAGCTGACCCACGACGACGATCCGTACCTGCTGCTGGAGTCGACGGCCGGACAGGGTGCCTCGCTGTGCTCGCGCACCTGGGACTTCGGGCCGTACTTCGAGGCACTGGACGCCCATCCGAAGCTCGGCGTGTGCCTGGACACCTGCCACATCTTCGCCGCCGGGCACGACCTGACCGGGCCGAACGGCATGCACCAGACCCTGGACCTGCTGGTCGACACCGTCGGCGAGGGGCGGCTGAAGCTGATCCACGCCAACGACTCCAAGGACGTGGTCGGCGCGCACAAGGACCGTCACGAGAACATCGGCTCCGGCCACATCGGCGAGGACCCGTTCCGGGCGCTGATGACCCACCCGGCGACCGCGGGCGTGCCGCTGATCATCGAGACGCCCGGCGGCAAGGAGGGGCACGCGGCGGATGTGGAGCGGCTGAAGAAACTGCGCGACGGATAACCCCTTGGGGAATACCCCTGGGGGGTATACGGTTCTTGCTCGACGCAGGAGCCGTTGTCCGACATGGGGGTCGTCATGCAGCACGAGGCGCACGCAGCACACCAGCAGCACGAGGCACACGCGCACCACCAGCACGAGACGCACGACCACCACGAGCACGAAGCACACGCGCACCACCACGCGCCCGCCGGCACCTGGTCCGTGGCCGCCCTGGCCACCCTGCACTGCCTCACCGGCTGCGCCAGCGGCGAGGTGCTGGGCATGGTCGTCGGCACGGCGTTCGGGTGGGGGAACCTGCCGACCATGCTGCTGGCGATCGTGCTGGCCTTCTTCTTCGGCTACTCGCTCACCCTGCGCGGAGTGCTGCGCGCCGGTGTCGACTTCCGTGCGGCCCTGCGGGTGGCGCTGGCCGCGGACACCCTGTCCATCGTGGTGATGGAGCTGATCGACAACGGGGTGATCCTGGTCTGGCCGTCCGCGATGGACGCCACGCTGGGCGACGCGCTGTTCTGGATCTCGCTGGTGATCTCGCTCGTAATCGCCTTCGCGGTGACCACGCCGGTCAACAAGTGGACGATCGCCCGCGGCAAGGGCCACGCGGTGGTGCACCAGTACCACCACTGACCCGGCACGCCAGGAGAAGTCAGAGCTCGGGGCCGTCCCCGGGCTCTTCCTGGTAGGAGTAGCGCTGTTCCTTCCAGGGGTCGCCGACGTTGTGGTAGCCGCGCTCCTCCCAGAAGCCGCGGCGGTCGGCGGTCATGTACTCCACGCCCCGCACCCACTTGGGGCCCTTCCAGGCGTACAGGTGGGGGACGATCAGGCGGACCGGAAAGCCGTGCTCGGCGGTGAGGAGCTCGCCGTCCTTGTGGGTGGCGAAGATCGTGCGGTCGGAGGCGAAGTCCGACAGGCGCAGGTTCGAGCTGAATCCGTACTCCGCCCAGACCATCACATGGGTGACGTCCGGCGCCGGCGGGGCGAGGTCGAGGATCGCGCGGGCCGGGACGCCGCCCCACTCGGCGCCGACCATGCTGAACTTCGTCACGCAGTGCAGATCGGCGACCACGGTGGTGTACGGCAGGGCCGTGAACTCCTCGTGGTTCCAGGTGCGCTTGTCACCGTCGGCGGTGGTACCGAAAACCCGGAACTCCCAGCGCTCGGGCCGGAACTTCGGTACCGGCCCGTAGTGCGTGACCGGCCAGCCACGCTGGAGTCGCTGCCCCGGCGGAAGCTCGGACCCTGCCGCTGCTCCAGATTCGCGCTCCACCGGATGACCCATGTCTCCATCCTGACAGACCTGGGGCAGTGCCCTTGACCACCGTTCCTCAAATCAGACAACTGCTATCAAGTCGGCAGGTACTTACTAAGTACGCACTTACTGGACGATCTTCCTCACCGGTGCAATCATGCGGCCGCATACGCCACCTGTCCCACCGTGCGGAAGGAGCCGCTGCAATGCAGGGCGACCCCGAGGTCATCGAGTTCCTCAACGAGCAGCTCACCGGCGAGCTGACCGCGATCAACCAGTACTTCCTGCACGCGAAGATGCAGGAGAACTTCGGCTGGACGAAGCTCGCCAAGTACACGCGGCACGAGTCGTTCGACGAGATGAAGCACGCCGAGGTGCTGACCGACCGGATCCTGTTCCTGGAAGGGCTGCCCAACTACCAGCGGCTGTTCCATGTGCGGGTGGGCCAGACCGTCAAGGAGATGTTCGAGGCCGACCGGCAGATCGAGGTGGAGGCGATCGACCGGCTCAAGCGGGGCATCAAGGTGATGCGCGAGAAGGGTGACATCACGTCGGCGAACATCTTCGAGGACATCCTCGCCGACGAGGAGCACCACATCGACTACCTCGACACCCAGCTGGAGCTGCTGGAGAAGCTCGGGGAGGCGCTGTACCTCGCGCAGCTGATCGAGCAGCCGGAGAGCTAGGCGGCCTCGTCCAGGGCATCGGGGCCGGACAGCTCCGCCAGTACGGGCCTGCCCTGGTCGGCCAGGTCACGGCGCGGGCAGGAGCCGCGGCCGAGGATCGCCTGGATGCGCCGCACGCACGAGCCGCAGTCCGTGCCCGCCTTGGAGGCGGAGGCGATCTGCCGGGGGGTGCAGGCGCCGTCCTCCGCGTGCTTCTTGACCTGGTCCTCGGTGATGCCGAAGCAACTGCAGACGTACACGCGGATTCACCTCCCGACGGGATTGATAGGTGTCGCCGTCCCGCTTGATCGGTGAGGCTTACCTAACCTTACCCGTCATGCCGAACCCGCAAAAGTGCGTCGGGGGGGGGGGGGGGGGGGGGGGGGGGGCCCCCCCCCCCCCCCCCCCAACGCGACTAGCGATCCCTCGTGATCACTGGTCCCGGTACATCTCGGCGACCAGGAAGGCCAGGTCCAGGGACTGGCTGCGGTTCAGGCGGGGGTCGCAGGCCGTCTCGTAGCGCTGGTGCAGGTCGTCGACGAAGATCTCGTCGCCGCCGCCCACGCACTCGGTGACATCGTCACCGGTGAGCTCGACGTGGATGCCGCCCGGGTGGGTGCCGAGGGCCTTGTGGACCTCGAAGAAGCCCTTGACCTCGTCGAGCACGTCGTCGAAGCGCCGGGTCTTGTGCCCGGAGGCCGCCTCGAAGGTGTTGCCGTGCATCGGGTCGGTCACCCAGGCCACCGTCGCGCCGGACGCCGTGACCTTCTCCACCAGCTCGGGGAGCTTGTCGCGGATCTTGTCGGCGCCCATGCGGACGATGAAGGTCAGCCGGCCCGGCTCCCGCTCGGGGTCGAGGCGGTCGATGTACTGCAGCGCCTCCTCGGCCGTAGTCGTCGGGCCGAGCTTGATGCCGATCGGGTTGCGGATCTGCGAGGCGAACTCGATGTGCGCGCCGTCCAGCTGCCGGGTGCGCTCACCGATCCACACCATGTGCGCCGAGACGTCGTACAGCCGGCCGGTGCGCGAGTCCACGCGGGTCAGCGCCGACTCGTAGTCCAGCAGCAGCGCCTCGTGCGAGGAGAAGAACTCGACCGTCTTGAACTCCTCCGGGTCCGTGCCGCAGGCCCGCATGAAGTTCAGCGCGTTGTCGATCTCCCGCGCCAGCTGCTCGTAGCGCTGCCCGGACGGGGAGGACTTCACGAAGTCCTGGTTCCAGGCGTGCACCTGGCGCAGGTCGGCGTAACCGCCGGTGGTGAAGGCGCGCACCAGGTTCAGCGTCGAGGCGGACGCGTTGTACATCCGCTTCAGGCGCTCGGGGTCCGGGATGCGGGCTGCCTCGTTGAAGTCGAAGCCGTTGACCGAGTCGCCGCGGTAGGTGGGCAGCGTGACGCCGTCGCGGGTCTCGGTTCCCTTGGAGCGCGGCTTGGAGTACTGACCGGCGATGCGGCCGACCTTCACGACCGGCACCGAGGCGGCGTACGTCAGCACGGCGCCCATCTGGAGCAGCGTCTTGAGCTTGTTGCGGATGTGGTCGGCGGACACCGCGTCGAAGGCCTCGGCGCAGTCGCCGCCCTGGAGAAGGAACGCCTCTCCCTTGGCGACGGCCGCCATCCGGGCGCGCAGCTGGTCGCACTCGCCCGCAAAGACGAGCGGCGGATACGACTCGAGGTCCGCGATCACTGCGCGCAGAGCCTCGGTGTCGGGGTACTCGGGCTGCTGCGCCGCGGGCAGGTTTCGCCAGGTGTTGCCAGCGCTCGGGCTGGTCTTAGCGTTCACGGTCACCTCGTAAACATTACGGGGTCGTGTCGCCATATTTTCCTCCGGCTCGACTGGTGAGACGGAGTGTTTGCCTCATGGACGCCACGGCCGTGCGGTAGGGTTCCTCGCATGTTCGCGCTTTCGACCCAGAACTGGTGGTGGACCGCTCATCCGGCGGCCCGCTGACTGCGCGTACTCAAGACTTCGCGAAGGCCGCCCGAGGGGCGGCCTTCGGCGTTTCCGGGGTCGTTCCTCTCCATCGAGAAGGATCACCCATGGATCTCCAGAACCTCTTGCACGACCCCCGCCCCTTCGCCCTGCTGCGCCGTCGCACCCCGGGCCGTGACGAGCACACGGTGGAGGTGCTGCTCGGCCCCGTCTCCTCCCGGGACCGCCTGGCCGACCTGCCCGACGAGGGCCTCGCGCTGGTGCCGTTCCGGCAGATCCGCGAGCGCGGCTTCGACGTCCGCGACGACGGCACACCGCTGCTGGTGCTGACGCCCGAGGAGTCGTACGAGATCCCGCTCGCCGAGGCCCTCCGGTCGCTGCCGGACCATGACGTGCGGGTCGAGGGCGGGGGCTTCGACGTCGACGACGACGAGTACGGCGAGATCGTCGGGCGGGTGCTGCGCGAGGAGATCGGCCGGGGCGAGGGCGCGAACTTCGTGATCCGGCGGACGTACGAGGGTGAGATCCCGGGGTTCGGGCGGGCCGACGCGCTGGCGCTCTTCCGGCGGCTGCTGGAGGGCGAGCGGGGCGCGTACTGGACGTTCGTCGTGCACACCGGGGACCGGACGCTGGTCGGTGCCAGTCCCGAGGTGCATGTGCGGATGTCCGGCGGCACGGTCGTGATGAACCCGATCAGCGGGACGTACCGGTATCCGGCCGAGGGGCCGACGGCCGAGCACCTGCTGGACTTCCTCGCCGACGGCAAGGAGATCGAGGAGCTGTCCATGGTCGTCGACGAGGAACTGAAGATGATGTGCACCGTCGGCGACATGGGCGGGGTGGTCGTCGGCCCGCGGCTGAAGGAGATGGCGCACCTCGCGCACACCGAGTACGAGCTGCGCGGCAAGTCCTCCCTGGACGTGCGGGAGGTGCTGAAGGAGACCATGTTCGCGGCGACGGTGACCGGGTCTCCGGTGCAGAACGCCTGCCGGGTGATCGAGCGGTACGAGCCCGTCGGGCGGGACGGTGGCGGGCGCGGCTACTACGCGGGTGCGCTGGCCCTCATCGGCCGGGACTCCGGGGGCGCCCAGACCCTCGACTCCCCCATCCTGATCCGCACCGCCGACATCTCCGCCGGGGGCCGGCTGCGGGTCCCGGTCGGCGCGACGCTGGTGCGCGGCTCGGACCCGGCGGGCGAGGTGGCCGAGACGCACGCGAAGGCGGCGGGCGTGCTGGCGGCCCTGGGGGTGGGGCCGGCCCGGCCGCGCGACGAGCGGCAGCGGCCCCGGCTCGCCGACGACCCCCGGGTGCGGGCCGCGCTGGACGGGCGCCGCACGTCGCTGGCGCCGTTCTGGCTGCGGATGCAGGAGCGGTCGGCGGTGCTGGAGGGGCATGCCCTGGTGGTCGACGGGGAGGACACCTTCACGGCGATGCTGGCGCACGTACTGCGCTCGGCCGGTCTGGAGGTGACCGTACGGCGCTACGACGAGCCGGGGCTGCGGGAGATCGTGCGCGAGCACGAGGGACCGGTCGTCCTCGGGCCCGGCCCGGGTGACCCCGGCGACCTGGACGATCCCAAGATGCGCTTCCTGCGGGCCCTGGCCGCAGAGGTCGTCCGGGAACACCGGCACGGTGTCCTCGGGGTCTGCCTGGGGCACGAGCTGATCGCGGCGGAGCTGGGGCTGGACATCGTCCGCAAGGAGGTCCCCCACCAGGGGGCGCAGACCACGATCGACCTGTTCGGGCGGGCGCAGACCGTCGGCTTCTACAACAGCTTCGTGGCGCACTGCGACGAGGAGGCGGCACGGGAGCTGGCCGCGCACGGGGTGGAGGTGAGCCGGGCGGAGAACGGGGAGGTGCACGCCGTGCGGGGTCCGGGCTTCGCCGGGGTGCAGTTCCACCCGGAGTCGGTGCTGAGCCTGGACGGGGCCGCGGTCGTACGGGAGCTGATGGGTCAGCTGCGCCGCACGACCGTGTAGCCGTCCGGGGGCGGTCGTCAGCCGAAGAACACCCCGACCTCCTCGTACAGCTTCGGGTCCACCGTCTTCAGCCTGGCCGTGGCCTCGGCGATCGGGACACGGACGATGTCGGTGCCGCGCAGGGCGACCATCTTGCCGAAGTCGCCGTCACGGACGCAGTCGACGGCGTGCAGACCGAAGCGGGTGGCGAGCCAGCGGTCGAAGGCGCTCGGGGTGCCGCCGCGCTGGATGTGCCCGAGGACCGTGGTGCGGGCCTCCTTGCCGGTGCGCTTCTCGATCTCCTTGGCCAGCCACTCGCCGACGCCGGAGAGGCGGACGTGTCCGAAGGAGTCGAGCGACCCGTCCTTGAGGACCATGTCGCCGTCCTTCGGCATGGCGCCCTCGGCGACGACGACGATCGGGGCGTACGACGCCTTGAAGCGGGAGGTGATCCAGGCGCACACCTGGTCGAGGTCGAAGCGCTGTTCGGGGATGAGGATGACGTTGGCGCCGCCGGCCAGGCCGGAGTGCAGGGCGATCCAGCCGGCGTGGCGGCCCATCACCTCGCAGACGAGGACCCGCATATGGGACTCGGCGGTGGTGTGCAGGCGGTCGATGGCCTCGGTGGCGATGCCCACGGCGGTGTCGAAGCCGAAGGTGTAGTCGGTGGCGGACAGGTCGTTGTCGATGGTCTTGGGCACGCCGACACAGGGCACGCCGTACTCGTCGGACAGCCGCGCGGCGACGCCGAGGGTGTCCTCGCCGCCGATCGCGACGAGCGCCTCGACCTCCAGCTTGGCCAGGTTCTCCTTGATCCGGCGGATGCCGTTCTCCTGCTTGAGCGGATTGGTGCGCGAGGAGCCGAGGATGGTGCCGCCGCGGGGCAGGATGCCGCGTACGGCGGGGATGTCGAGGCGGACGGTGTCGCCTTCGAGAGGTCCGCGCCAGCCGTCCCGGAAGCCGACGAAGTCGTATCCGTACTCCTGAACGCCCTTGCGGACGATGCCCCGGATGACGGCGTTGAGCCCGGGGCAGTCGCCGCCTCCGGTCAGTACTCCGACCCGCATGGAAATGTCCCTTCGCCGCGGTTGCCTGACGCTCAGTCACGGTAATGGTGATTCGCGTCACGCAGCGAGAGGCGGGAAGGGTGATTCCGGTGAATTGTCAGGAGGTGGCTTGACCAGGCGGTTTCAGGCGTCGTCGAGCCCGCGTTCGATCGCGTACCGCACCAACTCCACCCGGTTGTGCAGCTGGAGCTTGCCGAGGGTGTTCTGGACGTGGTTCTGCACCGTGCGGTGGGAGATGACGAGGCGTTCGGCGATCTGCTTGTAGCTCAGGCCCTTGGCGACCAGCCGCAGCACCTCCGTCTCCCGCTCGGTCAGCCGGGGCGCCCCCGGCTCGTCGGCGTCCGGGGCGGGCGCGGGCTCGGAGGCCAGGCGCCGGTACTCGCCGAGGACCAGTCCGGCCAGGCCCGGCGTGAACACCGGGTCGCCGACCGCGGTACGGCGGACCGCGTCCAGGAGTTCCTCGGTGGAGGCCGACTTGAGCAGGTAGCCGGTCGCGCCGGACTTCACGGCCTCCAGCACGTCGGCGTGCTCGCCGCTCGCGGACAGGACCAGGACGCGCAGGGCGGGGTTGTGGCCGACCAGTTCCTTGCACACCTGGACGCCGGGCTTGGCGGGCAGGTTGAGGTCCAGCACGAGGACGTCGGGGGCGGCGGCCTTGGCCCGGCGGACCGCCTGTTCGCCGTCGCCCGCGGTGGCGACCACCTCGAAGCCGGACTCGCCCAGGTCCCGGGCGACGGCGTCGCGCCACATGGGGTGGTCGTCGACCACCATGACCTTGATCGGGTCCTGCTGCTCGCTCATCGCTTCTCCGCCTTGTCCCGTGAGGCCTTGGGTACCGTCAGTTCGACCTCCGTGCCCTGCCCGGGGACGGAGATCAGCTCGGCGCTGCCGCCGAGGTCGCGCAGCCGTCCCCGGATCGACTGGGCCACCCCGAGCCGGCCCTCGCCCTCGGCCTGGGCGAGCCGGCCCTCGGGGATGCCGGGGCCGTCGTCCCGTACGGTGACGACGATCTCGCCGGGCTCGTCCTCGACGAGGATCCAGGCCCGGGCCTCGGCACCGGCGTGCCGGCGCACATTGTCCAGGGCGGCCCCGACCGCGGCGGCCAGCTCCCGCGCCGCCGGTCGCGGCAGCGGGACCGGGGCACCGGGCTCGGCGAGGCTGACCCGGGCGCCGGCGTAGGGGGCGAGCAGCGTGCGCAGGTCGACGGGGCCGTCGGCCGGCTCGTCATCGGGCTCCTCGACCGCGCGGACGACGGCTCCGTCGGCCGTGTCCTCCGACACCCTGGAGACCGGCAGCAGCCCGCCGGAGACCAGCGTGCGCAGCGCCACCTCCTGCTCGCCGGCGAGGCGCCCCAGTTCGGCCGCCTCGCCGCCGATGACCGCACCGCGCCGCTGCACCATGGCCAGCACCTGGAGCACGCTGTCGTGGATGTCCCGGGCCAGCCGCTCCCGTTCCCGGGTCGCGGCCTCGATCTCCAGGGCGCGGGCGAGGGTGCGCTCGGAGGCGCGGGCGACCTCCACGACGTAGCCGATGGCGATGGAGGCCACCCAGACCAGGATCACGTTGTGCACGGTGTCCCGGGCCGGGGTGCCGCGCTCGACCAGGTTGACGACGGCCACGGCCGTGGAGGCCACGGCGGCCCAGCGCCAGCCGCCCTTGATGGCGAAGGCCAGCACCGAGCCCGCGGTCCATATCGAGGGCAGCGTCGGGCCGCCGCCCGCGATCCGCTCGTGGCTGTCGGCGAGCGGGGTGAGCATGATGCCGGCGAGGGCGATGGTCAGGTCGGCGGCCAGGAAGCGTTTGGTGCAGCTCGCCGCGTTCGCCACCTTGGGCAAGGTGGCGAGGGTCCAGCCGACCAGGACGGCGTAGTAGGCGACGGCGACCCAGGGGCGTACGAAATGGTCGTACGCCGTGGCGCACAGGCCAATGGCGTACAGCATGGTCAGCACCCGGTATCCGGCGAGCGCACGCCACAGCGGCAGCTCGACCGACATCCGCATGACCCGCTCACGCTTCGGCATGCCCCCCCGCTCCCCCGGTTTTCCCCGCTAGCCCTCGGCCTGCTTCTTCTCCGCCTCCTTGGCGGCCTTCTCCGCTTCCCTGGCCGCCTTCGCCGCGTCCGCGATCTGCCGCTTGGCGGCGGTCGCGTACATGTCGACGTACTCCTGGCCGGAGAGCTTCATGATCTCGTACATGACCTCGTCGGTCACCGCGCGCAGCACGAAGCGGTCGTGCTCCATGCCGTGGTAGCGGCTGAAGTCCAGCGGCTTGCCGATGCGGATGCCCGGTCGCATCAGCTTGGGCATCACCTTGCCCGGCGGCTGGATCTTCTCGGTGTCGATCATCGCCACGGGGATGACCGGCGCGCCGGTGGCGAGCGCCACGCGCGCGAGGCCGCCGGGCTTGCCCCGGTACAGCCGGCCGTCGGGAGAGCGGGTGCCCTCCGGGTAGATGCCGAACAGCTCACCGCGCTCCAGCACCTCTATACCGCTCTTGATCGCGGCCTCGCCGGCGCCGCGCGCCCCGGAGCGGTCCACCGGGAGCTGTCCGACGCCCTTGAAGAAGGCGGCCGTGAGGCGGCCCTTCACGCCCGGGGTGGTGAAGTACTCGGCCTTCGCGATGAAGGTGACCTTGCGGTCGAGGATCGCGGGCAGGAAGAACGAGTCCGAGAAGGACAGGTGATTGCTCGCCAGAATTGCGGCACCTTCGGCCGGAATGTTCTCCAGGCCCTCCACCCAAGGTCTGAAGGCGACCTTCAGCGGTCCTCCGATGGCGACCTTCATCGTGCCGTACAACACCCGCGTGCCTCCTGTTTCCGTGGATCAGACCTTAACCCGGACCGCCGTCAATGACCCCGACGACCCTGGTCGGTGTCAGTGCGGTCGCGTACGGTGAAGTACATCCGCCAGTTCTTCACGCCTTTCTCAGGAACAGGAGCCCGAAAGGTGCCGGTTCTCCCCGGAGCCGAGCCGTACCGCCACGAGGGCGGGGAGGTGGGTGTTCTCCTCTGTCACGGCTTCACCGGCTCGCCCCAGTCGCTGCGCCCCTGGGCGGAGCACCACGCGGCGCACGGCCTGACCGTGTCGCTGCCGCTGCTGCCCGGGCACGGCACCCGCTGGGAGGACCTGCAGGTCACGGGCTGGGAGGACTGGTACGCGGAGGTGGACCGCGAGCTGCGGGCGCTCTCCGAGCGGTGCTCCCGGGTGTTCGTGGCGGGCCTGTCGATGGGCGGGGCGCTGGCGCTGCGGCTGGCGGCCCGAGGCGGCGAGCGGGTCGCCGGGGTGGTCGTCGTCAACCCGGCGAACCGGGTGCACGGCCTGTCGGCGTACGCCCTTCCGGTGGCCCGGCACCTGGTGCGGACGACGCGGGGCATCGCCAGCGACATCGCCAAGGGCGGCCCGGCGCTGCTCGGTTACGACCGGGTGCCGCTGCACGCGGCGCACTCCCTGCGGGTGTTCCTGCGCCGGCTGGACGGCGAGCTGCCCCAGGTGACCCAGCCGTTGCTGCTGCTGCGCAGCGCCCAGGACCATGTGGTCCCGGCGGCGGACTCGGTCCGGGTGCTGAGCCGGGTGTCCTCCGTGGACGTAACGGAGACCGTGCTGGAACAGAGTTACCACGTGGCGACGTTGGACCACGATGCGGACCGGATCTTCGAGGAGAGCCTCGCCTTCATCGGCCGGCTCGCACCCAGTGTCGGCAAGGAAGGGACGGCTGCAGTTGGCTGAGCACGACTCCGACCGCGAGGACCGCGAGCCGGACGAGAAGGGCGTGCCCTTCGACGAGGACGCCGCCTGGCGGGCCATCGTCGCAGGGTACGGCGACGAGCCACGGGACCCGCCGGGTTCCAGGCCCTTCAGGCCGGTCGAGGATCTCGCGCTGCCCGAACCCGAGCCCCCGGCCGAGGGCACGGCCGGCTCCGAGGAGCCGCTGCCCGCGAAGCCGCTCGGCGGCTCGATCTCGTTCGCGCCCGGCGTGGGCCCGCGTGACCACACCCCGCCGGAGCCGTCCGAGGACGACTTCGACGATGACGACGAGGGCCATTTCGTACCGCCCGAGCCACCGCCGCTGCCGAGCGCCGACACGACCGCGAGGTTCGCCTGGCTCGGGGTGATCGGCGGCCCGGTGCTGCTCCTGGTGGCCGTGCTGCTCGGCTGGGAGATGACCTGGTGGCTGACGACCGCCGGGATCGGCGGGTTCCTCGGCGGGTTCGCCACGCTGGTGATGCGGATGAAGACGGACGACGACGAGGACGACGAACCGGGACACGGCGCGGTCGTCTGACAGACCGGCCGAGGGCCCGTCCGGAGACAGTCCGGACGGGCCCTCACGCATGTCCGTACGGTCGGCCGCCCGCGCCGGACCCGGTGCGCAGCCCGGCCCGCACGGCCGGTGCGCCGAAAAGGGAACCCGATTCCGCCGACCGGCGAAGGAGAGATGAACAACCCGAACAAGCCCAAGCCTTCGAGGCGTTCAGGCGAACGAAAGGAGCCCCGATGACCGTCGGACCACCGGGCGTCGGCACCCGCGGCAAGGATCGCGAGGAGAGTGATGCCCGCGTGATCGCGCGGTCCCGGGACGAGCCCGAGCTGTTCGCCGCGCTCTACGACCGGTACGCCGACGCCGTGCACCGTTACGCGGCCCAGCGGCTCGGTCCCGAGGCGGCGGAGGATCTGATGGCGGAGACCTTCATCACCGCCTTCCAGCGGCGTCACACCTACGACCTCGGGCGGGACGACGCCCGCCCCTGGTTGTTCGGCATCGCGACGAACCTCATCGGCCGGCACCGCCGGACCGAGGCGCGCCGGTTCAAGGCGCTCGCGCGGCTGCCGGAGCCGGTGGAGCACGAGGAGCCGGTCGCGGACCGGGCGGTTTCCAGGGCCGGTGCCACGGGGGTGCGCCGGGAACTGGCAGCCGCGCTGGCCGGGCTGTCCGCCCGGCACCGCGACCTGGTGCTGCTGGTGGCCTGGGCCGGCCTCGACTACGAGGAGGCGGCCCAGGCCCTCGGCGTGCCGGTCGGCACGGTCAGATCCCGGCTGCACCGGGCTCGCAGCAGATTGCGCGAAGCACTGGGCGGATCCGATCCGACGGCATTCCGAGAGGCAGACGCCCATGCATGACATCGACGAACTGCGCGAAGTGAGCGACTACGCCCCGGGGACTCCCCCGCTCGACGACGCCACCCGGCACCGGGTACGGGCACGGCTGGTCGCCGCGATGGACCGGCCCGCTCCGGTCGTACGGCCGCGGCGCCCCGTCCTGCGCATCGCCCTGACCGGCGCGCTCGCCGCGGCGGTCGCCGCCGGCGTCCTGGTCGTCGTACGGGACGATGACGGCGCGAACCGGGAGCGGACGGCGAACCCGCCGGCGTCGAGTGCGCCCGCCATGCGGAATGTGAGCGCGCAGATGGTGCTGAACGGGGCCGCCGCCTACGAGCGCAGGCACGAGCGGACGGTCACCCCGCGCGACGACCAGTTCATCTACACCAGGGAGATCATCAAGGAGACCAACCAGAAGACCGGCGGGACGAAGAGCTACGTCGACGAGAACTGGCGCTCGGTGGACGGCTCGAAGCCGTCCTGGATCATGGAGATCGGCAAGGGGTGGTGGTCGCCGCCGCTCAAGAAGAACGAGAGCGTCTGGCCGCCGCAGGACTGGGGAACGCTGCGGAAGCTGCCGACCGATCCGACGAAGTTGATCCTCGCGGTCGGCCGCGAGATGGGCATGCCCGGGCGGACCGACTCGCTGGACGACATCACCGACGAGGAGTGGTCGGAGATCCATATCAGCCTCGCGGGGCTGCTCAAGCTGGTCCCGGTGATGCCGCAGGGGCTGCGCCCGGCGGCCTACGAGGCGCTCGGCATGGTGCCCGGGGTGAAGGCGGTGCCGAATCAGCAGGACGCGAAGGGACGCACCGGCGTGGCCATCACGTATGACGACCCCACGGTCCCGGAGGGGGTCGCGAGCTTCGGCGGCTACTTCATCTTCGACCCGGAGACGTACGCGTTCCTCGGCTTCCGTGACGAGCGCACCTCGGGCGACGGCCCGGCCATGAAGAAGTACACCCAGCTCTCCTACCTCGACAGCTGGGCCGTTGTCGGCAAGGCGAAGCAGCGGCCTTAGCTACGCCGTGGCGGGCACCCTGAGGGCGGCGAGGACCGGAAGGTGGTCCGTGGCCGCCCTCAGGTCCGCCTCCGTGATCCCCGGCTGCTCCAGCGGCACGCCGCAGCCGAGCACCTCGATGCCCTTCGTGGCGAACACGGCGTCGATGCGCTGGTGGGGGTCGGCGGGGGTCGAGGTGAACTCGCCGCCCCAGGGGGCGGTGGTCCGGCAGTCCTGGAGGCTGTCGGAGAGGAGCCGGAAGGCCGGGCCGTCCGGGCGCTCGTTGAGATCGCCGCCCGCGACGGCGTGCTCCACGCCCAGGCCCGCGAGGCGGTCGAGGAGCATGCCGGCCTGCTCGTGGCGCTCGTCCTTCTGCAGGCTCAGGTGGCAGCTGATCACTCCGAGACGGGCGGCGCCGAAGCGGACCACCGCCGTGGCGAGGCCGCGGCGGTGCAGGCCGGGGGTGAGCGGGAGGAGCACGTCTTCCGTGCGCTCGACGGTGGCTCTCAGACTGCACAGGATCGCCGGTCCCGCTGCCGTCGCCCCTCCGGTGAGGATGACCTGGCCGGAGGCCGCCGCGAGCCGGGCCAGCTTCTTGCGCCAGCGGAAGAAGCGGGGGGCTTCCTGGACGAGGACCAGGTCGGGGGCGCAGGCGGTGATCACCCTCGCCAGGGCCCCGGTGTCGTCGCGCATCGAGCGGATGTTGTAGCCGAGGACCCGGACGACGGCGGAACCATCCGGTTCCGTACGGGAGTTGGGAAGCAGCATGCCGATCAACATACGACGATGCCCGCCGTCCCGGGACGGGACGCGGCGGGCATCGTCGTAGTGGGGCCAGGCCTCACTACATGATCGGGTCGGGCTCGCGGGCCAGGTCGGCCGCGCCGACGAGGCCGGCCTTGTTGCCGAGTTGGGCGGCGATCACGTCGGCGACCGGACGCCAGTTACCGCCGACCAGCCAGCGCTTGTAGGACTTGCGGATCGGGTCGAGGACCAGCTCGCCCTCCTCGGAGAGGCCGCCGCCGACGATGAACGCGGACGGGTCGAAGAGGGAGGCCAGGTCGGCGAGGCCGGCACCGGCCCAGCGGGCCAGCTCGCGGTAGGAGTCGACGGCGACCAGGTCGCCCTGGCGGGCGGCCATGGAGATGTGCTTGCCCTCGATGCCGTCCGGGGTGCCGTCTCCGAGGCCCAGCAGGATCTCGGCGTTCTCCGGGGTGGCGTTGGCGCGCTGCTTGGCGTAGCGCACCAGGGCGCGGCCGGAGGCGTACTGCTCCCAGCAGCCCTGGCTGCCGCAGCCGCACAGCAGGCCGTCCGGGACCATGCGGATGTGGCCGAACTCGGCGGCCACGCCGAAGTGGCCGCGGCGCAGCTTGTTGCCGATGATGATGCCGCCGCCGAGGCCGGTGCCGAGCGTGATGCAGATGACGTTGCGGTGGCCCTTGCCGGCGCCGAACTTGTACTCGCCCCAGGCGGCGGCGTTGGCGTCGTTCTCGACCACGACCGGGAGGCCGGTGCGGGCCTCGACCTTCTCCTTCAGCGGTTCGTTGCGCCAGTCGATGTTGGGGGCGAAGTACACGGTGGAGCGCTGCCGGTTGACATAACCGGCAGCGCCGATGCCCACGCCGACGATCTCGTGCCCGGCGCGCGCGCCCTCGACGGCGGAGGCGATGGCGTCCACGATCGCCTCGGGCGTGCCCGGGGTCGGCACCTTGTAGGTCGAGAGGATGTTGCCTTCCTCATCGACCACGCCGGCCGCGATCTTCGTGCCGCCGATGTCGACGCCGATGGTGAGTCCCATGAATCCCTCAGTTTCGGTCGAGCCCCGCTACGGCCAACCGTACCCGAGGCCCTGCCCCGGGAGGGCTTCAGTCCAGGTCGATGCGCTCCCCCGGACCGGTGCCCTCACCCCGGTCGCGGCGGCCGGACCAGTCGTCCTTCAGGTCGGCCGCGCCGGTGGTCCAGCGGTGCTCCTGGGCCTGGACCGCGGAGCGGTAGGCGGCCAGCAGCTCGTTGCCGGCCGCGGCGAGGTGGTCGAAGACCTCGGGGTTGCGCTCGATGACGGGCTCGACGGCGGCCTTCGCCTGCTCGACCACCTGGCGCACCACCTGCTGGGCGGCCGGTCCGGCGACGGCGCCGAGCAGCGGGGACTGGAGACCGGACAGCTTGTCGGCCACGGTGTCCACGAGTCTGCGCAGTTCCTCGGCGGCGGAGCCGGGGGTCGGGCCCTGCTCGGCGCGGCGGCGGGCCTTCTCGGCGGCCAGGTCCTCGGCGCAGGCCGTGGCCCAGGCGTCGTCGTCGGTCGCCCGCCCCCGAGCTTCCGACTGCGCTCCGGCAGGGGGTACCCCCACCCCGTGGACCTCCTCGGCCGGGTCGGGTGCGGGACGGTCTTCGCTCATGGCGGACTCCTGACTACGGTTCGCCCCTACGACGTTACCCGAACGGGCGTACGCGGTTCAGCGTCCGAAGGCGGGCCACAGGTCGGGATCGGGGGTGAAGCGGATGCGCAGCTCACCCTCGCGCAGGGCAGCCCCGGCAACGGTGCAGCGGCGCAGGGCGGAGGGAAGCGGAACGATACGCCGGAAGGGGCCCGCGGTGATCACCAGCTCGTCGCCGCGCCGGATCAGGTCCAGCTCGTCCCGTATCGCGCCGGGCAGCGGGACGTGCCAGACGAGCACGCCGTCCTCGGCGAGGCGGTCCGCGACGGGCCACTCGACCGGGGCGGGCACGGGGTTGACGCCGGGGACGGCGAGGGCGTGCAGGTCGTCGGTGCCGTGCGGGTCCCGGCCGAGGTGGGGAACGGTGTGGAGGTCGTACGGCTCGGCCCACTCGGCCAGGGTTTTGCGCTGCTGGGCGAGGAGACCGGAGAGCCAGGGGTCGGGGGCGGTCTCGGGCAGGACGCGGTTGGCGATCAGAGCCTCGGTGCGCAGGCCGCGCAGGGCGAGGCCGAGGGTCGCGGTGTGCACGGCGGCGGCGCCGGCGGGGCCGGGTTCGGCGACCAGGCGTACGGCGGTGCGCCGGTCGGTGAGCACCGCCTCGACGGCGGCCAGCTCGACGTCCCAGCGGGCCGCCGTCTCGTACAGCCACTCGGCGGGCATGGGTACGCCGGCCAGCCGGCCGAGGACCGGGCGCAGGGCGCGGGCCGCCTGGCGCTCGGGCGGGAGCAGACGGCGCAGGTAGCGGCGCAGCTCCTCGGGGAGGGCGAGCAGGGGAAGTGCCTGCGGGAGAGCCGGGAGGTCGACGACGAGGAGGTCGTAGCGCTCGGAGAGGGCGGCGTCCCGCAGGGCCCGCAGGAAGGACAGCTCCTCGGCGCCGGGCAGCGGGGTGACCTCCTCGCCGTCCAGCCGGGCGGCGCCGAGGAGGTCCAGGACGTTCGCGGCGCGGGTCTGGAAGGCGGTGAGGTCCTGCCGGAAGCGTTCCGTGGCGTCGGGGCGCCAGACGGTGAGGTTCTCGGTGACCCCGGTGGGGGCCGGTCCTGTCGCGGCGCCCAGTGCCGTGCCCGCGGTGTCCGTGCGGTCGGCGCTCAGGAGGAGGGTGCGGGTGCCTTCGCGGGCGGCGTCGACCGCAGTGGCGGCGGCGACGGTCGTACGACCGCTGCCGCCCGGGCCCGTGATCAGGATGGTGCGCATGAGGGTGAACGGTAACGGAGGGCAGGGGTGCCCCATGCTGCGGCTGCCCGGGGCGGCAGCAGCACGACCGGGCGACCGGAGATCAGCCGGCCGACTCGACCCTCTTCTTCAGGCCCGCCAGAGCGCGGTCGATGATGACCTTCTCCGCCTTGCGCTTGATCATGCCGAGCATGGGGATCTTGACGTCGACCGTGAGCTGGTAGGTGACCTCTGTGGCGCCCGCGCCGGCCGGCTTGAGGATGTAGGAGCCGTCCAGCGAGCGCAGCATCTGGGACTTCACCAGGGTCCATGAGACCTCGTTGCCGCCGGTCCAGGTGTAGCCCAGGGTCTGGTCGTCCTTGATGGCCCCGGCGTCCATGACGAGGCGGACCTGCTCGGCGCGGCCCTGGTCGTCGGTCTTGAGGACCTCCGCCTCCTTCACCTCGCCGGTCCAGTCCGGGTAGCGGGCGAAGTCGGCGATCACCGCCATGACGTCGGCCGGAGCCGCCTCGATCGTGATGCTCGAACTGGTGTGTTCCGCCATCGCCGTGGCTCCTCCAGATACGGACCTAAGAGTGTGCAGCGTGAAGGCTACCGCGCCGCCGACCTGGAGCCTTCACCCCGTCCTTCACACTGTCCTGCACACCGCCGCCCGTCCCGCGCCCGCCGTCGCCGCCCGGTCCGCGGCGATCACCATTCCAGGGCCCACGGCCTGCCCGTCCCCGCGAAGTGCCCCACGTTCACACACTCCGTCGCCCCTATCCGCATCCGGCGCACCAGTGGCTGATGGACGTGGCCGAAGAGGGAGTAGCGCGGGCGGGTGCGGCGGATCGCGTCCAGGAGCGCCCGGCTGCCGCGCTCGAAGCGGCGCGCGACCGTGTCGTAGACCAGCTCCGGGACCTCCGGCGGGATGTGCGTGCACAGCACGTCCACCTCGCCGACCGCCTCGATCTTCGCCGCGTACTCCTCGTCGTCGATCTCGTACGGCGTCCGCATCGGGGTGCGCAGTCCGCCGCCCACGAAGCCGAAGGTCCAGCCGCCGATCTCCGCCCGCTCACCGTCCAGCACCGTGGTGCCGGGCCCCGCGTACTCGCTCCACAGGGGCGGCATGTCGACATTGCCGTAGGTGGCGTACGTCGGCGAGGGGAACGCCGCGAACAGCTCGGCGTACTGCTTGCGCACCGCCTTCTCGATGGCGGTGGCCCGCTCGGAGCCGATCCCGGCCCACAGCCGGGCCCCGAAGGCACGGGCCTCCTCGAAGCGGCGCGCGGTGCGCAGTTCCACGATGCGGTCGGCGTTCTCCTTGCCGAACAGGTCGGGGAAGATCCCGCGCGAGTGGTCGGCGTAGTCGAGGAAGAGAACGAGGTCGCCGAGGCAGATCAGGGCATCCGCACCGTCCCCCGCCCGGGCCAGGTCACGAGCGTTGCCATGCACGTCGCTGACCACATGGACGCGTGTCCTCCGGTTGCCGGAGCGTGTGGGTGCCATGGCGATCAAGCGTAGGCGTGTGGGGTGTGCGTGAACAGTGGCGACCCCGACCGGGGTTACTCGCCGGTCGCTTGAGCCGTGGACTACTGTGCGCGAAGGAACGCCATCCCGTGTGACGCAGCGAACATCTCGTCGGGACCCCCTGTCGTAGAAGCCATACCGGCGGGTAACGTCCGGGCCGTCCAGTCGTGCTCTGGATTTCAACATCTGAATCCCAGAGCATCCGCCCGAGCCTTGGACCGCACCGTCGCATCACACAGTGTCGTGGCGCCGGCGCCCTATGAGGAGCAGCAGTCTTGCGCGAGTTCAGCCTTCCGGCTTTGTACGAGGTCCCTGCGGACGGCAATCTGACCGACATCGTCCGCAGAAACGCCGCGCAGCATCCCGACGTCGCCGTCATCGCCCGCAAGGTGGGAGGCGCCTGGCAGGACGTGACGGCCACGGAGTTCCTGGCCGAGGTGCACTCCGCCGCCAAGGGCCTCATCGCCTCCGGTGTGCAGCCGGGCGACCGGGTCGGCCTGATGTCCAGGACGCGGTACGAGTGGACTCTCCTCGACTTCGCGATCTGGAGCGCGGGCGCGGTCACCGTGCCGGTGTACGAGACCAGCTCGCCGGAGCAGGTGCAGTGGATCCTCTCCGACTCGGGCGCGACCGCCTGCATCGTGGAGCTGGACGGCCACGCGGCCGCCGTCGACTCGGTGCGCGACACCCTGCCCGCCCTCAAGCACGTCTGGCAGATCGAGGCCGGCGGCCTGGAGGAGCTGGGCCGGCTCGGGCAGGACGTCTCCGACGCGACCGTGGAGGAGCGCAGCTCGCTCGCCAAGGCCGACGACCCGGCGACCATCGTCTACACGAGCGGCACGACCGGCCGCCCCAAGGGCTGTGTCCTCACCCACCGCAGCTTCTTCGCCGAGTGCGGCAACATCGTGGAGCGGCTGCGCCCCCTGTTCCGCACCGGTGAGTGCTCGGTCCTCCTCTTCCTCCCGCTCGCGCACGTCTTCGGGCGGCTGGTGCAGATCGCGCCGATGATGGCGCCGATCAAGCTGGGCTGCGTCCCGGACATCAAGCACCTCACCGACGAGCTGGCCGCCTTCCGGCCGACGCTGATCCTCGGTGTCCCGCGCGTCTTCGAGAAGGTGTACAACTCCGCGCGCGCCAAGGCGCAGGCAGACGGCAAGGGCGCGATCTTCGACAAGGCCGCGGACACCGCGATCGCCTACAGCAAGGCGCAGGACACCCCGTCGGGCCCGTCCGTCGGCCTGAAGATCAAGCACAAGGTCTTCGACAAGCTGGTCTACAGCAAGCTGCGCGCGGTCCTCGGCGGCCGGGGCGAGTACGCGATCTCCGGCGGTGCGCCGCTGGGCGAGCGGCTCGGTCACTTCTTCCGCGGCATCGGCTTCACGGTGCTGGAGGGCTACGGTCTGACCGAGTCCTGCGCGGCGACCGCGTTCAACCCCTGGGACCGGCAGAAGATCGGTACGGTCGGCCAGCCGCTGCCCGGCTCGGTGGTCCGGATTGCGGACGACGGCGAGGTGCTGCTGCACGGCGAGCACCTGTTCAAGGAGTACTGGAACAACCCGGGCGCGACCGCGGAGGCGCTCGCCGACGGCTGGTTCCACACCGGCGACATCGGCACCCTCGACGAGGACGGCTACCTCAGGATCACCGGCCGCAAGAAGGAGATCATCGTCACCGCGGGCGGCAAGAACGTGGCCCCGGCCGTGATCGAGGACCGCATCCGCGCCCACGCGCTGGTCGCGGAGTGCATGGTGGTGGGCGACGGGCGGCCGTTCGTGGGCGCGCTGGTCACCATCGACGACGAGTTCCTGGGCCGTTGGGCTGCCGAGCACGGCAAGCCGGCGGGTTCCACCGCGGCGTCGCTGCGCGAGGACCCGGATCTGCTGGCGGCGATCCAGGCCGCGGTCGACGACGGCAACGCCGCGGTGTCGAAGGCGGAATCGGTGCGGAAGTTCCGCATTCTGCCCTCCCAGTTCACGGAGGAGTCGGGCCACCTCACCCCGTCGCTGAAGCTCAAGCGGAACGTGGTGGCGAAGGACTACGCGGACGAGATCGAGGCGATCTACGCGAAGTAGTACGCCTGCCGGAAGAGCGTCATGGCGCGGTGTCCTCGGCGAGGACCCGCGCCATCGTGCGTTCGGCGAGCGCGGTGATGGTGACGAAGGGGTTCACGCCCGTCGAGCCGGGCACGAGCGAGCCGTCGGTGATGTAGAGCCTGGAGTACCCCTTGACCCGGCCGTAGTCGTCGGTCGCCTTCCCGAGGACGCAGCCGCCCAGCGGGTGGTAGGTGAAGTCGTCCGCGAAGACCTTGCTGGTCGAGCCGAAGAGGTCGTACCGGTAGATGGTCAGGTTGGCCGCGTTGATCCGGTCGAAGAGCTTCTTGGCCATGGCGACCGACACGGCGCTCTGGGCCGGGGTCCAGCCGAGTTTCACCGCCCCGGACGTGGAGTCGTACGAGAACGAAGCCCGTTCGGGGTTCTTGGTGATCGCCAGGTACAGGCTGATCCAGTGCTCGAACCCCATGGGCAGCGGGGCGATCTCGGCGAAGACCGGGTTGGCGGTGTTGGCCCAGTCGTCGATGCCCATGACGGGCATGGTCGCCTGGTTGGCGCCGACGGTGTCCCACACGTGGTTGGCGCGGCCGAGCATGGTGTTGCCGTTGGTGCCCCAGCCGGCGCCGACGCTGGAGTTCAGCGCGGGCAGGGTGCCCGTGTCCCTCGCCCGGACGAGGAGTTCGGTCGTACCGAGGCTGCCGCCGCCGAGGAAGAGGTACGTGCAGCTGTACTGCTTGGTCTCCACGACCTTGCCGGTGTTGTCGATGCGGTCGGCGGTCAGGACGTACGACCCGTCACCCGCCCTGGTGACCGTCCTGACCTTCTCCAGGGTGTTGATGGTGACGTTGCCGGTGCCGAGGGCTGCGGCCAGGTAGGTCTTGTCGAGGCTGCGCTTGCCGTAGTTGTTGCCGTAGATGACCTCCCCGGCGAGTGCGGACCTGCTGGCCGTGCCGGCGGCCTCGCGCTGCATGTAGCCGAAGTCGTAGACGTTCGGCACGAAGGTGGTCTTCAGGCCGGCGTTGGCGGCGGCCTTCCGGGAGGTGCGGGTGAACTGGTACCACTCCGTGGACTCGAACCAGGCCGGGTCGATGCTGTTGACGCCGAGCATGGAGCGGGCGCGCGGGAAGTAGGTGCCGTACATCTCCTCGGCGTCGACGGTCGGGAACTGCTCGGCGAAGTAGGACTTCAGAGGGGTGACCGCCATCCCGCCGTTGACCAGGGAGCCGCCGCCGACGCCCCGGCCGACGTACACGGACATGTTGTCGTAGTGCACGCGGTCGAGGGCTCCGGGGTAGGCGCTGATGTCCTTGTTGACGAGGTCCAGCCAGAGGAAGGTGGCCAGCGGGGCCTCGGTGCGGGTGCGGAACCACATGGAGCGCTGGTCGGGTGCGCTGGTGGAGCAGAACACCTTGCCGTCGCTGCCGGCGGTGTTCCAGAGGCGGCCCATCTCCAGGACGAGGGTGCGGATGCCGGCCTGGCCGAGGCGGAGGGCGGCCACGGCGCCGCCGTAGCCCGAACCGACGACGATGGCCGGGGAATTGTCGACGGCGGCCGGTTCGGCCGCCTGCGCGGACTGAAGACCGATGCGGGTGAGACCTGCCGTGGCGGCGGTCTGGAGGGCGATCATGCCCAGGATGTGACGTCGACTCAGCTGACGCTGCATCAGTTTTGCTGTCATGCGCGCAGCATGGGCGGATTTTCCCGTTCCGCCTAGAGCGGGGACGAGTTTTTGAAGACGGCTTTTAGAGCAGGTCCTTGAGCTTTTCGGCCAGCAGGTCCCAGCGCCACTTCTCCTCGACCCACTGGCGGCCCCGCTTGCCCATCCGGTCGCGGAGTTCCGCGTCCCCGAGGAGGGCGATGATGCGCTCCGCGGCCTCGGCGGGCTCGCCGCCGCGGACGACCCAGCCCGTCTCGCCGTCGAGCACGGCGTCGGGGGCACCGCCCGAGTCGCCGGCCACGACCGGCAGTCCGGTGGCGGAGGCCTCCAGATAGACGATGCCGAGGCCTTCGACGTCCAGGCCGCCGCGGCGGGTGCGGCAGGGCATGGCGAAGACGTCACCGGCGCCGTAGTGCGCGGGCAGCTCGGACCAGGGCACCGCACCGGTGAAGCGGACCGAGGCCTCGACGCCGGTCTCGCGGGCCAGTCGGCGCAGGTCCTGCTCGTAGGGGCCGCCGCCGACCACGAGCAGCACGGCGTCCGGCTCGGCGGCGAGGATCCGGGGCATGGCCCGGATCAGGGTGTCCTGGCCCTTGCGCGGCACCAGCCGGGAGACGCACACGACCACCGGCCGGTCGGTGAGCCCGAGCCGGGCCCGGACCTCGTCGCCGCCCGAGCCGGGGTGGAAGGTCTTCTCGTCGACCCCGGGCGGCAGCTGCACCATCCGCCGGGCCGCGTCCGGGGTCAGCGCGGTCGCTATCCGGGAGCGGGTGTACTCGCCGAGGTAGGTGATCGTGTCCGTGGAGTCCCCGATCCGGCGCAGCAGCTGCCGGGCGGCGGGCAGCTGGGCCCAGCCGGCCTCGTGCCCGTGGGTGGTGGCCACCAGCCGCTCGGCGCCGGCCCTGCGCAGCGCGGGTGCCATCAGACCGAGCGGCGCGGCCGCCCCGAACCAGACCGAGGTGCAGCCGTGCTCCCGCAGCAGCGACACGGCCCGCCGGGTCGCGCCGGGCGTGGGCAGCAGCATGGTCGTACGGTCGCGTACGACGGTGAACGGCTGCTCGGCGTCGAAGGCCGCCGTGGCCTCGACGCCCTCGCGACCGCGCTTCCAGGTGGAGGCGTACACGACCAGCCGCCCGGGCTCCAGCCGCAGTGCCATGTTGTGCAGGAAGGCCTGGATGCCGCCCGGCCGGGGCGGAAAGTCGTTGGTCACGATCAGCGTCTTGTGCATCGTCGCCGACCCTACCGGGCGCGCTTCGTCGCACACACACAGGCGGGCAGGGGATCATGGGTCCGGACCGGGGCCGGTGTACGAACAGGGGTGCGGGTGAGCGGGAAGATAGCGGGACTGCTGGCGACTTGGTGCGCCACCCGGCTGGCGCTGCTGCTCTTCGTCTTCGGGGTCTACGTGTTCCCGGGCCCGGACGTCACCTCCGACGTGTCGGTGATCTACCAGGGCTGGTACGAGGTACTGCGCCAAGGAACGTTTCCGCTGGCCGATGTGACCTGGCAGTACCCGCCCGCCGCCGCGCTCGCGATCCTCTCCCCGGCCGCCCTGCCGTTCCTGAGCTACCCGCACGCCTTCTTCGTGCTGGTGTGCCTGGCCGACCTGGCCGGGCTGGCCCTGCTGGTGCACGCGGGCCGGCGGCCCGGCCGCTCGCTGCGCGGGGCGTGGACCTGGGTGGCGGGTGTGCCCCTGCTCGGCCCGACGGTGTACGCCCGCTACGACCTGATGGTGACCGCGGTGGCCGTGGCGGCCCTGCTCGCGGGGGTCCGGCGCCCCCGGGTGATGGGCGCGCTGGTGGGTTTCGGGGCGCTGCTGAAGGTGTGGCCGGCGCTGCTCCTGGTGGGCGCCACCCGGCTGCGGGCGTGGATGTCGGCCGCGGTGGCCGCGTGCGGTGTCGCGACGCTGTTCGCGGTGTCCATGCCGGGCGCCTTCGCCTTCCTCACCTTCCAGCGGGACCGGGGCACCGAGGTGGAGTCACTGGGCAGCCTGGTGTTCCACGTGGCCCGGCACCACGGCTGGCAGGGGCAGGTGATGCTGAACTACGGGTCGATCGAGTTCGTCGGCCCGTACGTCGGGCTGGTCAGCAATGTCGCGATGGCACTGAGCGGGGCGGCGGTCGGCTGGCTGGTGCTGTGGCGGCGACGGGCGTCCCGGTTCGAGGCGCACACGCTCGCGGACGCGGCCCTCACGGCGGTGCTGCTGTTCACGGTCACCAGCCGGGTGATCAGCCCGCAGTACCTGGTGTGGCTGATCGGGCTGGCCGCCGTGTGCCTGTGCTCCCGGGCGAGCCGCATGGGCGTCCCCGCCCTGATGGTCCTCGCCGCGACCTTCCTGACGGTCCTGGAGTTCCCGATCGGCTTCGTGCACGTGGTCGTGAGCGACACGTACGGCGTCACGCTGCTGGTCCTGCGCAACGGCCTCCTCGTCGCCGCCGCGCTCATGGCGGCCCGCCGGCTGTGGCGCTCCACCGTCCCCGCGGACACCGCGACCCCGCCGGCCCCTCAGCCGGCTCCCGCGAAGGAGACCTCGGCCTCCTGACGGCGGGCCCGCCGGAACAGCACCGCCACCGCCCCGCACTGGGCGGCCATCGCGAGCGCCATGGCCAGGCCGACGCCGGGCAGCACGTTCTCGGTGTTGGTCGCGACGGCGACGGCGGCCACGGCGGCACCGCCGAGCCGGGAGACCCAGACGGTGTTGATGATCCCGGAGGCGACCGAGGCGAGAAGCGAGAGGTAGACGGGGTGGGCGAGCGAGACGAGTTGCCTGCGGTCCGCGTTCACCAGGAGCCCCCTCTTATCGAGCTACCTCGTTTAGAGGTAGCTCGATAAGAGCTAGCATGAGTCCCACGCCCGCCGCAAGGAGGATTTCTCGTGCTTGAGCTGTCGATCCTGGGTTTCCTCGCCGAGGAACCCCTGCACGGCTACGAGCTGAAGGAGCGCATCAAGGCGCTGAGCGGGCACGTCCGGCCGGTCAGCGACGGCGCCCTCTACCCGGCCATCAACCGGCTGGTCGCCGCGGGCAAGCTCGACCAGCGCACCGAGGAGGGCACGAGCGCCGCCCCGCGCCGGGTGCTGTCCCTGACCGGGAAGGGCCGCGCGGACCTGCTGGAGCGGCTGCGCGCCCCCAAGCAGGCCGAGATCACCGACCAGGTCCGCTTCAACACCGTCCTCGCCTTCCTGCGGCACCTGGACGACCCGGCGGAGCAGGCCGCGGTGCTGCGCCGCCGCCTGGACTTCCTGGAGACGCCGGCGAGCTTCTTCTACCGGGACGGGGAGCCGGTGCGCGCGGAGGAGGCGGACGACCTGTTCCGGCAGGGCATGCTGCGGGTCGCCCGGGCCACCGGCAAGGCCGAGCGGGAGTGGCTGCGCGAGGCGGTCGAGGTGCTCGGTCAGCGCAGCTGAGCGCGCACGTACCGGCGCCACTCGGCGGTGAACGCCTCGGGCGTGGTCCCGAGCACCTTCTTCAGCGCCGCCTCGACCGCGCCCGCCCGCGTCCGGTGGGTGCCGACGGCCCGGTAGAAGGCGCCGAGCCGGTCCGCGCCCCAGTGGCCGGCGATCATCCGGCAGGCGAGCCAGCCGCTCTCGTAGGACTGCGCGAGGCGGGCGGGGTCGGTGCTGAAGCCGAAGTCCTTGTCGGCAGGGAGACTCACGGGCACCTTGCCGTCCTGGACCGCGCGGGCCAGCTCCGGTGCGGCCTCGGCGGGCGTGCGGCCGGTGCCGAGGTAGCCGATCCAGTCGGCGTACCCCTCGGAGAGCCACAGCGGGGTGGCGGCGTCGGTGTGCGCACGGGTGGCCACATGGGTGGTCTCGTGGGTGAGCACGACCTGCTTGCCGACGCTGCCCAGCATCACGTACGCCTCCGGGTTGACGACCACCCGGTCCGCGGGCGCCCTGCCCGCCCCGCCCACCTCGCCGGTGGTGACGGCGGCGATGCCCCGGTAGTCGGCGGCGGGCGAGCCGAGCAGCCCCGCCATGCCCTCCAGCGTGCGCGGGACGAGCACGACGACCCGGCGGGTCCAGTCGGTGCCCCACGCGCGGGAGACGGCCGGGACCGCGCGGTCGGCGAGCCTGGCGTAGGCGCGCAGGTCGCCGGCGCTCCGACCGGCCCCGAGCACCAGGCTGTGCGCGCCCTTCACGGCGGTCACCGTGCCCTGGTCCCACAGCTGCTGCCCGGCCTTGCGCGCCGGCTTGTCGGCGGTCACGTACCACTTGCCGTCGGCGGTGCGGCTGAGCGCGAGGGTGCGGCGGACGCTGACCGGGGCGTGGTCGTAGCCGGAGATCCGGTAGCGCAGCTCGGCGTCGGCGGTGGCACCCGGGCCGTCACCGTGCACGGCGGTCACCCGGTAGGCCCAGGAGGCCAGCGGGAGCGCGCGCAGGCGGACGAACCCGGTCCGGGTGCCCGTCGTGCCGTACGCCGCCTCGTCGTGCCCGAGCAGGGCCGTGGAGCGCCGGTCGAGCACCTGCTGCACCTCGGCCGCGGCCGGATCGGCCGCGGTCCGCCCGCCGCATCCGGCGAGGGGCGCCGCGAGCAGCAGACAGAGTCCCGCCGCAGCGGCACGCCACACCCTTCCACGACCGGCCATTTCCCGATCGTACGGTGCGCGCGGGAGGTCAGGGCCGGGTGACCGAGGAGACCGGCATCATGCCGACCGGGTCGTAGCGCACCGGCGCGCCCGGGTAGGGGGCGTGGATGACCTGGCCGTTGCCGACGTACATCGCCACATGGCTGGCGTCGGAGCGGTAGACGACCAGATCGCCGGGGCGCGCCTGGGAGAGCGGGATCTGCCGGCCGGCGTACCGCTGCTCCTGGGAGGTGCGCGGCAGGTGGATGCCGGCGTGCCCGTACGACCACTGCATCAGGCCCGAGCAGTCGAAGCCGGAGGGGCCGGTGGCGCCCCACACGTAAGGGCGGCCGAGGGCGGAGCGGGCGGCGGCGACGGCGGCGGCCGCGCGGGCGTCGGGGGCGACGGCGCCGGACAGGTCGGGCAGGTCGACGCGGTCGGAGCCGTCGGAGCGGGAGGCCCGGTCGTAGGCGGCGCGTTCCGCGGCGGGCAGGGAGTTGAGCAGCTGCCGGGCCCTGGCGAGCTTCTTCTCCACGGTCCGCTTGTGCGTGTCGACCGCCCTGCGGCTCTGCTCCAGCGCGGCGAGCTTCCCGGCGGCCTCGGCGCGCTCCTGGGCCAGCTCGCGCATCGCCGCGCTCAACTCGCGCAGCCGTTCCGCCTGCTGGGCGCCGATGCGGTCGAGGGTGGCCGCCTTGTCCAGGTAGTCGTCGGGGTCGTCGGAGAAGAGCAGCGCGACGGCCGGGTCGATGCCGCCGGCGCGGTACTGGGCGCCGGCCAGCGAACCGAGCCGCTCGCGCATGGTGTTGATGCGCTGCTGCTGCCGGGCGATGTGGTCCTGCGCGTCCCGGACCTCCCGGCGCAGCACGTCGGCCCGCTCGTCGGCCCTGTCGTAGGCCTGGGTCGCCCTCTCGGCCTCCTCGTAGAGGCGGTCCACCTCGGCACGGGTGTCCCCGTGCGGCGCCGCTTGGGCGGGTAGGCCGCCGAGCGCGGCGGACGCGGCCGACAACACGCACAGGGCGACGCCGGCGCCCCGGTTGAACCCGGACAGTGCAAGGCGGCGATGGGACCCCACGGCAGTCCTTCTGCTGGCGGACAGAGACAGCTTCCCCGGCGCCGGGGACGGGGAGGCCCCTGCGCCGGGGAATCGCGGCAGACAGTAGCCGTGCGGAAGGACCGCGCCGAACGCCGTCGGGCGGCGCGCAAACGCGACGTCCCGCCCCTGACGCAGGTCATGGGCGGGACGTGGAGTCAGTCTCGGTTCACCGGATTCGCCCGTTCGGGCGCCACCGAGTCAGCGTCGCGAAGTTGTCAGACCCGGACGCCGAACTGGAACGGCATGTTGCCGATGGCCTCGTAGCGGACCACGGCGCCGGTGTGCGGGGCGTGCAGCACCTGGCCGTTGCCGGCGTAGAGGCCGACGTGGTGCAGGTCGCCGTAGAAGAACACCAGGTCGCCGACCTTGAGGTCGCTCTGGCTGGAGATCCGGGTGCCGATGTTCGCCTGGGCCTCGGAGGTGCGCGGGATGGAGACACCGGCCTGCGCGTAGGCCCAGGAGGTCAGGCCCGAGCAGTCGAACGAGGACGGGCCGGAAGCGCCGTAGACGTACGGCGTGCCGATCTTGCTCTGGGCGGCGGAGAACGCGGCCGAGGCGCGGCCGGAGGCCGGCGGGGCGTCGCCGAGGTCCACCCGCTCGGTGGAGGAGCGGTTGGCACGCGCCTGCTCTGCGGCGAGCGCGGCCTTCTCCTTGGCGGTCAGGGTGTTGAGCAGCTTCTGCGCCTCGGCGAGCTTGCCCTGGACTTCCTTCTTCTTGTTGCCCAGCTCGGTGCGGGTGGCGGCGAGGTCCTTGAGCTTCTCGGTGGCCTCGGCGCGCTCCTGGGCGAGTTCGCGCTGTTTGTCCTGAATCTTCTTCAGCGCCTCGACCTGCTGGCTGCTCAACTGGTCGAGCGTGGAGGCCTTGTCGAGGAAGTCGTCCGGGTTGGAGGACAGGAAGAGCTGGACCGAGGAATCTATGCCACCGGAGCGGTACTGGGCGGTCGCCAGCGAACCCAGGCTGTCGCGGAGCTTGTTGAGCTCCTGCTGGCCGCGGGCCACGTTGTCCTGGATGGTGGAGATTTCCTTCTGCAGCTTCTGCTGCTTCTCCTTGGCCCCGTTGTACTTCTCGGTGGCCTGTTCAGCCTGCTCGTAGAGCGTGTCGACCTTTGCCTTGACCTCGTCCTTGCCGAGCTTCTCGCTCGGCGCGGCATTGGCGGCGTTCGCGCTGAGCGCGACGGCAGCGGCGGCTGCGGTGGTCAGCACGGTGACACGCGTGCGACTCGGCTGCTTGGGTCGACGATGGGACGCCACGGAGGACGAACTCCTTCTTGTGAGTGATCACCCGTTCGGAGGTTCGAGCCCAGACCCTAGTGACCCAGTTGTGATCAGTTCAAATCCTCGCGGCAAAAAAACCTGTGACGCAATGCATTCTTTGCACATAACTCACTTGCAGTGAGGCGCGATTGACCCTACGTGGCGTGAGAGTCGGGCCAATTCGGGCATTGCGTATGTGCGTTGGACCTTCAGGACAGTCGCTTCAGAAGTACCGCAGAGGCGACGGGCCGGGCACCGGCTCTGGCGACCCCGTCGGCGACCTCCCGGTCGGTCGAGGCGACGATGACCGGACGGCCCGGCGGCTCCGCGCGCACCAGCTGGCGGATCAGCTCGTCGGCCGTGACCCCCGGCTTGGAGAACAGCACCCGCACCCCGCGCGGCGGCGCGAGCAGCACCGGCGCGGCCAGTTCGGCGCCGTCGAAGACACAGGTCACCTCGGCGCCGGTCTGCGCGGCGAGCGCCGAGAGCTGCCCCAGGAGCCGCAGCCGCTGCTTCTCCAGCGGCATCTGCGGATAGCCGGTCTTGGTGACGTTGTAGCCGTCGACGACCAGATGCGCCTGCGGCAGCGCGAGCAGCTGGTCCAGGATCGCCGGATCGTTCTCGGACAGGGCGCGGGCCGCGATGTCCTTCGGGGTCATACGCCCCGGTTCGACCGCGTCCACGGTCTCGGCCGGGCGCACGGAGACCGGGGGCAGGGCGAGTTCGCGCCGCAGCCCCTGGGTGGCGTCCAGCAGGGTGTCGAGCAGCAGGCGTACCCGCATGTCCTCGACGCTGCGCCCCTCGCGGGCCGCCCGGCGGGTGGCCTCCAGCCCGGCCTCGGCCTCGCCCAGACGGGCCTTGAGCCGGCGGGACTCGCTCTCGGCGGCCGACAGCTGCGCCTGCCCCTCGGCGCGCACGGCCTCGATCTCGCCCTGGACCTTGCGCAGCGCGGCCTCGCCGCGCTTGACGTCGCTCAGCGCGGCGCGGAGCTTGCGGTGCAGCGACTCCGCTTCCTTCTTCGCCGACTCCGCTTCGCCGCGCAGCCGTTCGGTCTCGGTCCGGGTCTGTGCCCGGGCCTCGGCCAGTTCCTCGCGCAGCCGCTCCAGCTCGGCCCGGCTCTCCTCGTCGGCCCGCTCGGCGTCCGCCCGCTGGGCCTCCTCGCCGGCCGCGGTGACCAGCTTCACCCAGCCCGCCGGACGCAGTACGTAGGCCGCGGCCGCCACGTCGAGCGGGTCCGCGGCCGGGGGCGGCGAGCCGGAGTCGAGGGCGCCGGACAGCTCCGGCTGCGCCTCTCTGAACTTCTCTCCGATCCGCTGCCGGAAGAGCGGATCGGTCTCCAGTGCGGCCGCCATCGCGTTCCCGGCGAACTTGGCCCGCCGGTTCGGTGCGAACCGGGCATACTGCCGCAATTGGGCGGGCAGTTCCGCCAGGGTCAGGCCGCCGAATCCGTCCGAGACGATCTGCACGACCCGTCGGCGCACTCCGTCGGGCAGCGGACGGTCAAGCACCTCAGCGGTGCCGTCGCCCGGCCCCCCGCCTGCGGTCTCCACCATCCGTCACACCCCAATACCTGTACGGGGCCCGCTCCGCTCAGGAGCCGGCGCCCGGCCTGTCCACGAGTTCCACCTGGTCCACCGCGTTGCACCAGCGGCAGCGCACCGAGTCGATGGTCTCACTGACCACCTCGCGCTCCTCGACCGTCGGCTCACCGGCGAGGTCGAGGTGGACGTACTCGACGACCTTCGACGAGCGGGTCACGTCGAAGCGGGTGAGGTTGCCGCAGAGGGTGCAGCGCCATCGCGTCGTGGCGGTCGGCAGGGGAACCGTCATCGTGACTTTTCGCTTCCTTCTCGGGTCGGTCCGCGTCGCTCCTCGACGCGTGTGGCTCGTAACCCTACGGCCTGGCGGGTCCTCACCGCCCGTCCGTCCGCGGCGGCGAGGCGGTCTGTCAGGTTGCGTCCCCTTACGTCATGCTCTGTAGTCATGATCAACACCTGGAGCACGACGGCCGGCCGCACACTCAGGGCGCTCCGGGACACCCCCGCGCCGATGACGTACGCCCTCATCGCCGTGTGCTCCCTGATCTTCGTCCTGGGCCCGGCCTCCGGACTCACTCCGGTGTACGGCTCCGCGGACGCGCTGCCGGCCGCGCAGCGCGCGTACTTCCGGCACTGGGGGGTGGTCCCGGCGCGGCTGTTCGACGAACCCGTCCGGGAGGCCCTGACCCCGGTCACCGCGCTGTTCGTGCACGGCAGCTGGGTGCACCTGATCGGCAACATGCTCTTCCTCTTCGTCTTCGGGATCATGACCGAGGAACGAATGGGCCGGGTGGAGTTCACCCTCTTCTACGTCTGCTGCGGTTACCTGGCCCTGCTGGGCTACGCGGCCGCCAACGCCACCTCCGAGCAGTCACTGGTGGGCGCGTCCGGGGCCATCTCGGCGGTTCTCGGCGCGTTCCTCTATCTGTTTCCCCGCGCCCGTGTCACCAGTCTGCTCCCGTTCCTGTTCTTCCTGCCGATGCGCTTCCCGGCCTGGGTGGTGCTGCCCTTCTGGGCGGCGCTGCAGTGGCTGGCGGCGGGGCGCGCCGGCGAGGGGCCGGGGGTCGCCTACCTCGCGCACCTGGTCGGCTTCGGGGTGGGGTTCGGTTACGCATGGGTGCGATACCGGCGTACCACTAAGGTTGAGTGCGCACCGGCTCCGGCACCCGAGGGAGAGAACCCGTCGTGATCACCGCGATCGTCCTGATCAAGACCAGCGTGGACCGGATCCCCGAGATCGCGGAGCAGGTCGCTTCGCTGGATTCGGTGAGCGAGGTCTTCTCCGTCACCGGTACGTACGACCTGATCGCCATGGTGCGGGTGCGCCGGCACGAGGATCTGGCCGACGTGATTCCGGGGCGGATCAGCAAGATTCCCGGGGTCGAGGCCACGGACACGCACGTAGCTTTCCGTACGTACTCGCAGCACGACCTCGAGGCGGCCTTCTCGATCGGTCTGGACAACTGATCGGCTGAAGACCGCCTCACCAGGCGTTCAGAGGCTCACACCGCCGGGACGCAGCGGCCCTCCTCCGTGCGGTACGTCCACTTCGCGCCCTCGGTCACCAGTTCCTTCACCGCCGCGACGAAGCGCTCCACGTGCTCGTCGGGGGTGCCCGCGCCGAAGCTCACGCGGATCGCGTTCAGGGACTTCTCGCCCGGCGCGGCCTCGGGGGCGCCGCACTCGCCCTGGGTCTGGGGGTCGGAGCCGAGGAGGGTGCGGACCAGGGGGTGGGCGCAGAACAGGCCGTCGCGGACGCCGATGCCGTACTCGGCGGAGAGGGCTGCGGCGAAGTGGGAGCTGTTCCAGCCGTCCACGACGAAGCTGATCACGCCGACGCGGGGGGCGTCGTCCCCGAAGAGGGAGAGGACCCGGACCTCGGGCACCTCGGCCAGGCCCGCCCGCACCTTCGCGATCAGGTGCTGCTCACGGGCGACCAGCGCGTCGAAGCCGGCCTCCGTCAGCGCCCTGCAGGCGGAGGCGATGGAGTAGGCGCCGATGACGTTCGGGGAGCCGGCCTCGTGGCGGGCGGCGCTCTCGTGCCACTCCACGGCCACTCCCCCGTCCTCGCGCCGGGTCACCTTACGGCTGGCGCCGCCGCCCGCCAGGTACGGCTCGGCCGCGACCAGCCAGTCGGCGCGGCCGGCCAGGATGCCGGAGCCGAAGGGGGCATACAGCTTGTGGCCGGAGAAGGCGACCCAGTCGACGTCGAGGTCCTGGACCGACACGGGGTGGTGCGGGGCCAGCTGGGCGGCGTCCAGGACGATCCGGGCGCCGTGCGCGTGCGCCGCGGCGGCCAGCTCGCGCACCGGCCACAGCTCGCCGGTCACGTTGGAGGCGCCGGTGACGCAGACCAGGGCCGGGCCGTGCGGCTCACGGTCGGCGAGGGCCCGCTCCAGGGTCTCGACGGCCTGCCGCGGGGTGCGCGGGGCGTCGAGGTAAGTGACGCGGGCGTCCCGCCAGGGCAGCAGGGAGGCGTGGTGCTCGGTCTCGAAGACGAAGACCTGGCAGTCGGCGGGCAGGGCGGCGGCGAGGAGGTTCAGGGAGTCCGTGGTCGAGCGGGTGAAGACCACCTGGTCGGCCGCACGGCAGTCGAGGAACTCGGCGACCGTCCTGCGGGCGTTCTCGAACAGGTCGGTGGAGAGCTGGGAGAGGTAGCCGGCCCCGCGGTGGACGCTGCCGTAGTACGGCGCGTAGGCCGCCACGTCGTCCCAGACACGCTGGAGGGCGGGGGCGCTGGCCGCGTAGTCGAGCGCCGCGTAGGTGACTTCGCCGCCGGTCACGAGCGGGACGGTGACGTCACCGCCCAGAACGGGCAGAGGGGCACAAACGGACTGGTCGGCGGCAGCGGTGAAGACGGACATGGCGAGCTCCTGTGAGAGGAATGCGGAACCACCACGTGAGCGCGTACGGCTCGAACGTGGGGAAGGTGAAAGGGGTACGCGGAGGCGGGGCTCTACGCCCTATCGCATTCGCTTGCTCACAGAAGGCTCCCTCGACGACCAGGACCCCTGGTTTGCGAGGGGTCCGCGCTTGCCGTGGACCTCGCTGCCCACGGCCTGGTCTTCACCCGGGGCACCCCGCCACGGACGGAGGGTTGCCGGACAGTCGGCCGGGGCCTCATGACTGTCACTCATGACCTGATCAGGAACGTAGCCGAGCCGATCGCCGCCGCGCAACTTCTGTCCGGATCCCGGGACACCGCCGCGACGGCGATCAGCCGACCGCTACTTGTTGCTGGCCGCCACCCACCGCTCCAACGTCCGCCTCGCCTCGCCCGAGTCGATCGACACGGCCGCCTTGGCCATGCCGGCGCGGAGCTGCTCGGCCAGGGGGCCCCCGGTCGGTTCGAGGGCCACCAGGGCGGCCGCCGAGTTCAGCAGGACCGCGTCCCGTACCGGGCCCTGCTCGCCGTCCAGCACGCGGCGGGCGACCTCCGCGTTGTACGACGCGTCGGCGCCGCGCAGGGCCTCCACGGGGACGAGGTCGATGCCGACGTCCCGCGGGTCGAAGCTCTCCTCCGCGACCTTGCCGTCCCGGACCACCCACACCCTGGAGGTGGACGTGGTCGTCAGCTCGTCCAGGCCGTCGTCGCCGCGGAAGACCAGCGCGGAGTTGCCGCGCTCGGCGAGGACCCCGGCCACGATCGGCGCCATCCGGGGGTCGGCGACACCGACCGCCTGGGCGCGCACCTTGGCCGGGTTGGTGAGCGGGCCGAGCACGTTGAAGGTCGTACGGATACCCAACTGGCCGCGCGCCGCGGCGACATGGCGCAGCGCCGGGTGGAACTTCACCGCGAAGCAGATGGTGATGCCGGCCTCGTCGGCGACCTCGGCCACCCGCTTCGGGGTCAGGTTCAGGTTGATCCCGAGCTTCTCCAGGACGTCGGAGGACCCGGAGGCGGAGGACGCGGCGCGGTTGCCGTGCTTGACGACCTTCGCTCCGGTGCCGGCGACGACGATCGACGACATCGTGGAGATGTTCACCGTCTTGGCGCCGTCACCGCCGGTGCCGACAATGTCGACGGCGGGCCCGGGTACCTCGATCACGTTGGCGTGCTCGTACATGGTCCGCACGAGTCCGGTGATCTCCTCCACCGTCTCGCCCTTGGACCGCAGGGCCACCAGGAACCCGGCGATCTGCGCGTCGGTCGCCTCGCCGCGCATGATCAGGTCCATCGCCCAGGCCGTGTCGTCGGCGGACAGGTCCTGGCCGTCCAGCAGCCCGTTCAGCAGGGCGGGCCAGGAACGGCCCGCCGCGGTGTCGCCTCCAGCGGGGGTCACAGCGCTCATAGCCGCTCCTGGGTGTCTAGAAGAACAGTGTGGTCCCACCCTATCCAGCCCGGGACACGGCGAAGGGCCCCGTCCGCAACACGGACGGGGCCCTTCGGCGTGGTGTGGCGACGCGAGGATCAGTGGTGGCCGTGGCCGCTCGTGATCTCCTTGTACTCGTCGACAGTCGGCTTCGGGATCTGGTTGTCCTCGCCGTAGTAGGCGTTGCTGAGCTTGGCGCGCAGCTTCTCGGACCCCTTCACCTTGCGCTCGACACCGTTCTCGTCGACCGTCGGACCGATCTCGGCCGGCTCGTACTGGTGGTGAGCCGTGAGGGTGTGCAGCTGCTCCTGGCTGAGCGGCTCGTGCACCTCGATGAACTCACCGTGCGGCAGGCGCTTGATGATGCCGGTCTCGCGACCGTGCAGCACCTTGTCGCGGTCGCGGCGCTGCAGGCCGAGGCAGATCCGCTTGGTGGTGATGAACGCGATGACCGGTCCGGCGAAGAAGAAGATCCGGACGAACCAGGTCACGTCGTTGATCGACAGGTGGAAGTGGGTGGCGATGAGGTCGTTGCCACCACCGATCAGGCCGACCATGTACACGGTCACCCAGGCGACACCGAACGCGGTACGGGTCGGGGCGTTGCGCGGGCGGTCCAGGATGTGGTGCTCGCTCTTGTCGCCGGTGACCCAGGACTCGATGAACGGGTAGAGCGCGATCGCCGCCAGGACGAGACCGAAGAGCACCAGCGGGATGAACACGCCCAGGACGAGCGTGTGACCCCAGAAGTTGATCTCCCAGCCCGGCATGTAGCGGACCAGACCCTCGGCGAAGCCCATGTACCAGTCGGGCTGGGCGCCGGTGGACACCTGGTCGGGGCGGTAGGGACCCATGGCCCAGATCGGGTTGATCTGCGTCACCGCGGCGATGGCCGCGATCACACCGAAGACCAGGAAGAAGAAGCCTCCGGCCTTGGCCATGTAGACCGGCAGCAGCGGCATGCCGACGACGTTGTTGTTCGTCTTTCCGGGACCCGCGAACTGCGTGTGCTTGTGGTAGAAGACCAGGATCAGGTGGCCCACCATCAGGCCGAGCATGATGCCCGGCAGCAGCAGGATGTGGATCGAGTAGAACCGGGCGACGAAGTCGTGACCGGGGAACTCGCCGCCGAAGAGGAAGAACGAGATGTAGGTGCCGACGATCGGCATCGACAGGATCGCGCCCTCGGTGAAGCGGACACCGGTGCCGGAGAGCAGGTCGTCCGGGAGCGAGTAACCGGTGAAGCCGGTGAACATGCCCAGGACGAACAGGAGGAAGCCGAACAGCCAGTTGATCTCACGCGGCTTGCGGAACGCGCCGGTGAAGAACACGCGCATCATGTGCACGAACATGCCGGCGAGGAAGATCAGCGCGGCCCAGTGGTGGATCTGCCGGATGAGCAGACCACCGCGCACGTCGAAGGAGATGTGCAGGGTCGAGTTGAACGCCTCGGACATCAGCTGTCCCTGGAGCGGGACGTAGCTGCCGTGGTACTCCACCTCGTTCATCGACGGGTGGAAGAACAGCGTCAGGTAGACACCGGTCAGGATGATGATGAGGAAGCTGTACAAGCAGACTTCGCCCAACATGAACGACCAGTGGTCGGGGAAGATCTTGCGCATGTTGGACTTGGCCAGGGAGTAGATCCCGAGCCGTCCGTCGGCCCAGTCGGCGACGCGCTCGCCGGCGGGCGCCTTGCCGCGTCGCTCGTTGTTCTCGTTGGTGCTCATCCGCGCTCCCAGAATGCAGGACCGACGGGCTCTTCGAAGTCGCCGAGCGCCTCGAGGTAGCCCTCGTCGTTCACGCCGATGCGGAGCTGCGGCAGGGCGTGACCGGCGGGGCCGAAGATCACTCGGGCACCGTCGGAGAGGTCGAAGGTGGACTGGTGGCACGGGCACAGCACGTGGTGCGTCTGCTGCTCGTACAGGGAGATCGGGCAACCGACGTGGGTGCAGATCTTCGAGAACGCGACGATGCCCTGGTGCGACCACTCGAGCTCGCGCTTGTCCTTGATGTTGTCCGGCTGCAGCCGGATGATCATCAGGGCCGCCTTGGCGATCTCGTTCTGGAAGTCCTCCTGTGCCTCCTCCAGGCCCTCGGGCTTGGCGAAGGTCAGCGAACCGACGGCGACGTCCTCGGGACGCAGCGGCTGGTTCGTGTTCATGTTGACGAGCAGCTTGCCCTTGGCCCACAGCGTGTGGCGCAGCGAGGTGCCGGGCAGCGGGCCGAGGTCGCGCAGCAGCATGACGCCGGAGAGCGGCACCATGGCCATCGCGCCGAACATCGTGTTGCGGATCAGCTTGCGGCGGCCGAGCGCCGACTCCTTGGCGCCCTGCTTGAAGTCCGCGTGGACCTTCGCACGGACCTCGGGGGAGGCGGCGATCGGGTGCCGCTCGTCGGCGACCTCGACGTCGGACATCAGGGTGCGGGCCCAGTGGACCGCGCCCGCGCCGATGCAGAACAGCGCCGTACCGAGGGTCAGGCCGAGCGCGAAGTTCAGCGCGCTGATGTGACCCAGCGGGAAGACGAAGATCGCCTTGTCCTGCGGGATCGCCACGTACGAGGCGATGAAGCCGACGGTGGCCAGCATCGACACCGTGAACAGCAGGGCGACGAAGCGCTCGGACCGCTTGGCGGCCCGCTCGTCGACGTCCTGGATCCGGTGCTCGTGGGGCGGCAGCCCCGGGTCCGCGAACGGGTTCTGCTCGTCCGCGACGCTCACGGCGCCGTGCGCGTGCTCCTGCTCAGCGGGCAGGTTCTCTTCTGGAATGTCTTGGCTACTCATGACTTCTTGGCCTTTGCGGTCCGAGCGGCGACCCAGACGGCTACCGCGATCAGCGCACCGAGACCGAAGACCCATGCGAACAGGCCCTCAGTGACCGGGCCGAGACCGCCCAGCTCCATGCCGCCCGGCTGCTCCGTCTCGCTGCTGTTGATCGCGTTCAGGTACGCGATGACGTCCTTCTTGTTCTTCTCCGACAGCGTGGTGTCGGGGAAGGACGGCATGTTCTGCGGGCCCGTCTGCATGGCCTCGTAGATGTGCTTCGGGTCGACGCCCGTCAGGTCCGGGGCGAACTTGCCCTTGGTGAGGGCACCACCCTTGCCGGTGAAGTTGTGGCACTGCGCGCAGTTGGTACGGAACAGCTCGCCACCCTTGGCGATGTCCGCACCCTCCGGGCCGTACTGCTGCTTCGTCGGCACCTCGGGACCGGCGCCCAGCGAGGCGACGTACGCCGCGAGCTGGTCGATCTGGTCCTGGGTGTAGATGTTCTTCTTCTTTACGACCTGCGGGCCCTGCGAGGTGGCGGCCGGCATACGGCCGGTCGCGACCTGGAAGTCGACCGCCGCGGCGCCCACGCCGACCAGGCTCGGGCCGTCGGAGGAGCCCTGGCCACCGGTGCCGTGGCAGCTGGCGCAGCCGACCTCGTAGAGCTTCTTGCCCTCCTTGATGGTCAGGGACTGGGAGGTTTCATCGGCCTGTGCCTTGCTCGCGGGCGCGAACGCGGCGTACAGCCCCCCAGTGGCCGCCAGCGCGAAGAGTAGGACGACGACCGCCGCCAGCGGATGGCGTCGTCGTGCGGAGAGCTTTTTCACGGATTACCCCGGTGTCAGGATCTTCTGCGTCGATGCTTCTGGATGTGCGGGAGCGGTCCCGGCTACTTGATCAGGTAGATCGTGGCGAAAAGGCCGATCCAGACCACATCGACGAAGTGCCAGTAGTAGGACACGACGATGGCGGCGGTCGCCTGCTCGTGAGTGAACCTCTTGGCCATGTAGGTGCGGCCCAGGACAAACAGGAAGGCGATGAGACCGCCGGTCACGTGCATGCCGTGGAAGCCGGTGGTCAGGTAGAACACCGAGCCGTACGGGTCGGAGGACAGGGAGATCCCGTCCTTCTTCACCAGCTCGGTGTACTCGTAGATCTGACCGCCGATGAAGATCGCACCCATGATGAAGGTGAGGATGAACCAGCCACGGAGCTTCTTCACGTCCCCGCGCTCGGCGGCGAACACGCCGAGCTGGCAGGTGAGCGAGGAGAGCACCAGGATCGTGGTGTTCGTCGCGGAGAACGGCACATTGAGCGCCTCCGCCTGCTCCTTCCAGTGCGCCGGACCGGTCACCGATCGGAGGGTGAAGTACATCGCGAAGAGGGCCGCGAAGAACATCAGCTCGGAACTCAGCCAGATGATGGTTCCGACGCTGGTGAGGTTCGGTCGATTGACCGACGGGTGCGCGTGCCCGGTTTCTACTGTCGTTGCTGTCGCCACGACCGACATTATGTCGGTCGCTTATCCCGCCCTCACTCCGGGGGGTGCCGTTCGGAGTGTTGCTGCCCGCCGAACCGGTGTTGACGTGGTGTTCATGGGAGTAACATCCGCCCCGAACGGCCCTGTCCGTACGACGCTGACGTCTCGGAGGAAGCATGCAGCCGACCGCTACGGTGCTGGTGTACAGCGACGACTCCAACACCCGGGAACAGGTGCGGTTGGCCGCCGGCCGCAGGCCGGCTCCCGATGTGCCCCAGGTCGAGTTCGTGGAGTGTGCGACTCCCGAGGCGGTGCTGCGGGAGCTCGCCGAGGGCGGCATCGATGTGTGCGTGCTCGACGGTGAGGCCGTGCCCATGGGGGGCATGGGGGTGTGCCGGCAGATCAAGGACGAGGTGTTCAACTGCCCGCCTGTGCTGCTGTTGATGGGACGGCCTCAGGATGCGTGGCTCGCCACGTGGAGCCGGGCCGACGCGGCGGTCACCCTGCCGGTGGATCCGGTGGAGTTCGCGGCCGCCCTGGCCGGTCTGCTGCGCCAGAAGCGGTTGCTGAGCGCCTAGCGGAGCGGGGGGGGGGGGGGGGGGGGGGGGGGGGGGGGGGGGGGGGGGGGGGGGGGGGGGGGGGGGGGGGGGGGGGGGGGGGGGGGGGGGGGGGGGGG
>NZ_JBWKFN010000013.1:0-1098 GCF_056434245.1 Streptomyces sp. NPDC044064
CGGGGGTGGGAGGGGTGGGGGACGAGAGGGAAGGGGGTTCGGGCGCAGGGGCAAAACACAAGCGGGATTGGGGGGGGTCTGTGGGGCTCGGGCTCCCTCGGAAGAGGGGCGCCGAGCCCGAGGTCCATGCCGTCCCGCACCCCGGCGCCCTGGAGGGTGGTGTGCGGGTCGACGGGGGTCGAGCCGATGTAGAGGGGCGGCTCCCCCGAGGCTGCTCCGGCATACCCGACGGCCCGTGCCAGCTCGGCCGCGAACCTGCCCGCCTGCGCGGACGGTTCGGTTTCCACGGCGACGGTGGTGGACACCCCCTCGACCTGTGGGTCACGCACGCTGACAGTCAATCGCACTGCTCATCGTCCTTCTCGTGTGGAGGCGGGTGCGGCACCGCCCGCCGTGGCGGCGAGCCGGGCCGGTGGGTCAGGAGAGGTTGGAGCCGAGCTGGCTGTCGGTCTGGTCGAAGGCCTCGCCGACGGACTTCACGTACTGGCCGATCCCCTGGAGACCCTGGTTGACCTGGTCGAAGCCCTTGGCGAACTCGTCGAAGAACGGCGAGAACTTCTGCTGGGCGGCCGGCGTGGTGTAGCCGTCGGCGAGCAGGTTGGAGATCTTGCCCTTGACCTCGTTGAGCTTGTCCTGGAGCTGGGAGAAGTCATTGAGCAGGGCCTGCGAGGTGGACGCGGTGGTGTCCGAGTTGACGCTGTAGTTGGGCATGGTGGTACTCCTTGCTAGTCGGTTGGTGCGGTCCACCCCTTCGGGGATGGAGGTCTGGGTGCGCGGGCCGGGTGGACGTCTAGCGGTCCGGGCCTTCCGCGGGGCTCGTCGGCGGCGTGAAGAAGCCGTCGCTCGACGGGGACGGCGACTCGCTGCCGGAGTTCGGCTGCGAGTCGGAGGTGCTGATCGGCGGGACGGTGGGCCGTCCCGCAGAGCCGCCGCCGTCGGGAGTGGTGGGAGAGGGCGGCAGCGGTATGTTCGCGGGTTCCCCCGGGGTCGGGGTGGAGGGGCGGGACCCGACCGGCGACACCGGACTCGACGAACCCGACCCACTCGCCGGATCCCCCGGCACCGGACTCGACGAACCCGACCCACTCGCCGGATCCC